>NZ_JBEOUO010000007.1:0-350557 GCF_040302485.1 Streptomyces sp. NPDC126499 | reverse complement strand
TCCGAAGATGGACGGGGTATCAACTAATCTGGCGTTGATTTTTGGCACGCTGTTGAGTTCTCAAGGTGCGGACGCTTCCTTCGTACTCACCCTCGCGGGCTTTCCTCCAGGCGCTTCCTTCGTTTCCGACTCTATCAGATCTTTCCGATCCGATTTCCTCGGTGCTTTCCGGTCCCTTTTGCTTTCGCTCCGGGCCCTTCCGGCGGTTCCGACTCTATCAGATCCTTTCGGGCCTGATTCCCGGTCAGCGGGAGTTGTCTTCGCGGCTGTTGGGCCGTTCCGACGAGTGAGACTTTAGCGGATTCCCTGCCCCCGACGCTAATCGGGGACTCGCGCCCAAACCTTCGAACGCGGATTCCTCATTTCGCAAAAACGCACGGAAAGACAAGACGGCACGACGAATCGACGCCGTCAGGCGTTGTGGTTCTTGCGGAATGGCTGTCCGGGGCCGACCGGAGTCGGTGCTCACGTCGGACAACCCGGAGAACACTACGTACCTCGTAATCCCGTGTCAACCCCGGCCCTGAGGCGTACTCTGTGGGCATGACTACGCATGCGCACACCACCCAGTGGTGGGCCGCCTGACGGCGGCCCGTACCTGACGCATGCAGACACGGCCGCCGCCTCGGCGGCCGTTCGCGTATCCCCCCCGGGAGCCCGGCCGACGGGCCGGCGGCGCTCGTACAGAGACAGCCAGGAGAGAGGGAGAACGAACGCGATGAAGCGGATCTTCAGCGGGGTCAAGCCGACCGGGCACCTGACGCTGGGCAACTACCTCGGGGCCGTGCGGCGGTGGGTCGAGGTGGACCAGCACCAGGCGGACGCGCTGTTCAGCGTGGTGGACCTGCACGCGCTGACCGTGGAGCACGATCCGGCGCGGGTGCGGCGGCTCAGCCGGCAGGCGGCGACGCTGCTGCTGGCGGCGGGGCTCGATCCGGAGCGGTGCACGGTGTTCGTGCAGAGCCATGTGGACGAGCACGCGCGGCTCTCGTATCTGATGGAGTGCGTGGCCACGGACGGCGAGATGCGCCGGATGATCCAGTACAAGGAGAAGAGCGTCCGGGCGCGCGAGTCCGGGCAGGGCGTGCGGCTGTCGCTGCTGACGTATCCGGCGCTGATGGCGGCGGACATCCTCGCGTACGGGACCGACGAGGTGCCGGTGGGTGAGGACCAGACGCAGCACGTGGAGCTGGCGCGGGATCTGGCGGTGCGGTTCAACCATCGGTACGGGCATGTGTTCACGGTGCCGAAGGCGACGAATCCGGTGGTGGCGGCGCGCGTCATGGATCTGCAGGACCCCGTGTCGAAGATGGGGAAGTCGCACGAGAACGGGGCCGGGATCGTCTATCTGCTCGACGACGCGGACACCGTGCGGCGGAAGATCATGCGGGCCGTGACGGACAGCGGGCGTGAGGTCGTCTACGACCGGGAGGCCGCTCCGGGGGTGGCGAACCTGCTGGATGTGCTGGCGGCCGCGACGGGTGGGAACCCGATCGGCCTTGCCGGTGTATACGAGTCGTACGGATCGTTGAAGAAGGACACGGCGGAGGCGGTGGTCGAGCTGCTGCGGCCGGTGCGGGAGCGGCATGCCGAGCTCGCGGCGGACCCGGGGCAGGTGGACAAGGTGCTGCGGGAGGGGGCTGAGCGGGCGCGCGGGATGGCGCGGCCGCTGGTCGACCGGGCCTACCGGGCGATCGGGCTGTTGCCGGCCGTGTGACGGAAGGCGTTGCGGTAGTCGCGCGGGCTGGTGGCGAGGTGCGAGGCGAAGTGCTGGCGCATGGTGACCTCGCTGCCGAAGCCCGCGCGGCGGGCCACTTCGGGGAGGGGGTGATCGGTGAGTTCGAGGAGTTTCTGCGCGGCGGCCACGCGCTGGGTGATGAGCCAGTGGAGGGGGGTGGTTCCGGTGGTGGCCTGGAAGTGGCGGGCGAAGGTGCGCGGGGACATGCCGGCGTGGGCGGCGAGGCTGGCGACGGTGTGGGGCTGGTCGATGTGGGCGAGCGCGTGGGCGCGGACGTCGGCGAGGGCGTCGGCGTCGCGGTCGGCGCGGGGGGTGGGGTGCTCGATGAACTGGGCCTGGGTGCCGGTGCGGAAGGGGGCGGTGACCATGGAGCGGGCGATGGTGGCGGCGGCCTCGGCGCCGTGGGCGGTGCGGACGAGGTGGAGGCACAGGTCGATACCGGCGGCGGTGCCGGCGGAGGTCCAGATACCGGTGTCCTCGACGAAGAGGGCTTCGGGTTCGACGCTCACGTGGGGGTAGCGGTCGGCGAGGTCGCGGGCCAGGTGCCAGTGGGTGACGGCGCGGCGGCCGTCGAGGAGGCCGGCGCGGGCGAGGACGAAGGCGCCCGCGCAGAGGGAGGCGACGGGGATGCCGGCGGTGTGGGCGCGGCGCAGGGCGTCGAGGAGGGGTTCGGGGACGTCGGCGTCGGGGTCCTCGATGCCGGGGACGAGGACGAGGTCGGTGGGGGTGAGGAGGTCGAGCCAGTCGAGTGGGCGGTCGGGGGTGAGGCTCAGGCCGCCGCGGAGGGGGATGGGGGTGGCCGGGTCGGTGGCGACGCGGCGGAGTTCGAAGGGAGGGACGCCTCGGGTGCGGCGGTCGCTGCCCCAGACCTCGGTGACGACGGAGACGTCGAAGGCGCGGATGCCCGGGAAGGAGAGGAGGGCGATGCGCTGGGGGTGGTTCTGTCGGTCTGTCGCCACACTCGGCAGTAAACCATCGATCGGTGACTTTTCTCCCTCTGGGAGGGTCGGCCGGGTGGCGGCAGCATCGTGGGTATGGAGATCACGGAGATCAATGAGAACGCGGCCTTGGTGGTCGTCGATGTGCAGAAGGGCTTCGAGGAGGAGTTCTGGGGGCGTCGGGACAATCCGGACGCCGAGGGGAACATCGCGGCTCTGATCGATCGGTGGCAGGAGTCGGGGCGGCCGGTGGTGTTCGTGCGGCACGACTCGCCGGAGGGGTCGCGGTCGCCGCTGCGGAGGGGGCATGTGGGCAACGAGTTCAAGGACTTCGTCGCGGAGCGGCGGGGGAAGGGGGCGGGTCCGGAGCTGCTGGTCACGAAGAGCGTGAACTCGGCGTTCTACGGTGAGCCGGATCTGGACGCCTGGCTGAAGGGGGCCGGGGTGGAGCAGATCGTGATCGTCGGGATCCAGACGAACATGTGCAACGAGACGACCGCGCGGATGGGCGGCAATCTCGGGTACGACGTGGTGTTCCCGATCGACGCGATGCACACCTTCGACCTGGCCGGGCCGTTCGGGTGGACGCGGACGGCGGAGGAGCTGACCCGGGCGACGGCGGTGTCGCTGCACGGCGGGGGTTTCGCCCGGGTCGTGACCACCGAGGAGGTGCTGAGGGGTGCGGCCGCGCGTTAGGCGGGCCGTGGTGGTCAGCCCTGGCCGGAGGCGAGCTCGCGGCTGCGGTCGCGGGCGGCTTCCAGGGCGGCGATGAGGGCGGCTCGTACGCCGTGGTTCTCCAGCTCGCGGATGGCGGAGATGGTGGTGCCGGCGGGGCTGGTGACGGCCTCGCGCAGCTTGACGGGGTGTTCGCCGCTGTCGCGGAGCATGACGGCGGCGCCGATGGCGGCCTGGACGATCAGGTCGTGGGCCTGGGCGCGGGGCAGGCCGAGGAGGATGCCGGCGTCGGTCATGGCCTCGACGAGGTAGTAGAAGTAGGCCGGGCCGGAGCCGGACAGGGCGGTGGCGGCGTCCTGCTGGGACTCGGGGACGCGCAGGGTCTTGCCGACGCCGCCGAAGATCTCCTCGGTGTGGACGAGGTGTTCGTGGGTGGCGTGGCTGCCGGCGGAGATCACGGACATGCCCTCGTCGACGAGGACGGGGGTGTTGGGCATGACCCTGACGACGGGGGTGCCCGTGGTCAGGCGTTCCTCGATGAAGGCGGTGGGGATGCCGGCGGCGGCGCTGATGACCAGGCGGTCGGAGGCGACGTGCGGGGCGAGTTCGTCGAGGAGGCGGCCCATGTCCTGGGGCTTCACGGCGAGGATGAGGGTGTCGGCGCGCTTGGCGGCGTCGGCGTTGCTGACGGCCTCGACTCCGTAGCGGGCGTGGAGTTCTTCGGCGCGTTCGGTGCGGCGGGCGGTGACCAGGAGGCTGGCCGGGCGCCAGCCGGCGCGGATCATGCCGCTGAGGAGCGCTTCACCGATCTTGCCGGTGCCGAGGACTGCGACGGTCTGGGTCATGGGTCTGTTCACCTCGCCGGAAGGGGCTCCACGTGCAGGGACATCCTCGCACCGGGGGCGCTCCGGTGTGGTGGGTGTCCGAGGGGCGGGCACGCCGGGGGGCGGTCACGCGGTGCGGCGGCGGAGGGTGGCGGCGCCGAGGGCGAGGACGAGGACGGCGCAGCCGGCGACGACGAGGGCGTCGCGGACGAAGTCGGCGGTGATGTCGGTGTGGCGCAGGACCTGGTTCATGCCGTCGACGGCGTACGACATGGGCAGGACGTCGGAGATCGCTTCGAGGGCGGGGGCCATGCGGTCGCGCGGGGTGAACAGGCCGCAGAGCAGCAGCTGGGGGAAGATCACGGCCGGCATGAACTGGACGGCCTGGAACTCGGAGGCGGCGAAGGCCGAGACGAAGAGGCCGAGGGCGGTGCCGAGCAGCGCGTCGAGCAGGGCGACGAGGAGCAGCAGCCAGGGGGAGCCGGTGACGTCGAGACCGAGGAGCCACAGGGCGAGGCCGGTGGCGAGGGCGGACTGGACGACGGCGAGCAGGCCGAAGGCGAGGGCGTAGCCGGCGATCAGGTCGGCCTTGGCGAGGGGCATGGCGAGGAGGCGTTCGAGAGTGCCGGAGGTGCGTTCGCGCAGGGTGGCGATGGAGGTCACCAGGAACATGGTGATGAGCGGGAAGATGCCGAGGAGGGAGGCGCCGATGCCGTCGAAGGTCCGCGGGCTTCCGTCGAAGACGTAGCGGAGCAGGAGGAGCATCAGGCAGGGCACGAGGAGCATCAGGGCGATCGACCGCGGGTCGTGGCGGAGCTGGCGCAGGACGCGGGCGGCGGTGGCGAGGGTGCGGGCGCTGTTCACGGGCGGGGCTCCTCGGTGCGGTGCCGGTCGCGGGCGGCTGCGGCGTCCACGAGGTGGAGGAAGGCGTCCTCGACGGTGGCGGTGTCGTTGCGGTGGCGCAGGGCTTCGGGGGTGTCCTCGGCGAGGAGTTCGCCTTCTCGCAGGAGGAGCAGCCGGTGGCAGCGCTCTGCCTCGTCCATGACGTGGGAGGAGACGAGGAGGGTGGTGCCGCGGTCGGCGGCGATGCGGTGGAAGAGGCTCCAGAGGTCGCGGCGGAGGACCGGGTCGAGGCCGACGGTCGGTTCGTCGAGGACGAGGAGCTCGGGGGCGCCGAGGAGGGCGACGGCGAGCGAGACGCGGCTGCGCTGGCCTCCGGAGAGCCGCCCGGCGAGGGCGTCGGCGTGGGAGGTGAGGTCGACGTCGGCGATGGCCCGGTCGACGGCGGTGCGGCGTTCGGCGCCGTGGGGGCGGCCGGGGAGGAGGACGGCGGCGAAGTAGTCGAGGTTCTGGCGGACGGTGAGGTCGTCGTAGACGGAGGGGGCCTGGCTGACGTAGCCGATGCGGGAGCGCAGGGCGGGGTGGCCGGCGGGGTGGCCGAGGACGTCGAGGGTGCCGGTGACCTTGGCCTGGGTGCCGACGACGGCCCGCATGAGGGTGGTCTTGCCGCAGCCGGAGGGGCCGAGGAGGCCGGTGACGCGGCCGCGGGGCACGGTGAAGTCGAGGTCGCGCAGGACGGGGCGGTCGCCGCGGACGACGCTGAGGCCGGACGCGACGATCGCGTCGACGGCGGCACCACAGCTCTTATTCATCATGTGATGAATAGTGGGTCTGGGGGTGGCACGACGTCAAGGACCCCGGACGATGTCCGGGGTCCTCGGGGCGGGCTCGGGGACTGGGGAGCGGCTAGCGCTTGGGCTTGGGCTTCTTGCGGCCGGCCGGGTTGCCCGTACGGGTCGAGCGGCGCTTCTCGTAGCGGGCCACGGCCTCTTCGTACTCCGCGCGCAGCAGCTTCTCGCCCGGGGCCTCGGTGAAGGAGCGCAGGAAGTAGGCGAGGAGCGAGCCGATGAAGCCGATGGCCTTCAGGCTGCGCAGGGACGCCTCACGGGCCGGATCGTCGGGGCGGCGGCCGAAGCCCTCCCACGTCTTGCGGAAGGCGATCGCGCTGCAGACGGCGAACATCACCACCACGAGCGTGTTGACGAAGCCGCCGACCTGGGCGATCTCCAGGCCCTCGTACGCGAAACGCAGCACGAAGCAGCCCGCGACCGCGGCGGCGAGCGAGCCGGCGGCCACGCCGATCCGGCGCAGACCGTAGTGGCCGCCGTGGTCCACCCAGGTCGTACCGAAGAAGCGGAGCTCCTCGGGCCGCGGCCCGGTCGGCGTGCCGGTCTTGCTCTGCTGGTCGTCGCTCACGGAATCGATTATCCCCGTATCCCCGGACGGAGCGGGGGGGACCGGCGTCAGCCGCAGCGGCGGGCCACGTAGCCGTCGGTGCCGGTCTTCACATACGCGTCGGAGACGAACTGGCCGGGGCTGATGTTGTCCCAGATGTTGGTGGTGCCGTACGGGCCGGAGATCCATTCGCCGGGCGTCTGGCAATAGATCTGCACCCAGGCGCCCAGGGTCAGGGTCCGGACGATCGGGTACTTGGTACCCGGACCGGAGCGGACGTTCACCCGGTAGCCCGGGGCGATCGGGTAGGCGGTGACGTCGTCCGCCGCCATGGTCCGCAGGGTGTCGTCAGCGGTGCCGGTGTTCTCGGCGTTCCCGGTGTTCTCGGCGTTCTCGACGCTCATGGCCACTCCCCCGTCTGGCATGAAAGCGCTGTCTCGGAGCGCTGCGGTGAGATTCACTCTCCGCGACGCGCAGGCTAGCAAGCCCCACCGACATCGGCCGCACCATCGACTAGGCTCCGTGCGTCGCGCACGCGCGCGGACTCGACGGGGAACCACACGGGGGTTGGCGATGCCGCCGTTGCGCAGTACCGGCGCGGACCGGGACGCGGAAGGGCCCGACTACGCGGGCGAGTACCGGCTCCAGGCCTGCCTCGGGGCCGGCGGCATGGGCGTCGTCCACCTCGCCACCTCCGCCTCGGGGCTCCGGCTCGCGGTCAAGGTGGTGCACGCCCAGTACGCGGAGGACCCCGAGTTCAGGGCCCGCTTCCGTCAGGAGGTGGCCGCCGCCCGGCGGGTCAGCGGCGCGTTCACCGCGCCCGTCGTGGACGCCGACCCCGATGCCGTACGCCCCTGGATGGCGACCCTCTACGTCCCCGGCCCCACCCTCGCCGACCAGGTCAGGCGGAGCGGTCCGCTGTCCCGCGCCGAGCTGCGGCGGCTCACCGCCGGACTCGCGGAGGCGCTGCGCGACATCCACCGCGCGGGCGTGGTCCACCGCGACCTCAAGCCGAGCAACGTGCTGCTGACCGATTCCGGTCCCAAGGTGATCGACTTCGGGATCTCCCGGCCGGTCGACAGCGACCTGCGCACGGAGACGGGGAAGCTGATCGGCTCGCCGCCGTTCATGGCGCCCGAGCAGTTCCAGCGGCCGAGGGAGGTCGGGCCCGCCGCCGACGTCTTCGCGCTGGGCTCCGTCCTCGTGCACGCGGCGACCGGGCACGGCCCCTTCGACTCCGACAGCCCGTACATCGTGGCGTACCAGGTGGTGCACGACGAGCCGGATCTGACCGGCGTACCGGACGAGCTGGCGCCCCTGGTGGCGCGCTGCCTCGCCAAGGAACCGGCCGAGCGGCCGACGCCCGCCGAGATCATGGCGGCGCTGCTGCCGCCCTCGTACGAGGCGACGGCGTTCATACCGGCCCAGCGGCGGTCCCCCGGCCCCCTCCCGCAGGGCTTCGGCGCCGACGCCGCGGCGGGCGCCGCTGCCGGCTCCCCCGCCGGGGCGTGGGACGCCGACACTCCGGTACGGGCGGTGGCACCGCCCTCCAAGCGACGCCGGTGGCCGCGGCTGCGGCCGCGGCCGCCGTTTCGGCTTCGGCCGCGGCCGGGAATTCGACTGCCGGTCGCCCTCGGCGTCCTGCTCGCCCTCGCGGCGGGCGGCACCGTCGCCGTGCTCGCGGCGCGGGGCGAGGAGCGGCCGGCCGCCCCACGGCACCCGGCGGAGGCGGCCACCTCGTTCGCCGGCTGGCAGACCGTCCTGGGCAAGAGCGGCGGGGCCGGCGGGGGCGGCGAAGCGTCTGCGCCCGCCTGCGCGCTCGCCGAGGGCGCGCTCTACTGCTCGGGGCCCGGCCCTCTCGTCAGCCGGCTCGACGCCACGACGGGGCGGGTCCTCTGGTCCCGGCCGGCCGCCGGAGCCGGCGGCACCGCTCCCGCGCTCCTGCCCGGCGGCGTCGTCGCCGTCACCACCGACACCGGCGAGCTGCACACGTACGCGGCCGGAACCGGCGCACCGGGGTGGCGCACCCGCCCGGCGACCGCCGAGACCAACCGGCCGGCCGGTTCCGTCGTCGTCCTGTCCGGCGGCACCGGCCGACTGCGCGCCGTCGACGCCACCACCGGCCGGCAGGTCTGGCGGCACGGGCTGCCCGGTCACAGTGCCCCGCAGCTCGGCCCGTACGACTCCGCGTCCGGCCTGCTCACCGTGTTCGAACCGACGCCCGACGCGACCCACACCCTCGTGAGCGCGGTGCGGCCGGCCACCGGGAAGGCCGTGTGGTCGCACCGCCTGAAGGGCAATCTCGTCCCGGTCGCCCACGGCCGCGACGGCACCCTTGTCCTGTCCGCCGCCTACCGCGACATGCAGACCGAGGCCCTGGTCCGCTACGACCCCGAGCGGCGGGAGGCGCGGCGGGTCCCGCTCCCGTACCGGATCGACAGCGCGTCGACCGCCGTGGCCGGCTCGACCGCGTACCTGCTCGGCAGGCTCGGGACCCTGACCGCCGTCGACCTGGCGGCCGGGCGGGTCCTGTGGGAGCTGGAGACCGGCAGCCGCAACGTCTCCGCCCTCGCTCCCGGCGACGGCGACCGGCTCTACGTCTCCGCCTCCGACGGCCGCCTCCTCGCCGTCGACACCGCTGACGGCACCCTCGCGGGCCAGACCCGCCCCCGCCTCGACGACGGCCGCCTCGGCTACGTGACCTCCGTCCCCGCCCCCGCCACGACCGGCCACCGCGTGTACGGCACGGCCCCGGACGGCTCCGTCTTCGCGGTGGACGGGCGGGACCCGGCGGGGTGGTGACGGGGCCGAGCGGCGGCAGGGCGAGGTGCCCGGCCGTACGAGCGGTCGGCGGCGGCCCGCCCGGCACCCGCCGGGAGGCGACCGCCGGCCCCGACCCCCCTCCTGAGCCGCAGAGCCCAACGGGCGGCCTGACCGGCAGAGGACCGGGGGTGGGCGGGTCGGCACTCGGCGGGACGCCGGCCTGCGGGCCCGGCTGGTGGCGTGTGCCCGCGCGCAAGGCGACTGCGGCCGAGGGTGAGCCGAGGTGGTCGGCGCGCCGACCGGGGGGACGGCATACGGGCCACGCGCGCGTGGGGGGAGCCTGGGAGGCCGGTCGGTCGGGGCCGGTGCCGGCGCCAGTACCGAGGGTCAACAGGCCGCAGCTTCCGGAGGCAGAGGACCGACCGGCCGGAGGGCCGGAGAGCCGACCGGCCGGAGAGGGCCGGGCGTCGCCCGTACACCGGCTCGGCGTTCAGCCCGGTCGGCCGGGCGGCTCGTACCGTACGCCGGTACAAAAAACGCACCGGCTCGGTGCGGCGGCAGCGCCGGGGATTCCCGGGCTGCCGCCGCCCCGGCGGTCAGGCCAGCTTGGAGACGTCGCGGACCGCGCCCTTGTCCGCGCTGGTCGCCATCGCCGCGTAGGCGCGCAGGGCCGCGGAGACCTTGCGTTCGCGGTTCTTCGGGGCGTAGACGCCGTTCAGGGCGTCGCGGCGGGCGGCGAGGGTGCTGTCGTCGACGAGGAGGTCGATCGAGCGGTTGGGGATGTCGATGCGGATGCGGTCGCCGTCCTCGACGAGGGCGATCGTGCCGCCCGAGGCGGCCTCCGGGGAGGCGTGGCCGATGGAGAGGCCCGACGTGCCGCCGGAGAAGCGGCCGTCCGTCACCAGGGCGCAGGTCTTGCCGAGGCCGCGGCCCTTGAGGAAGGAGGTCGGGTAGAGCATCTCCTGCATGCCGGGGCCGCCCTTGGGGCCCTCGTAGCGGATGACGACGACGTCGCCGTCCTTGATCTGCTTGTTGAGGATCTTCTCGACGGCCTCTTCCTGCGACTCGCAGACGACGGCCGGGCCCTCGAAGGTCCAGATCGACTCGTCGACGCCGGCCGTCTTCACCACGCAGCCGTCGACGGCGAGGTTGCCGCGCAGCACCGCGAGGCCGCCGTCCTTGGAGTACGCGTGGGCCGCGTCGCGGATGCAGCCGCCGGCCGCGTCCAGGTCGAGGCTGTCCCAGCGCTCGGACTGGGAGAAGGCCTCGGCGGAGCGCACGCAGCCGGGGGCGGCGTGGAACAGCTCCACGGCCTCCTCGGAGGCCGAGCCGCCACGGACGTCCCAGGTGTCCAGCCACTCCTTGATGGAGCGGGAGTGCACGGCGTGGACGTCCTCGTTGAGGAGACCGGCGCGGTACAGCTCGCCCAGGATCGCCGGGATGCCGCCGGCCCGGTGCACGTCCTCCATGTAGTACGTGCCGCGCGGGGCGACGTTCGGGGCGACCTTGGCCAGGCAGGGCACGCGGCGCGAGACGGCGTCCATGTCGCTCAGGCCGTAGTCCAGCTCGGCCTCCTGCGCGGCGGCGAGCAGGTGCAGGATCGTGTTGGTGGAACCGCCCATGGCGATGTCGAGGGCCATGGCGTTCTCGAAGGCCGCGCGGGTGGCGATGTTGCGCGGCAGGACGGAGGCGTCGTCCTCGTCGTAGTAGCGGTGGGTGAGCTCGACGACGGTGCGGGCGGCGTTCTCGTACAGCGCGCGGCGGGCGGTGTGGGTGGCGAGGACGGAGCCGTTGCCGGGGAGGGAGAGGCCGATGGCCTCGGTCAGGCAGTTCATCGAGTTGGCGGTGAACATGCCGGAACAGGACCCGCAGGTCGGGCAGGCGTTCTCCTCGATGCGGAGGATGTCCTCGTCGGAGACCTTGTCGTTGACGGCCTCGGAAATGGCGTCGACCAGGTCGAGGGTGCGGACGGTGCCGTCGACGAGGGTCGCGCGGCCGGACTCCATGGGGCCGCCGGAGACGAAGACCGTCGGGATGTTCAGGCGCAGGGCGGCCATCAGCATGCCGGGCGTGATCTTGTCGCAGTTGGAGATGCAGATCAGGGCGTCGGCGCAGTGCGCCTCGACCATGTACTCCACGCTGTCGGCGATCAGGTCGCGGGACGGCAGGCTGTAGAGCATGCCGCCGTGGCCCATGGCGATGCCGTCGTCGACGGCGATCGTGTTGAACTCGCGGGCGATGCCGCCGGCGGCGGTGATGGCCTCGGAGACGATCCGGCCCACGGGCTGGAGGTGGGTGTGGCCGGGGACGAACTCCGTGAAGGAGTTGGCCACGGCGATGATCGGCTTCCGCCCGATGTCGGCGCCCGGTACACCGGAGGCGCGCATAAGGGCGCGTGCGCCCGCCATATTGCGGCCGTGGGTGACAGTGCGGGACCTCAGCTCGGGCATCGTCGCTCGCTCCTCGTGATGGTTGTCTCTGAAGTCGAGCGTACGCTTCGACTCCAAGATCTGGACAAGGTGTCCGCATGGCGGACGAAGTGTTCAGTGTTCGGTCGGTCGGTCGCCGTCGCGCCGACCCCGTCGTGCCGTCGCTGCGGCGTCGCGGTGGCGGTCAGGGCTGGGTCAGGTAGCGCTGGAGGGTCGGGGACACCTGGGCCACGATCGCCTCCGGGTCCGCCGACGCCAGCGGCTCCACCTGGATCACGTACCGCAGGATCGCGATCCCGATCATGTGCGAGGCGGCCAGCTCGGCGCGGAACTTCGGCTCCGGTACGTCGAGGTCCGCGGCGATCCGTTCGAGGAGGCGCCGCAGGACGAAGCCGCGCAGCACCTTCGCCGCCGCCTCGTGGGTCAGCGCGGAGCGGAGGATCGCGAGCAGCGGGGCGCGGGTCGCCGGGTTCTCCCACACCGAGATGAAGAAGCGGGCCAGCCGCTCGCCGATCGCCTCGCGCGGGCCGCCGACGATGGCCGGCACGACCGTCGCCGGCTCGAAGGAGACCTCGACGGCCGCCGCGAAGACCTCGTCCTTCGTCCCGAAGTAGTGGTGGACGAGCGCCGGATCGACGTCCGCGGCCTTCGCGATGCCGCGCACGGAGGTCTTGTCGTAGCCGCGCTCGGCGAACATCGCCCGCGCCGCCTCGATGATCCGCTCGCGCGCGCCCGGTCCGCTCTCCTCCGCCGCGGTACGGGAGGGGCGGCCGCGCCGCCGGGGGGACGGCTCGGTCACGGGCGCGGGGCCTCGCTCGGCGCGGCGGCGGCCAGGTGCAGCCGGGTGAAGGCCAGGGCCTCGGCGAGATCGGCCTCGCGTTCGGCGGAGGACATCGCCCTGCGGGTGTTGACCTCGATCACGACGTGGCCGTCGTAGCCGCTGCGCGCCAGCCGCTCCAGGAGCTCGGCGCACGGCTGGTTGCCCCGGCCCGGCACCAGGTGCTCGTCCTTGGCCGAACCGCGCCCGTCGGCCAGGTGGACGTGGCCGAGGCGGCCGCCCATGCGGTCGACCATCGCGAGGGTGTCGGTGCGGGCGGTGGCGGTGTGCGAGAGGTCGATGGTGAAGTGCCGGTAGTCGTCCTTGGTGACGTCCCACTCGGGCGCGTACGCGAGCATCTCGCGGTCCTTGTACCGCCACGGGTACATGTTCTCCACGGCGAACCGGACGTCCGTCTCGTCGGCCATCCGCCAGATGCCGGTCACGAAGTCGCGCGCGTACTGCCGCTGCCAGCGGAACGGCGGGTGCACGACGACCGTCGTGGCGCCCAGCTTCTCGGCCGCCGCCTGGGCGCGCTGGAGCTTGACCCACGGGTCGGTGGACCAGACGCGCTGGGTGATCAGCAGGCAGGGGGCGTGCACGGCGAGGATCGGCACCTGGTGGTAGTCCGAGAGCCGGCGCAGCGCCTCGATGTCCTGGCTGACCGGATCGGTCCACACCATGATCTCGACGCCGTCGTAACCGAGGCGCGCGGCGACCTCGAAGGCCGTCGCCGTCGACTCCGGATACACCGAGGCCGTCGACAGGGCGACCTTCGCATCCGGGACGCGCACCGCTGGTTCTGCCACGGAGAACAGGGTACGGGGCGGGCCGGAGGGCCGGGGGGTGGTTCCGGTCACGCCCGGCCCGTACGGACGCTTACGGCACACGCGACGCCCGCGCCCCTCAAGCCCGCGGCGCCCGGCCCGTACGGAAGCCTGCGGCGCCGCGGCGCCCGGCCCGTACGGACACCTATGGCACACGCGCCGCCCGGCTCCCCCGCACCACACCGCCCCGCTCCGCCCGCTACGGCAGGTGGTCCAGGCGGCGCAGGATCACGCCCTCGCGCAGCGCCCAGGGGCAGATCTCCAGCTCGTCGATGCCGAAGAGGTCCATCGCGCCCTCGGCGACCAGGGCGCCGGCCAGGAGCTGGGAGGCGCGGCCCTCGGAGACGCCCGGGAGGGCGGCGCGTTCGCCGGCGGTCATCGCGGCGAGGCGCGGGACCCACTCCTCCAGGGACTTGCGGGACAGATTGCGCTGGACGTACAGGCCGAAGCCGGAGCCGGGGGCGCCGGCGATGCGGGCCAGCTGCTTGAAGGTCTTGGAGGTGGCCACGACGTGGTCGGGCGGGCCGAAGCGGTTGAACTCCCCGACCGTACGGGCGATCTGCGCCCGCACGTGGCGGCGCAGCGCCTTCACGTCGGTGGTGTCGGGCGGGTCGCCCGGCAGCCAGCCCTTGGTCAGCCGGCCCGCGCCGAGCGGCAGGGAGACGGCCGTGTCGGGCTCCTCGTCGATGCCGAAGGCGATCTCCAGCGAGCCGCCGCCGATGTCGAGGAGGAAGAGCTTGCCCGCGGACCACCCGAACCAGCGCCGGGCGGCCAGGAAGGTGAGCCGGGCCTCCTCCTCGCCGCTGAGGACCTGGAGCGCGATGCCGGTCTCCGCGTACACGCGGGCGAGGACCGCGTCGGCGTTGCTGGCCTCGCGCACCGCCGAGGTCGCGAACGGCAGCACCTCCTCGCAGCCCTTGTCCTCGGCGGCCGTGAGCGCCGCGCGGACGGTGGCGATGAGCCGCTCCACCCCCGCGTCGGCGATGGCGCCGCGCTCGTCGAGGAGCTCGGCGAGCCGCAGCTCCGCCTTGTGGGAGTGGGCGGGCAGCGGGCGGGCGCCGGGGTGGGCGTCCACCACGAGGAGGTGCACCGTGTTCGAACCGACGTCGAGGACTCCGAGTCTCATGGACGGAACGCTACTGCGCGCGCCCGCATACGCTTGGCGTTGTGCCAAAGACGAAAAAGGCGAAGCCGGGCAAAGACAGTGCCGCCCCCACCCCCGAGCTCGACGCCGCCAAGGCGGCCAGGGCCGCGCACGCGGCCAGGTCAGTGAAGGCCGGCCGGAAGCGGGGCAAGGGCGAGGAGCCCGACGAGAAGGGCCTGGACTTCCCGCGCGCCTGGGTCGAGTTCGCCGACCCCGACGACGAGGAGCAGGTCTACCGCTGCGACCTGACCTGGCTCACCTCCCGCTGGACCTGCATCTTCGGCAACGGCTGCCAGGGCATCCAGGAGGGCCGCGCCGACGACGGCTGCTGCACGCTCGGCGCGCACTTCTCCGACGAGGACGACGAGAAGCGCGTCGCCGGGCACGTGGCGCGGCTCACGCCGGAGCTGTGGCAGTTCCACGACGTCGGCACGGGGACGGGCTGGGTGCAGCTCGACGAGGACGGCGACCGGCAGACCCGCCGCTGGGAAGGCTCCTGCATCTTCCAGAACCGCCCCGGTTTCGCGGGCGGCGCGGGCTGCTCCCTGCACATCCTGGCGGTGCGGGAGGGCCGGGAGCCGCTGGAGACCAAGCCGGACGTGTGCTGGCAGCTGCCGGTGCGGCGGACCTACGACTGGATCGACCGCCCGGACGACACGAAGGTCCTCCAGGTGTCGATCGGCGAGTACGACCGGCGCGGCTGGGGCCCGGGCGGTCACGACCTGCACTGGTACTGCACGACCGCGAGCTCCGCGCACGTGGGCAAGGACCCGGTCTACGTCTCGTACCGGCCGGAGCTCGTCGAGATGATGGGCGAGGCCGCGTACGAGGTCCTCGTCGGGCTGTGCGAGGCGCGGCTCGCCTCCCAGCTGCCGCTGGTGGCCCCGCACCCGGCCGACCCCGCCTAGATCTCCCTCCTGGATCCCTCGTGGATCTCTCCTGGATCCCTCCTGGGGCTTCCTCAGGAAGAGGGCACCGGGTCGGTGCTCGGCGGCGTCTCGCTCGCCGTCTCCGTGGGCGTGGGCTCGGTGGTCGGGTCCGTCGTCGGGGGCGGGGTCGTGGGCTCGGTCGTCGGGGGCGGGGTGGTCGGCGGCTCGCTCGTCGGCGGCGGGGTCGTCGGCTCCGTCGTGCCCGGCGGCGGTGGGGTCGGGTCCGTCGTCGGGGGCGGCGGCGTCACCCCGTAACCGTCGATCCGTACGACCGCGCCCGAGGGCTCGACCCCGACCCGGGCGCTCCAGGCACCGGCCGGCTCGCGGGAGCGGTCGACGGAGATCCGGACGGTGACCGACTCGCCCGGGCGCAGGGTGCCGGAGGCCTGGCTCACGTACAGCCAGGGGGCGTCGGACCACAGCGACCAGGCGGCGGGCGCGCCGCCCTCGTTGGTGAGGGTGAGCAGGGTGGTCGCGCCGCTGCCGCGCGCGGCGACGGTGATCCGGGCGGGCGCGGCCTGGCCCGGCCGGGCCGGGGGGACGGGTGCGCCGGGGTCGATCACCTCGACGGAGACGTCCGGGGAGCGGCCGACGCGGGGGTCGGGGGTGGTCTGGGCGTTGCCCGTGTTCTCGTAGCGGTCGTACGGGCGGCCGCCGGTGCCGCCCTGCGAGGCGGCCGGCCCGTCCTCCTCGCGCGCGCTGATCCTGGCTCCGTCGTGGCCCTCGCCGACGACCGGCGTGCCGCGGTACGAGGTCCACAGGGCGAGGACCGGGGCGGCGACGACCGCGGCGACCACGGTGGTGGTGACGGCGCGGGCGCGCATCCGGTCGCGGCGGGCCGCGTGGTCCTTGGGGTCCAGGGGGAAGCCGGTCGGGCCGAAGCGGGGGGCGCCGGCACGCGCGCGCGGGACGTGCAGCATCGCCATGTACGCGGCGGCGCGCGGCGCCTCGACGATCGGGAGCCGCCCGGGCGGGGTGGTCAGGGCGCCCGGCCAGGGCGCTTGGGCGCCCGCGCGCTCGGCGACCCGGCGGCAGCGCGGGCAGTCGTCGACGTGCCGGACCAGTTCGGCGCGCAGGGCGGCGGACAGCAGCACCTGGTGGTCGCCGGTGAGGCGGGCGACGGTGGGGCAGTCGCCGGTCTCGACGACGGCGAGCGCGGCGCGGGTGCGTTCGACCTCGCAGCCGGCGGAGGAGAGCAGTTCGCGGGCGGCGAGCGGGTCGAGCGAGAGCACGGCGGCGACCTCGTTGTGTCCGAGGCCGTGCCGGACGGCGAGCTCCAGGGCCTCGCGCTGCTCGGGTGTGGTGCCCGCGGCCTCGGGCCAGGCGAGCGCGGCCAGCTCGGCGCGGCGCCGCTCGGCGACCTCGGGGGCGACCCGGGGCGGCTCGGGCGCGGCGACGGCGGGGCGGCCGGTGTGGGCGCCGTGGCGTCGGCGGCGCTGCTCGCCGAGGCTGCGCAGACAGGCCCAGCGGGCCAGGGCGTACAGCCAGGCGCGGCGGCCGGACTCGTCGGCGGGACAGCGGCCGTGGTGGCGCTCGGCGATGGCCAGGACGTCGCCGAGGACGGCGGTGGCCGTGTCGTGGTCGCAGAGCACCGAGAGGCAGTAGGTGAAGAGACCGTCCAGGTACTCCTCGTACCGGGCGGGGGGCCGCTGGCCCAGAGTGCGGGGGCCGCCGGTGGTTCGCGTGGGGTGTTCCAGCCTGCTGCTCGTCACCCGGCGACGGTAGGCAGGAGGGCGGGGGGTCTTCTCACCGCTTGCACACTTTTAATCCGTACGGGTGAAGCTATCGCCCGAAAGGGGACACGAGAGGCGCCCCCGCTTGCCGGGCCGATGCCCGGCGGACGGCCCCGGGATGTCGACGGGAGGCGGCAGGGACGCCGACCGGCGGAGTCCTGGGGATGCCGACGGGGGACGCCCCGGGGATAGCGGCGGGGGCGTGAGGGACGCCGACGGGGGCGCGGGGGAAGCCGACGGGGGCGCGAGGGAAGCCGACGGGAGGCGCTGTCAGTGGCGGGGGCTACGGTGGCGCCCATGGCTGCTCGTACCAAAACCGCCAAGGACCGGCCGTCCTACCGCTGCACCGAGTGCGGCTGGCAGACCGCCAAGTGGCTCGGCCGCTGCCCCGAATGCCAGGCGTGGGGCACGGTGGAGGAGTACGGCGCGCCCGCCGTCCGGACCACCGCCGCGGGGCGGGTGTCCACCGCCGCGCTGCCCATCGGGCAGGTCGACGGGCGGCAGGCGACCGCCCGCAGCACCGGCGTGGACGAGCTTGACCGGGTCCTGGGCGGCGGGCTCGTGCCCGGCGCGGTCGTCCTGCTGGCGGGCGAGCCGGGCGTGGGCAAGTCGACGCTGCTGCTCGACGTCGCCGCCAAGGCCGCGAGCGACGAGCACCGCACGCTGTACGTGACCGGTGAGGAGTCCGCGAGCCAGGTCCGGCTGCGCGCCGACCGGATCAACGCGCTGAACGACCACCTATATCTGGCGGCGGAGACGGATCTGTCGGCGGTCCTCGGGCACCTGGACGCGGTGAAGCCCTCGCTGCTGGTCCTGGACTCGGTGCAGACCGTCGCCTCGCCCGAGATCGACGGCGCGCCCGGCGGCATGGCGCAGGTCCGCGAGGTCGCCGGCGCGCTGATCCGGGCCTCCAAGGAGCGCGGGATGTCCACGCTGCTCGTGGGCCACGTCACCAAGGACGGCGCCATCGCGGGCCCCCGGCTCCTGGAGCACCTGGTGGACGTCGTGCTGCACTTCGAGGGCGACCGGCACGCGCGGCTGCGCCTGGTCCGGGGCGTGAAGAACCGGTACGGGGCGACGGACGAGGTCGGCTGCTTCGAGCTGCACGACGAGGGCATCATCGGGCTCGCCGACCCGTCGGGCCTGTTCCTGACCCGCCGGGACACGGCCGTGCCCGGCACCTGTCTGACGGTGACCCTGGAGGGCCGCCGGCCGCTGGTGGCCGAGGTCCAGGCGCTGACGGTCGACTCCCAGATCCCCTCGCCGCGCCGCACCACCTCCGGCCTGGAGACCTCGCGGGTGTCGATGATGCTGGCGGTCCTGGAGCAGCGCGGCCGGATCACCGCGCTCGGCAAGCGGGACATCTACAGCGCGACCGTCGGCGGGGTGAAGCTCTCCGAGCCCGCCGCCGACCTGGCCATCGCCCTGGCGCTGGCCTCCGCCGCGAGCGACACCCCGCTGCCGAAGAACCTGGTGGCGATCGGCGAGGTGGGCCTGGCCGGCGAGGTCCGGCGGGTGACGGGCGTCCAGCGCCGGCTCGCGGAGGCGCACCGGCTGGGCTTCACGCACGCGCTGGTCCCGGCCGACCCCGGGAAGGTGCCGCCGGGCATGAAGGTCACCGAGGTCGCGGACATGGGCGACGCCCTGCGGGTTCTGCCGCGCGCCCGCCGGGCCCGGGCGCCGCAGGGGGCGGAGGGGTAGCGAAGAGGGAGTGAAGGGGGGCGGCACAGCAGGAGCGGGGGCGGCGGGGCCGGCTTCCGGGCCGGGCCCTGGTGAGAGGCTCCGGGGCGGGCCCGGCGGAGGGCTCCCGGGCGGGCCCGGCGGAGGGTTCGGGGGCGGGCCCCGGCGGGGGCTTCCCGCGCGCGTCGGAGGGCGACGGGGCGGTGTCGCTAGACTTTGCCCTGGTCTCGCCCATCCGTACGAGCCGGAGGAGTGCAGTGGCAGCCAAGGACAACGAGGCACTGATGCGTGCGTCGCTCAGCGCCGTCGCCCCCGGCACCGCCCTGCGCGACGGGCTCGAACGGATCCTCCGTGGCAACACCGGCGGTCTGATCGTGCTCGGCATGGACAAGACCGTCGAGTCGATGTGCACCGGCGGTTTCGTCATCGACGTCGAGTTCACCGCCACGCGCCTGCGCGAGCTGTGCAAGCTCGACGGGGCGCTCGTCCTCGACAAGGACATCAGCAAGATCCTGCGGGCCGGTGTGCAGCTGGTCCCCGACGCGTCCATCCCCACCGAGGAGACCGGCACCCGGCACCGTACGGCGGACCGGGTCTCCAAGCAGTGCGGCTTCCCGGTCGTCTCCGTGTCGCAGTCGATGCGGCTGATCGCCCTGTACGTCAACGGCGAGCGCCGCGTCCTGGAGGAGTCGGCGGCCATCCTGTCCCGCGCCAACCAGGCCCTGGCGACCCTGGAGCGCTACAAGCTGCGCCTGGACGAGGTGGCCGGCACGCTCTCCGCCCTGGAGATCGAGGACCTGGTGACCGTCCGGGACGTCACCGCGGTGGCCCAGCGCCTGGAGATGGTGCGCCGGATCGCCACCGAGATCGCCGAGTACGTGGTGGAGCTGGGCACCGACGGCCGGCTGCTGTCGCTGCAGCTGGACGAGCTGATCGCGGGCGTGGAGCCGGAGCGCGAGCTCGTCATCCGCGACTACGTGCCCGAGCCCACGGCCAAGCGGTCCCGTACGGTCTCCGAGGCGCTCACCGAGCTGGACGCGCTGACCCACGCCGAGCTGCTCGAACTGCCGATAGTGGCGCGGGCGCTCGGCTACACCGGCTCGCCCGAGACCCTGGACTCGGCGGTCTCACCGCGCGGCTACCGGCTGCTCGCCAAGGTGCCGCGGCTGCCGGGCGCGATCATCGAGCGGCTCGTGGAGCACTTCGGCGGTCTGCAGAAGCTGCTCGCGGCGAGCGTGGACGACCTCCAGACCGTGGACGGCGTCGGCGAGGCCCGCGCGCGCAGCGTCCGCGAGGGCCTGTCGCGGCTGGCGGAGTCCTCGATCCTGGAGCGGTACGTCTAGCCAGGGCCTCTCTTCCGGATCTTGCCGGGCTCGCCCGCCCTCCTTCCTCAGGCACCCGGCCCCTTCCCGCGCCCTGCTCAGGCACCCGGCCCTTTCCCGCGCCCTCTTCAGGTACCCGGCCCTTTCCCGCGCCCTCCTCAGGCACCAGGCCCCTTCCCGCGCGGCGCCGCCCGTCACCACCGTTCGACGAGCGGCGTGTCCGGACCCTGTCGCCGCCAGGACTCGTTCAGGCGGGCGAGGCGGTCCGGGGCGGCGATGCCCCGCACCATCGCGATCCTGCCGTCGGTGACGTCGAAGGTCACCGCGCCCTTGACCTGGCCGGCGACCACGAAGAGCAGCGCCGGGGCGCCGTTGACGAGCGCGTAGTGGAGGGCGGGCGTGCCGCCGACCAGGCGCCGCTTCGCGGGGGTGGGCTTGAGGCCGGCCCGTACGACGGTGGCGATGCGCTCCGGGGTGTCGTAGCGCAGCAGTTCCCGGGCCGTGCCGCCGACGCCGTCGGAGACCGCGACCGCGTCGTCGGTGAGCAGCGCCACCAGGCGTTCGGTGCGGCCCGATGAGGCGGCGGCGAGGAACTCCTCGACGATCCCGCGGACCGACGCCGGGGCGACCTCGCCGCCGCCGCGGCGGCCGGCGGTGATCCGGCGCCGGGCCCGGTGGAGGTGCTGCTGGCTCGCCGACTCGGTGATGTCGAGGATCTCGGCGATCTCGGCGTGGCTGTAGGAGAAGGCCTCGCGCAGGACATAGACGGCCCGCTCGTGGGGCGACAGGCGTTCCATGAGCGTCAGCACGGCCAGGGAGACCGATTCGCGCTGCTCGAAGGTGTCGGCCGGCCCGAGCATGGGGTCGCCGTCGAGGAGCGGTTCGGGCAGCCAGGCGCCGGCGGTGCGTTCGCGGCGTGCCCGGGCCGAGCGGAGCCGGTCCAGGCACAGGTGGGTCACCACCTTGGTCAGCCATGCCTCCGGCACCCTGATCCGCTCCCGGTCGGCGGCCTGCCAGTGCAGGAAGGCGTCCTGGACGGCGTCCTCGGCGTCGTTGGCGGAGCCGAGGAGGCGGTACGCCAGCGAGGCCAGCCGGTTGCGGCTGGCCTCGAACC
The DNA here is from genome assembly GCF_040302485.1 of Streptomyces sp. NPDC126499. Classification (NCBI taxonomy): domain Bacteria; kingdom Bacillati; phylum Actinomycetota; class Actinomycetes; order Kitasatosporales; family Streptomycetaceae; genus Streptomyces; species Streptomyces sp. NPDC126499. The sequence continues at coordinate 329,389 of NZ_JBEOUO010000007.1, read as the reverse complement.
GGCCGGCGTCGAAGCGATCGGTGGCGATGCTGTCCACGCGGGTCACCTTAAGGCCCTGTCTAGGCGGCGGCGCGGGCCGGGGATTCGGCGGCCGACGCCTGCGGCGCGGCGGCCAGGCGGTGCCTGCGCCGGGGCAGTCCGAAGGTGGGGTGCGACGTGGTCCACAGCGACATCCCGAGGATGGCCGCCTTGAACCGGGCGGCCTTCCGGCCGGCGATGTGCTTCGGCTTCGGCCGCCACTCCTCGTCGACCATCTGGAAGATCCCGTCCCGCCGCCCGAGGCTGATGTGGTTGCCCACGTACTCCAGCCTGGTGTGCGGGATCGCGCGGCCGGTCAGATGGGCCACGATCGCGGCCGTGGCCTGCATGCCGGTGTAGCCGGCCGAGGCGCAGGACATCGGCAGCGGGCGGCCGTTGTCGGCGACGGCGTGGGCGCTGTCGCCGACGGCGTAGACGTCCGGGTGCGAGACCGACCGCATGGCGCGGTCGACGACGATCCGGCCGTCCTCGGTGACCTCCAGGCCGCCGGCGGCGGCGAGGGGGCTGACGGCGAACCCGGCCGTCCACACGGTCGCGTCGGACGCCAGGACCGTGCCGTCGGCGCACCGCACCCGCGTGGCTTCGACCGCCTCGACCTCGGTGTGCTCCAGGACGGTGACGCCAAGGCGGGCGCAGGCCCGGCGCAGGTGGGCGCGGGCCCCGGCGGAGAGCGCGGAGGCCAGCTCGCCGCGGGCGATCAGCGTCACGGCCAGGCCGGGCCGGGACTCGGCGATCTCGGTGGCGGTCTCGATGCCGGTCAGCCCGTCGCCGACGACCAGCACCCGGCCGCCTTCCTGCCGTCCGCTCAGGTCGTCCAGGCGCTCGCGCAGGCGCAGGGCGGAGGGCCGGGCGGCGATGTCGAAGGCGTGCTCGCCCGCTCCGGGGACGCCGTGGCGGGCACCGCGGCTGCCGAGCGCGTAGACGAGGGTGTCGTAGCCGAGTTCGCCGCCGCCGTCGGCGTCCGCCACGGTCACGGCACGGCGCTCGGGGTCGACGGCGGTGACCCTCGCCAGGCGCAGCCGGATCCCGGTGCCCGCGAAGACGTCGGCGAGCGGCGGCGCCTCGACCTTCTGGCCGGCCGCGAGCTGGTGCAGCCGCATCCGCTGGACGAAGTCCGGCTCCGCGTTGACGACGGTGATCTCGGCGTCCGCCGGGGACAGCCGGCGGGCCAGGGTCCCGGCCACGTAGGCCCCGGCATAGCCGGCGCCGAGGACGACGATGCGGTGCTTCATGAGCTTCTCCTGTCGGTTGGCTTGCTCCCGGTGAATGAGCGGGGCGGCGCCACGATTGCTGACAGGAAGGCGATGTGACCTGCGTCACAGAGCGGCAGGGTGGCTCCGATCAGTCCTTTTCGAGGCGGAACGACACCGGGGAGACCTTCACGCCCGAGACCGTCGCCTCCACGAGGTAGGTGGCCGGGCCGACCTCGCCCGCCGGGGCGGTCGCGCACCGGGGGGCGCTGCGGCGGCGGTCCCACTCCACGGTGTGGGTGATCTCCGTCCGCGCCGGGACCTTCAGGAGCAGCGGGGCCGCGACGCGCGGGCAGTCCCCGGAGGACCACAGCTCGCCGTTGGTGTCACGGATCGTCAACACCGCCGCCTTCGGCCCGAGATCGGCCTTGCAGTCGGTGGCCGAGGTGTTCTTCACGACGAGGTGGAAGCGGGGCTTCTCACCCGGCTCGTAGGCCACCTTGGCGCTGCGCAGGCTCAACTGCAGCGCGCCGGGCGCACAGTTGGGCAGCGGCGAATTGGCCGGAACCTGCTGTCCCGCGCCCGCGCCGGCACCCCCGTCGCCGCCCGAGCCGTCCGTGTCACCGTTCTTGCCGCTGCCGGCGGTACCGGCTGTGCCGGCGTCCGCGCCCGCGTCCGTACCGCCGTCGCCCTCGCCCGTTCCGTCGCCGCCGGCGGTGTCACCGCCGCCCGACTCGTCGCGCCCGCCCGGCTGTTGGCTGATCGCCGGGCCGGTGCCGGAGGGCCCGGGGGTGATCGAGGGGGCGGGGGAGGCGCCGTTGGCGGAGTCGTCGGTCTTGCCGCCCTGACCGCCACCGGAGGTGAGGGCCCACACGGCGAGCGCCGCGAGCAGCGCGATCAGGCACAGCGCGACGGCCCTCCGACGCCAGTAGATGGAGGAGGGAAGCGGCCCGACCGGATTGCGCAGAGATCCCACGCCACGAACCTTACGAGAGATCAGGGCCAACTCCCGCCCCCCATGCCGCTCCAGACACCAAGTTTTGCCGATGATCACATCCGGGCCGGATCGGGAACTCCCACGGCACCCTTACGGGGTGCCTGTTCCCCGCCCCCTACTTTCGTCGGGGCGAGGGGTGTCCGATGGGCCGGGGCAGCCGGGTGCGCGGGCCGGATACCGTCCTGACCATGGAAAACCTCCCTGAGCTCTCCGACGGCCTGTATCTCGACATCACCGATTTCGCGCATTCCACCCCGCACTGGTTCCAGCAACTGGCGGAGGTCTGGACGGAACTCGGGCTGCTGCTCTTCGGGGCGCTGTTCCTGGCCGGCTGGTGGCGGAAGCGGCACGGGTCGGCGGACGCGATGGCGCTCGCGCTGCTCGCCCCGCTGGCGACCGCCTTCGGTTACGTGGTGAGCGAGGGGCTGAAGTCCCTGATCGACGAGGAGCGCCCCTGCCGGGCGGTGGCGGGGGCGCCCGCCTCGCTGGTCACGTGCCCGCCGTACGGCGACTGGTCCTTTCCCAGCAACCACTCCGCCATCGCCGGCGCGGCCGCCCTCGCGCTCGCCCTGTCGTGGCGCGGGATGATCTGGCTGACCGCTCCGATGGCCCTGCTCATGGCCTTCTCCCGGGTCTTCGTCGGCGTCCACTATCCCCACGACGTGACGGCCGGCCTGCTCCTCGGTGCCGCGGTCGTGTTCGTGGTCATGAAGGCGGCCGGGCGGCCGGTCCGCTCCCTGGTCGAGACGGCCAGGTCGAGCCGGAGCGGCGTGGTGGTGTGGTGCGTGGGGCGCGGGCCGCGCGTGCGTGCCTCCGCGCGCCCCGAGGGCGTGCGCCACGGCGCGTACTGATCGCCCGGGGAACGTGCCAGGATCGGGGATGCCATGACTTCCACTCCCGCCGCTCCCGCCGCCGCTTTCCCCGAGACCTCTTCCGCCGAGACTCCCGCCGGGATTTCTCCCGCCGCGCCCCCTGCCTCGGGGGCCTCTTCCGCGGAGGCCCCTTCCGCCGCCGCCCGCACGGCGCCGAAGGCCCCCGCCGATCCCCCTGCCCCCGCCGGCGCCGCCGGTCCCGCCCTGCCCGCCGCTCCCGACGAACTGCACGGGCCCGTCCTCGCGTGGTTCGACCGGCACGCCCGCGATCTGCCGTGGCGCCGCCCGGAGGCCGGGGCGTGGGGCGTGATGGTCAGCGAGTTCATGCTCCAGCAGACCCCGGTGGTGCGGGTGCTGCCGGTGTACGAGCAGTGGCTGGCGCGCTGGCCGCGTCCGGCCGACCTGGCCGGCGAGGCGCCGGGCGAGGCCGTCCGCGCCTGGGGCAGGCTCGGCTATCCACGCCGGGCGCTGCGGCTGCACGCGGCGGCCGTGGCCATAACGGAGCGGCACGGCGGTGACGTACCGAGCGATCACGGTCAGCTGCTCGCGCTGCCGGGGATCGGGGAGTACACGGCCGCGGCGGTGGCCTCCTTCGCGTACGGGCAGCGGCACCCGGTCCTCGACACCAACGTGCGCCGGGTGTTCGCGCGGGCGGCGACCGGCGTGCAGTACCCGCCGAACGCCACCACCGCCGCCGAGCGCCGGCTGGCCCGGGCCCTGCTGCCGGACGACGAGGCGACCGCGGCCCGCTGGGCGGCGGCCTCCATGGAGCTCGGCGCGCTGGTGTGCACGGCGAAGAACGAGGACTGCGGGCGCTGCCCGCTGGCCGACCGGTGCGCCTGGCGGCTCGCCGGGAAGCCCGCCCACGACGGCCCGCCGCGGCGCGGCCAGACGTACGCGGGCACGGACCGGCAGGTGCGGGGCAAGCTGCTCGCCGTCCTGAGGGATGCCTCGGACCCGGTGGAGCAGGCGGCCCTGGACGCGGTCTGGGACGAGCCGGTGCAGCGGGCCCGGGCCCTGGACGGTCTGGTCGCCGACGGTCTGGTCGAGCCGCTGGAGGGCGGCCGTTACCGCCTCCCGCTGAGCTGAGCGGAGGCCGACGGTCCGGGGCGCCTTCGATCCGAAGGATCCGGAACCTATGAATCCGCTGTTACACAACCGATGGGTAGCCGTGCGCCCGCCGACGGCTCCCCCGCACAGCCCCGTGACAACCGCTCCGTAGCGTCGTCGACGACACAGACCAGAGCTCTTCGAAGCTGGTCACGGGGATATCGGAGGCGGTTCGGGATGGCGCACGGCGAGGTGCTCGATTTTGAAGAGTACGTACGCACTCGGCAGGACGCGCTGCTGCGCAGCGCCCGCCGGCTGGTGCCCGACCCGGTGGACGCCCAGGACCTGCTGCAGACCGCCCTCGCCCGTACGTACGGCCGCTGGGACGGCATCGCCGACAAGTCGCTGGCCGACGCGTACCTCCGCCGGGTCATGATCAACACCCGGACCGAGTGGTGGCGGGCCCGCAAGCTGGAGGAGGTGCCCACCGAGCAGCTGCCCGACGCCAGCGTCGAGGACGCCACCGAGCAGCACGCCGACCGGGCCCTGCTGATGGACATCCTGAAGGTGCTCGCCCCCAAGCAGCGCAGCGTGGTCGTGCTCCGCCACTGGGAGCAGATGAGCACCGAGGAGACCGCCGCCGCGCTCGGCATGTCGACCGGTACGGTGAAGAGCACGCTCCACCGCGCCCTGGCCCGACTGCGCCAGGAACTGGAGAGCCGGGCCGCCGACGGTGACTCCCGGGCTCTGGACGCGGGTGTCCTGGAGCGGACGGCGCGGGCCGTACGCGCGGTGCGGACCGTGCGCACGGCGACGACCGTACGAGGCGACGAGCGGAAGCAGGAGCGGTGCGCGGCCTAGGACAGGCTCTGACTGCCAGAGAGCGGGCGGCGAGCGTCACGGCGATGGCCGGGCTCGCCGCCGTCGGCGTGCTCGTGGCCGGCTGCTCGACCGGCGGGACCGGCTCCCGTGACGAGGGGGCGGCCCGGCCGGACGAGGTCGCCTCGACCGCCCCGACCACACCAAAGCCGTCCGGCTCGCCCGGCCAGGTCGCCGGGCCGGCCACCAAGCGGGTCGACCCGATCGCCCTGCTCAAGAACGACCCGAAGATCGGCGAGCGGCTGAAGGCCGACCTGAAGCCGTGCGCGGCGGACGCCTACCCGGTGGACACCTCCTACGGCAACCTCACCGGCTCCACCTCGCCCGACGTCGTCGTCAACGTGATGACCTGCGGAGACGCCGTCGGCATCGGCACGTACGTGTACCGCGAGGAGAACGACAGGTACACGAACGTCTTCATGGCCGAGGACGCGGCGGTGTACGGCACGATCGACCGCGGCGACCTGATCGTCACCAAGCAGGTGTACGCCAAGGGCGACCCGGTCGCGTATCCCTCGGGCGAGGACGTGATCACCTACCGCTGGATGGGCAACAGGTTCAGCCAGCACGACTGGGTGCACAACGACTACAGCAAGGCCGTCGGCGACGGCGGCATCGACGGTGCCGCCCCCGCGCCGACCGAACCCGGTTCGGACTGACGGACCGCGGAAGCCGAAGGAACCGAAGGAAAACGAAGGAAGGGCGGACGGCGCACCATGGCCGAGACCCATGTCCTCTTCGTCGAGGACGACGATGTCATCCGTGAGGCCACCCAGCTCGCGCTGGAGCGGGACGGCTTCACGGTGACGGCCATGCCCGACGGCCTCTCCGGCCTGGAGGCCTTCCGCGCGGACCGGCCCGACATCGCGCTCCTCGACGTCATGCTGCCCGGGATGGACGGCGTCAGCCTGTGCCGGCGCATCCGCGACGAGTCGACCGTGCCGGTGATCATGCTGTCCGCGCGGGCCGACTCCATCGATGTCGTCCTCGGCCTGGAGGCCGGGGCGGACGACTACGTGACCAAGCCCTTCGACGGTTCCGTCCTCATGGCCCGGATCCGGGCCGTGCTGCGCCGCTTCGGCCACGCGGGCGGAGCGGGCGCGGGCGACGGCGGCCGCGAGGAGGCCGCCACGGGCGGTGTGCTGACCTTCGGCGACCTGGAGGTCGACACCGACGGCATGGAGGTGCGCAGGGCCGGCGCGCCGGTCGCGCTCACCCCGACCGAGATGCGGCTGCTCCTGGAGTTCTCCTCGGCGCCCGGCACGGTACTGTCCCGGGACAAGCTCCTGGAGCGGGTCTGGGACTACGGCTGGGGCGGCGACACCCGGGTGGTGGACGTCCACGTGCAGCGGCTGCGCACCAAGATCGGCCAGGACCGGATCGAGACGGTCCGGGGCTTCGGCTACAAGCTCAAGGGATGAACGCGCGCGGACGGCGGGCTCCGGACACCGGGGCGCCGAGGACGAAGCAGGTCAGCAGGTGGTGAACGGGCTCGCCCTCCGTACGGGCGTCCGCTGGAAGATCGCCGTCGCCATCGCGGCGGTCGGCGCCCTCATCGCGGTCACGCTCAGCCTCGTCGTCCACAACGCGGCCCGCGTCTCCATGCTCGACAACGCGCGCGAGGTCCAGATGTGGCGGCTGATCTACGCCCAGCGCGTGTACGAGACCTCCAAGCCCAAGGAGCCGCGCTTCGGCACCAAGATCAACGACCCGGCGCTGCCGCCGCAGCTCGACCAGCTGATGCGCGACGGGCGACGCGGCACCTACATCCAGGAGCACGACGGCGGGCCGCCGGACGTGTGGGCCGCCGTGCCGCTCGCCAACGGCGACGTGCTGTCGCTGCACGTCCCCTTCGCCGACCGCAGCACCACGATCATGAAGGACCTCGACCGGGCCCTGATCATCGGCTCGGTCTCCGTGGTCTTCGGCGGCTGCGCGCTCGGCGTGCTCATCGGCGGCCAGCTCTCGCGCCGGCTGCGCAAGGCGGCCGCCGCGGCCGGCCGGGTCGCCCAGGGCAACACCGGGGTCCGGGTCAGGGACGCCGTCGGCGGGGTCGTCCGCGACGAGACCGACGAGCTCGCCCGGGCCATCGACGCCCTCACCGACGCCCTGAACGAGCGCATCGAGGCCGAGCGCCGGGTGACCGCGGACATCGCGCACGAGCTGCGCACCCCGGTCACGGGGCTGCTCACGGCCGCCGAACTGCTGCCGCCGGGCCGGCCGACCGAGCTCGTACGGGACCGGGCGCAGGCCATGCGGACCCTGGTCGAGGACGTCCTGGAGGTGGCCCGGCTCGACAGCGCCTCGGAGCGGGCCGAGCTCCAGGAGATCGCGCTCGGCGAGTTCGTGGAGCGCCGGGTGCGGGCCCTCGACCCGGACGCGGTGGTCCGCGTCGTCCACGAGTCCTGGGTGAACACCGACCCGCGCCGCCTGGAGCGCATCCTGGGCAACCTGCTCGCCAACGCCGCCAAGCACGGCAAGGGCCCCGGCCCGGTGGAGGTCACCGTCGAGGGCCGGGTGGTCCGGGTCAGGGACCACGGCCCCGGCTTCCCCGAGGCGCTGCTCCGGGAGGGCCCGAGCCGCTTCCGTACGGGCAGCAGCGACCGCGCGGGCCAGGGCCACGGCCTGGGCCTGACCATCGCGGCGGGTCAGGCGCGGGTCCTCGGGGCCCGGCTGACCTTCCGCAACGCGGCGCCCGAGGGCACCCCGGGCGGGGCGGGCGGCGCGGTGGCGGTGCTGTGGCTGCCGGAGCACGCGCCGACGAACACGGGGAGCTTCCCGGTGCTGCGGCTGGCGGACTGACCGCTTCCGTGGGGTCCCCCGCCGGGGCGGGTCCGTGGCCGGTCCGCCCCGGCGGAGTCTCCGGCCGGGGATCGCTCCCGCCCTGGGGCGCTCCGCCCCGGCGTCGCTCCGTCCCCGCGCTCGCTCCGCCCCGGTTCACTTCCCCTCGGGGATCCCGAAGTCCTTGGAGAAGTCCAGCTCCTCACTGCGCTGGGTCAGCGAGTACCAGTTGCCGTTGTCGTCGCGGAAGATCGCCTCGATCCCGTACGGGCGCTCCTGCGGCTCCTGGACGAACTCCACCCCCTTGGCCCGGAACTCCTCGTAGTCCCCGCGGCAGTCGTCCGTGTGGAACGCGCCCGCGCCCAGGACGCCCTTGCTGACGAGCGTCTTCAGGGCGGCCGCGGACTCCTCGTCCATGGCCGGGCCGTCGGGGCTCATCAGGGCCAGCTCGACGTCCGGCTGGTCCTTGGCGCCGACGGTGACCCAGCGCATGGGCCCCATGGCGAGGTCGGTCCGCACCTCGAAGCCCAGCTTCTCGGTGAAGAACCTCTTGGTGCGCTCCTGGTCGAGCGTCCAGACGGTGGTGATGCCCAGTCCCTTGATCATGCGTCCACCGTAGGCAGCCCTCCCCTCAGCGCGCTTCTCCGGAATTGCGCTCCTCGAAATCGGGCGCCGCTGAATCCGGCTCCCCGGGATCGCCGCCGCCCTGCTGTACGCGGCCGGGGAACCCGCCCGCGTACAGCAGGGCGAAGCAGCCCGGTATCAGCGCGGCGCCGCGGCCGACGTGCCGGGCGCGGTACTCGGTGGGGGTGAGCCCGGTGCGCTGCTTGAAGCGGGCGGAGAAGGTGCCGAGGCTGCTGAAGCCGACCAGGCCGCAGATCTCCGTGACGGTCAGGTCCGCCGTACGCAGCAGCTCCTCGGCCCGCTCGATGCGGCGGCGGGAGAGGTACTGGCCGGGGGTCTCCCCGTACGCCGCCTTGAAGGCGCGGACGAAGTGGAACCGCGAATAGCCGGCGTGGCCGGCCACCGCGTCCAGGTCGAGCGGCTCGCCCCAGTCGCGGTCCATGGCGTCCTTGGCGAGGCGCAGCCGGCGCAGCAGGGCCAGCCGCGCACCCTCGGGGGTGCCGGTCTCCACGCCTCCGAGGTTCGCACGCGCCACTGACAACGGCCCCCGCCGTCCCCGGGAGGGGCGGCGGGCCGTCCGCGGGACCGGTTCTACTTGGCGGGGAGGCCGGTTCCGCGCAGGGGCTCCTCCTTGACGAGGAAGGCGAGGACGAAGCCGAGGACGGCGACGGCCGAGCCGACCAGGAAGGCGGCGTGGGTGCCGGCGGCGACGGCGTGCTGGTAGGCCTCGCGGAGCGCCTCCGGCAGCCGGGCCAGGCTCGCCGCGTCGAGCTGGGCCGACCGGGCGGTCGCGGCGCCGCCGCCGCGGGCCGCCATCTCCTCCTGCACCCGGTGGTTGAACAGGGCGCCCATGATCGCGACGCCGAAGGAGGAACCGAGGGTGCGGAAGAGCGTGGTCGACGAGGAGGCGACGCCCATGTCCCTCATCTCGACGCTGTTCTGCGCGACGAGCATGGTGATCTGCATCAGGAAGCCCGTGCCGGCGCCGAGGACGGCCATGAAGAGGCCGGTGGTGAGCCGCGAGGTGCCGGTGTCCATCTGGGCGAGCAGGAACAGGCCGCCGACCATGAGCGCCGAGCCGGCGATCGGGAAGGCCTTGTACCTGCCGCTGCTGGTGGTGACGCGGCCGGAGATCATCGAGACGACCATCATCGACAGCAGCATCGGCAGGAGCAGCAGCCCGGAGTTGGTCGCCGACGCGCCCTGCACGGACTGCTGGAACAGCGGCAGGAACAGCACCGCGCCGAACATCACGAAGCCGGTGAGGAAGCCGATCACGGACATCAGGGTGAAGTTGCGGCTGCGGAAGATGTGCAGCGGCACGATCGGGTCGCTCGCGCGGTTCTCGACGAAGAGGAAGGCCACGAGGGCGAGGACGCCGCCGGCCGCGAGGCCGACGATGGTGGCCGAGCCCCAGGCGTACTCGGTACCGCCCCAGGTGGTGACGAGGACGATCGCGGTGATGCCCACGGTCAGCAGGGCCGCGCCGAGGAAGTCGATCGGGGTGCCGGCGGTGCGCCGCTTCTTCGGCAGGTGGAGCACGGCGGTGATCATCGCGAGGGCGACGGCGCCGAGCGGCAGGTTGATGTAGAAGGACCAGCGCCAGCCCCAGTGGTCGGTGATGGTGCCGCCGACCAGCGGTCCGCCGATCATGGCGAGGGCCATGACGCCGGCCATCATGCCCTGGTACCTGCCGCGGTCCCGGGGCGGTATCAGGTCACCGATGATCGCCATCACGCCGACCATCAGACCGCCGGCGCCCAGGCCCTGCACGGCGCGGAAGCCGATGAGCTGTCCCATGTCCTGGGCCATGCCGCTGAGCGCGGAGCCGATGAGGAAGAGCACGATCGAGCCGAGGAAGACGCCCTTGCGGCCGTACATGTCGCCGAGCTTGCCCCAGAGGGGCGTGGAGGCGGCGGTGGCCAGGGTGTAGGCGGTGACGACCCAGGAGAGGTGCTCCAGGCCGCCGAGCTCACCGACGATCGTGGGCATCGCGGTGCCGATGATCATGTTGTCCAGCATGGCGAGCAGCATCGCGATCATCAGGGCGAGGAGGACGACCCGGACGCTGCGCGGCTGCGTCGCGTCCGCCGGGTCCGCCGCCTGTTCCGGCCGCTCCGCCGTGGTCTCGGGTGTGGTCTGGTCGGTGGTCGCCATGTCGATCCTTACTTGCCGCCCGGCTAGTTACTACACTGGGGACGGTAGACCCGTCACTAGCCGGGCGTCAAGTAAGTTTCCGTGAGAGCGAGCAGACCATGGCCAGAGGCAACACCCGTCAGCGGATCCAGGACGTGGCCCTCGAACTCTTCGCCGAGCAGGGATACGAGCAGACCTCGCTGCGCGAGATCGCCGAACGCCTCGACGTCACCAAGGCCGCGCTCTACTACCACTTCAAGACCAAGGAAGACATCCTCATCAGCATCTTCCAGGACCTCACCCGGCCCATGGACCAGCTGATCGAGTGGGCGGGCACGCAGCCGCGGACCCTGGAGACGAAGCAGGAGATCCTCCGCCGCTACCAGCGGGCCCTGCTCGCCGCGGCCCCGCTCTTCCGCTTCATGCAGGACAACCAGGCGGCGGTCAGCAAGCTGAGCGTCGGCCTGACCTTCAAGGAGCGCATGATCGCGCTGACGGGTCTCGTCCAGGAGCCGGACTTCACGATGACCGACAAGGTCCGCTCCATCAGCGCGATCTTCACGCTGCACGCGGGGACCTTCTTCATGCAGAACGTCGAGGGCGACCCCGAGGAGAAGCACGAAGCCGTCCTCGAGGTCGCCCTCGATCTGATCGAGCAGGCCTATCGGGCCTGACCCGTCACGTCACCGTCAGATGGAGACGCCGTGGGACCGCAGGAAGGCGGCCGGGTTCACGGCGGAACCGTAGTTCGGGGTGGTGCGGATCTCGAAGTGCAGGTGCGGGCCGGAGGAGTTTCCGGTGTTGCCCGAGAGGGCGATCCGCTGGCCGGCGGAGACCTTCTGCCCGACGTGGACCTTGATCTTCGACAGGTGGGCGTACTGCGAGTAGGTGCCGTTGGCGTGCTTCACGACGATGGCGTTGCCGTACGCGGGGCCGTCACCGCCGCCGTACGGGCCGGCCTTCACGACGGTGCCGGCACCGGCCGCCTTGACCGGGGTGCCGACCGGAACGGCGAAGTCCTGGCCGGAGTGCTTGTGGGCCCACATGGCACCGCCCTGGTTGAAGCTGGCGGTCAGGGTGTAGCCGTTGACCGGCTTGACCCAGGCGGCGGCCTTCTTCGCGGCCGCCTTCTTGACGACCTTCTTGGCGACGGCCTGCTTCTGGGCGGTGGCCTTGGCGGCTGCGGCCTTGACCTGGGCGGCCAGCTGGGCTGCGGCCTTGGCCTGGACGTCGGCCTGCTTGGCGACGGCGGCGGACGCGGCCACGGCGGTCTGCGTGTTGGCGACGGCGGCCTTGCCCTCGGCGGCGAACGCGGAGCCGGCTCCGGCCACCAACGACGCTCCCAGACCCGCGGCGGCGAGGGCGACGGCGGTGGTACGGATGCTGGGCTTCATGACGCGATTCGACATACGGGGGAGATCCTCCGGACAGACGGGGACCCGGCGCGAGAGCGGTGAGCGCCGGGCTTGCTCATCCTTGGTAACCCGGACCCCCATCCCGGCCAAAACACCCCATCTACGACATCACGTCGTAGCGATCTCCCGGGAAGTTCACCTCTTGACGACCCGGCGGGACGTGTACGAAATCGGACAAAGCGACCCGCGTAGACCTGTTTAACCGCACGTCGCGGAGGCCCGGACCGCCCGAAAGGGCGCCGCCCGCCCGCCCCGGGACCCTCCGGGACCAAAGTCCCGGCGGTTCAGCCCTGAACGTCCCGAATCCCGACCAAAAGTCGCCACTATTCCGCCTAGTACCCTTCGAAACCCCTGTGCGCCTTGTCACCACGGCCGGGGCGCGAATGGGACCTGGGTCACGCGGATCACGGCCTAGCGAGGCCGTCCCGGACTACGCTGACGGCTTTCGGGGACGTACGTGGACGACGCGGGGGACACACATGGATCCGGCACTCATCGGCACCCGGCTCGCCTCGGCGGCGATCGGCCCGCTGCTGAGGAAACTGCTGGCGGGCGACGGTCCGGGGGCCGGCCTGCCGGGCGGGGCGCGGAAGGTCCGGCTCTCCGCCCTGGTCTCCTTCCGCGGCGAGAAGCGCACGCTCACCGAGAAGGACGTCCGCCGGCTCGCCGCCACCCTCGTGGAACGGGCCGCCACCGGCCCCGGCGAGCCCCCGTTCCCCGCCGACGAGACCGAGGCCGTCGCCGACGCCCTGGCCTCCCGCCTCCTCGCCCTCGGCGACCTCGACATGGACGACGTCCAGGCCGTCCGCCTCGGCCACCAGGCCCTCGCCCAGCGCCTGCGCGCCGCCGCCCCGCCGCCGGACGGCCTCGCCACCGCGTCCGTCCTCTTCCTGGACGCCGTCACCGAAGCCGCCTGCCGTCACATTCTCGAGTTCTTCACCCAGCGCTCCACCTTCGTGGCCAGGACCCTCGTCGAGCAGTCCCGCGGCCAGGCCGAGCTGGGGACGAAGCTGGACCGCCTGACCGACCGGATCGCGCACCCGGACGTCCGCGACGCGGACTTCGAACGGCGCTACCTGGCCCACCTGGCGAAGAAGCACGGCCGGCTCACGATCTACGGCATCGACCTGCACCACTCGCCGGACGAGTGGCCGCTGGACATGGCGTATCTGTCGCTGGAGGCGACGGGGCCCGATCCCGCGGGGAGCGACCCCCACTGGCACGAGGCCTGGTACGCGAGGCGCGACCCCGACTCGCCCCACGGCTCCGCGGTCCGCACGGCCGGCGGCCCCGTCCGCGCGGACCTCGCGCTCGCCCGGCACCCCCGCATCCTCCTGCGCGGCCTCGCCGGCTCCGGCAAGACCACCCTCGTGCAGTGGCTGACCGTGTCCGCCGCGACCAGCCGGCAGGCCGAGGGCATGGCCTACCTCCACGGCCGCATCCCCTTCGTCCTGCCCCTGCGCGCCCTCACCCGGCACGGCGAGCGGCTGCCCGCCGCCGAGCACTTCCTCTCCGCCGCCGGCTGCCCCCTCACCGCGCCCGACGGCTGGGTCGACCGGGTCCTGACGGCCGGGCGCGGCCTGGTCCTGGTCGACGGGATCGACGAGATCCCCGAGGCCGAACGCGGCCGGGCCCGCGGCTGGCTCCGCGACCTCCTCGCCGCCTACGGGGACGGCAACCGCTGGCTGGTGACCTCGCGCCCCAGCGCCGTGGGCGACGACTGGCTGGCCAGGGACGGCTTCACCGAGCTGACCCTCTCCCCCATGACCCGTACCGAGGTGGCCACCTTCGTACGCCGCTGGCACCAGGCCGCCGGGCCGGACGCCGCCCCGTACGAGCAGCCGCTCCTCGACGCCCTGCGCACCACCGAACACGTCGCCCAGCTCGCCACCAACCCCCTGATGTGCGGTCTGATCTGCGCCCTCCACCGGGACCGCCGCGGCTATCTCCCCCGGGGCCGCAAGGCGCTGTACGAGGCCGCCCTGTCCATGCTGCTCGCGCGCCGCGACCGGGAGCGGGACATGGGCACCCCGTACGGCATCGCCCTCGACGAGGCCCCGCAGATCCAGCTGATCCAGCGCCTCGCGTACTGGCTCACGCTCAACGGCCGCACCCAGATGGACCGCGACCACGCCCGGTCGATCGTCCAGGAGGCCGTACCGGCGGTCCCGGACGCCTCGGCGCACGACCCGGAGAAGGTCTTCACCCACCTGCTGCACCGCAGTGGCCTGCTGCGCGAGCCCACCGCCGACACCGTCGACTTCGTCCACCGCACCTTCCAGGACTACCTGGCCGCCAAGGCACTCGTGGACCATTGGGACATCGGCGTGCTGGTCTCCCACGCCGCCGACGACCAGTGGGAGGACGTCATCCGCATGGCGGTCGGCCACGCCCGGCCGCGCGAGTGCGCGGAGATCCTGCGCGAGCTGCTGGCCGCGGCGGACGCCAACCCCCAGGACCGGAGCCGGCAGCTCCGCGTCCTGCTCCTCGCGGCCTCGGCCCTGGACCATGCGACGGAGGTGCCACCGGAGGTCCGCGCCGAGGTCCTGGCCCGCACGGCGGAGATCATCCCGCCCCGCACCCCGGACGAGGCGCGGGAGCTGGCCAGGGTGGGCCGGCTCGTCCTCGACCTGCTCCCCGGCCCCGAAGGGCTGAGCGACGAAGAGGCCCGCATGGTGGTGACGACCGCCACCCACATCACGGTCGACGCGGCGATCCCCTACCTGGCGCGGTTCGCCGACCACTCCTCTCTGGAGGTCCGCTCGCAGCTCGTCTGGGGGTGGGGGCGCTTCGAGGCGAAGCCGTACACGGAGGCGATCGTGGCCCGGGTGGACCCCACCGACCTGCACTACAGCGTCGCCGACGACGAAAGGGCCCGCGAGGTCCTGCGTCTCACCCCGCTGCCCGACCGGCTCGAAATCCTCCACCAGGTGTCCGACGAGCAGACGGCCGCCCTGCTCGCGCGCTGCAAGCCCCGGGTCCTGCATCTGGAGCGGACGGCGGTACGACCGGATCTATCCGCGCTCAGCTCGCTCACCCGGGTCGAGAGGCTCTCCCTTGACCTGCCCGACGAGGCGCGCTGGCGGCTCGCGGACCTCCCGACCCGAGGGCCGCTGGAGAGTCTTGCCTTCTCGTCCTGGCCCGTGGACGGACTCGCGGAACTGGCCCACTGCGGGAGCCTGGATCAGCTCGTGCTCTGGGACGCGGACCTGACGGCCGAGGGCTGGCAGCAACTGGCGGCGTTGCCGCGGGTTCCGATGCTCTGCATCGACTCGGTCGACCTCGACACGTGCCTGGACGACATCCGGCTGCCCGGCGTCGACCATCTGGTCCTCCAGACGATCAACGCCCTGCCGTCGCTGGACCGGATCGTCCGGAGCTTCCCTGCTCTGCGGGGCCTGACTCTGTTCCCCGGGGTGGAAGGCACTCTGGAGGTCTCCGCGCTCGCCGCCCTCCCCCACCTCACGGAACTCCAGGTCACGGGCCTCACCCTCACCGGCGCCGAGCACCTTCCGGCCACCCTCCGGATCCGCGCCTGACCGCACGCACGCAAAGGGGCGGCCCCGGAACCGTCAGGTTCCAGGGCCGCCCCTTCAGCGCTCGGCTCGGCTCAGCGCAGCGTCAGGTCACGCGTCCTTCGACAGGTTCGGACCCGGGCCGCCGGCCGCCTCCACCGGAGGGACGTCCGGCAGGGCCGACTTCTCCTCGCCGCGGAAGGTGAACTTCCGCTCCTCGCCGTCGCCCTCCGTGTCCACGACCACGATGTGGCCGGGCCGCAGGTCGCCGAAGAGGATCTTCTCGGACAGGGTGTCCTCGATCTCGCGCTGGATCGTCCGGCGGAGCGGACGGGCGCCGAGAACGGGGTCGTAGCCCTTCTTCGCGAGGAGCTCCTTCGCGGTCTGGGAGAGCTCGATGCCCATGTCCCGGTCCTTCAGGCGCTCGTCGACACGGCCGATCATCAGGTCGACGATCTGGAGGATGTCGTCCTGGGTCAGCTGCGGGAAGACGATGATGTCGTCCACACGGTTGAGGAACTCCGGGCGGAAGTGCTGCTTCAGCTCGTCGCTGACCTTCGCCTTCATCCGCTCGTAGTTGGACTTCGTGTCGCCCTGGGCCGCGAAGCCCAGGTTGAAGCCCTTCGAGATGTCCCTGGTCCCGAGGTTGGTCGTCATGATGATGACCGTGTTCTTGAAGTCCACGACCCGGCCCTGGGAGTCGGTCAGGCGACCGTCCTCCAGGATCTGGAGAAGGGAATTGAAGATATCGGGGTGGGCCTTCTCGACCTCGTCGAAGAGGACCACGGAGAACGGCTTGCGGCGCACCTTCTCGGTGAGCTGGCCGCCCTCTTCGTAGCCCACGTATCCGGGGGGAGAACCGAAGAGGCGGGAGACCGTGTGCTTCTCGCTGAACTCCGACATGTCGAGGGAGATCATCGCGTCCTCGTCGCCGAAGAGGAATTCGGCGAGCGCCTTGGACAGCTCGGTCTTACCGACACCGGACGGGCCGGCGAAGATGAACGAGCCGCCGGGGCGCTTCGGGTCCTTCAGACCCGCTCGCGTACGCCGGATGGCGCGCGAGAGGCCGATGACGGCGTCCTTCTGGCCGATGACGCGCTTGTGGAGCTCGTCCTCCATGCGGAGCAGGCGCGAGGACTCCTCCTCGGTCAGCTTGAAGACCGGGATGCCGGTGGCGGTCGCGAGGACCTCGGCGATCAGCTCGCCGTCGACCTCGGCGACGACGTCCATGTCGCCGGCCTTCCACTCCTTCTCCCGCTTGGTCTTCGCGGCGAGGAGCTGCTTCTCCTTGTCGCGCAGGGAGGCGGCCTTCTCGAAGTCCTGCGAGTCGATCGCGGACTCCTTGTCCCGGCGGACGGAGGCGATCTTCTCGTCGAACTCGCGGAGGTCCGGCGGCGCGGTCATCCGGCGGATGCGCATCCGGGAGCCGGCCTCGTCGATCAGGTCGATCGCCTTGTCCGGCAGGAAGCGGTCCGAGATGTAGCGGTCGGCCAGGGTCGCGGCCTGGACGAGGGCCTCGTCCGTGATGGAGACCCGGTGGTGGGCCTCGTAGCGGTCGCGCAGGCCCTTGAGGATCTCGATCGTGTGCGGCAGCGACGGCTCGGCGACCTGGATGGGCTGGAAGCGGCGCTCGAGGGCCGCGTCCTTCTCCAGGTACTTCCGGTACTCGTCGAGCGTGGTGGCACCGATGGTCTGGAGCTCACCGCGGGCCAGCATCGGCTTGAGGATGCTGGCGGCGTCGATCGCGCCCTCGGCGGCACCCGCACCCACCAGGGTGTGGAGCTCGTCGATGAACAGGATGATGTCGCCGCGGGTGCGGATCTCCTTGAGGACCTTCTTCAGGCGCTCCTCGAAGTCACCGCGGTAGCGCGAGCCGGCGACCAGGGCACCGAGGTCGAGGGTGTAGAGGTGCTTGTCCTTGAGGGTCTCGGGCACCTCGCCCTTGACGATGGCCTGGGCCAGGCCCTCGACGACCGCCGTCTTTCCGACGCCGGGCTCGCCGATGAGGACCGGGTTGTTCTTGGTCCGGCGGGACAGCACCTGCATGACCCGCTCGATCTCCTTCTCGCGCCCGATGACCGGGTCGAGCTTGGACTCGCGGGCCGCCTGGGTGAGGTTGCGGCCGAACTGGTCGAGGACCAGGGACGTCGAGGGCGTGCCCTCGGCAGGACCGCCCGCGGTGGCGGCTTCCTTGCCCTGGTAGCCGGAGAGCAGCTGGATGACCTGCTGCCGGACCCGGTTGAGATCGGCGCCCAGCTTCACGAGGACCTGGGCGGCGACGCCCTCGCCCTCGCGGATCAGGCCGAGCAGGATGTGCTCGGTGCCGATGTAGTTGTGGCCGAGCTGGAGGGCCTCCCGGAGCGACAGCTCCAGGACCTTCTTGGCACGAGGGGTGAAGGGGATGTGCCCGGACGGGGCCTGCTGGCCCTGGCCGATGATCTCCTCCACCTGCTGGCGGACCGCCTCGAGCGAAATCCCGAGGCTCTCCAGGGCCTTAGCGGCGACACCCTCACCCTCGTGGATAAGGCCCAGGAGGATGTGCTCGGTGCCGATGTAGTTGTGGTTGAGCATCCGGGCTTCTTCCTGAGCCAGGACGACAACCCGCCGCGCGCGGTCGGTGAACCTCTCGAACATCGTTAATCGCTCCTCAGAGCGGTCAGTCAGTTAGGGGTCGATCCCCTCCCTGTCCTTCCGCAGCTTAGTCCCGCAAGCGGGGACCGCTCATTCCAACTGCCGACATCCGTCCGGATCACCCCCTTACTTCTCGGGGAGACCTGCTGCCGAACAGCCGACAAATGCTCCAACTCGATGGTGCGAGACGATGTTCCCGCAGGCCAAGCTGTTAGCCCCGGCTCCAGTACGCCGATGGCGAACGTGAGACGCTTCGGCCCGCGAGACGCCCCTCCTCACATGGAATGTCTTACCCGTAAGCAGGGACACTCCATGCGGCGCACCCCGGTTCCCTCCGCTACGGGCGAACAACCTTGCGCGGCCGAATGCACCCGTACGCCCCCATGATGGACACAGCGCGCTCCGGACCGAGGACGCAGGGTCACCGTCCCCGTAACCCGCCGGTCGCCGGAGGCGTTCCTCCGGTATGGCCCTCACCGTCCCGCCGCCCCGCTCGCCGATCGACGGCGGTCTGGCGTGGTGGTACGAGCAGGAGCTGGGCTGGGCCACCGCGCCCGGGCCACCGGTGCGGCTGGTGACGGGACTGCGGTTCGACGTCCTGGAGCTGCCCGCGCCGGCCGGTCACGGCGTGCTGCGCCGGATGGGCGCCGCCGTCGGTCCGGTGGCCCTCATGGGGCGGCGGATGCGGCTGCTGGTCGCCGCGGGGAGCGCGGAGGAGCTTCCCGGACTGCTCGACTGGCTGGAGTGGGGCGGGATCTCACTGGATCTGGCGATGCTCGGCACCGGCGGCCGGATGACCGCCCCTGTGCCCCCCGGCTGGAAACCCACCGGTCGGAGCGGTTCCGGCGCGCCGGGGGCCGCGGTGTGGCTGAGGGCCCCGGAGCCGGGGCACGAGGTCGAGGCCTCGCTGCCGGCCCTGCGGCCCTCGCTGCGGGGACGCGCCGCCGAGGCGGGCTCCCCCTGTCTGGTGCGGCTCGTGGCCGCCGCGGCCGCCGAGTGCCACCGGGTGCGGCTGCTGAGTGCTGCCCGGGCCCGCCGGCCGGAGCCGGAGGCGGGGGCGGGCGCTCAGCAGCGAGGCCGTCAGCGGTTGGCGTCCTCGTAGGCCGCCTTGATCTCGGCGGGCACGCGGCCACGGTCGTTCACGTTGTAGCCGTTCTCCTTGGCCCACGCGCGGATCTTCGCGGTGTCCGGGCTGCCGCCGGAGGCGGCGACGCGGCCCTTGCCGCGGGAACCGGCGCTGCGCCCACCGGTACGACGTCCATTCTTGGTGTACGGCTCGAGCAGGTCACGGAGCTTGTCCGCGTTGGCGGTGGTGAGGTCGATCTCGTAGGACTTGCCGTCCAGCGCGAACGTCACGGTCTCGTCCGCCTCCCCGCCGTCGAGGTCATCGACAAGAAGGACCTGAACCTTCTGTGCCACCGGATTTCCTTTCATCGAAAATGCAGTACGCGGAAAGGAAACCGCTTTTCCCGGAAAAACACAAACCCCTGGCAGAGGTTCAGAACCCCGGCAACGCGGGAAACGTGCGCGATTCGGACATAGGCACTCCGAAGACGCTCGGATCCGCGCCCCCCGTCACAGGTGCAGAAGCATGCGACTGTTGCCCAAGGTGTTCGGCTTCACTCGTTCGAGACCGAGGAACTCGGCGACGCCCTCGTCATAGGAACGCAGGAGCTCACTGTAGACATCTCCGTCGACCGGAGTCTCCCCGATCTCGACGAAGCCGTGCTTCGCGAAGAAGTCGACTTCGAAGGTCAGGCAGAAAACCCTGCGCACACCGAGCCATCGCGCGGTGTGCAGCAACTTGTCGAGCACCTGATGTCCCACTCCGGCGCCCTTGAAGCCGGGATCGACCGCGAGAGTGCGCACTTCGGCGAGGTCTTCCCACATCACGTGCAGGGCGCCGCAGCCGACGACCGTGGCGTCGTCGTCGCGTTCGGCGACCCAGAACTCCTGGATGTCCTCGTAAAGCGTCACGGGCGCCTTGTCGAGGAGGATGCCGCGGCGCACGTAGGGATCGACGAGCCGGCGCAGGGCGGCGACATCGGAGGTACGGGCCCGGCGTACGGTGACGGCATTGGCGGAAGCGGATGGCATGGGGGGACGTTATCGCCCGGGCCCGCCGGGCTCCCGGCCCCCCTCGGCCGTTTCGGCGGGCGGCGCGGCGGTCGCCTCGGGGATGTCCCGCTGGGCGATACGGATGGCGTCGTTCAGCGCCTCGCGCTGTTCGGGCGACATCATCCCGAAGAAGGCGACGAGGGCCGCCGCCGGGTTGTCGCTCTGCGCCCAGGCCTCGTTCATCAGTGCGGCCGAGTAGGCGGCCCGGGTGGAGACGGCCGTATATCGATAGGCGCGGCCTTCGACTTCCCTGCGCACCCAGCCCTTCTGATGGAGATTGTCCAATACCGTCATGACGGTGGTGTAGGCGATGGACCGTTCCTGCTGGAGATCCTCCAGGACTTCCCGGACGGTGACCGGCCGGTTCCATTGCCAGACGCGGGTCATGACGGCGTCTTCCAGCTCTCCCAATTGACGGGGCACAGGGCCACCTTAGTGCGATACCGGCGCATATAGGCACATTGCTGGACGAAACGCCTCTGAAGACAGCAAAAAGGACGTACGGCCTGGCGGCGGTCGTACGTCCTCAGGGCCCCGGGGGGCCGTTACGGGGCCGGGGTGCCGTCCTGTCGGCGTGCGCCCTCGGCGCGGGCGAGGGCGGCGTCGACGGCCGCGTCCTCCTTGGCCTTGTTCGGTCCGCCCTGGCTCTTGACGATCACGACGATGAGGGCGGTGAAGAACACGGCCATCACGACGGGGGGCAGGAGCGCGGATACGTATTCCATGGCATCCAGAGTAGCTATCCGGCGGCGCGTTCCTCGGGCGGGGGCGGCGGTACGGGGCGTCGGCGCGGCGGGAACACCTCGGAGGGCTTGGGCACCGGGCGCTCGCCGGGCGCGGGCGGTTTCGGCCCGGGTCGCCCGGGATCGCCCGGTGCGGGCCGCCTCGGCCCCTCCTCGGCGGCGCGGCCGCCGGGCAGGGCGAGCAGCCGGGTACGAGGGGCGGGCGCGGTCCTCGCCGGGGCGGGAGCCGGGGCCGGGGTGCGCACAGGGGTGCGGGCCCTGGTGTGGACCGGAGCGGGGAGCGGCGAGCGGGGACCGGCCTGGGCGACGCGGGCGAGGCGGGCGCGGACGGATCGTTCCGCCAGGACCTGGCAGCGGGCGAGCAGCGCGGCGGCCGCGGGGTTGCCGCGCAGGGCCCGCAGGGCGGAGAGGTCGTCGGCCGCCGGGTCGTAGCCGGCCGCCAGGGCGTCCCGGAGGAGCTCGAGATAGCCGGGCAGCGAGCCGGGCAGGGACTGGCGGTAGCGCGCCAGGTCGGCGAGGAGGAAGGCGCGCTGCCGGCCGGCCTCGCGCACCGCCTCGTCCACGGAGTCGGCCAGGCGCAGGCAGTCCTGGACGTCGTCGTCCTGAAGGGGGGCAGGGTTGAGGGCGGTGGCGAGGGCGCGTCGGAGCACACGCAGCTCGTCCGCGCTGAACGCCATGCCGCCGCGGGATCCGTAGGGCGTGGGCATGGACCGACGATACGCGCTAATCGGACAAATCCGGCGCTTCTCGATCTTCCCGGCGGGTCGGCCCTCTTCTCGGCGCGTCGGCCCTGCCGACAGGTCGATCCTTCCGGCAGGTCGGCCCTTCCGGCGGGTCGGTCCTTCCCGCCGGTGGTCCTTCCGGTCGCTCGGTCCGCTTCCCGCCGGTCGGCCCCGCCCTCTTCTCCGCCGGTCGGTCCGTCGAGCGGGTCGCGGGGGCGCCCGCCCGGCGCTACATGCGCGAGACGTTCCGCTCGTAGACCAGCCGCAGGCCGATCAGCGTCAGCCAGGGCTCGTGCGCGTCGATCTCCTTGGAGTCCGCGAGCACCATCGGCGCCAGGCCGCCGGTCGCGATCACCGTCACGGCCGAGGGGTCCCCGTTCGGGCCGGCCAGCTCGCGTTTCATCCGCGCGACCACGCCGTCCACCTGCCCCACGTAGCCGAAGACGATGCCGGACTGCATCGCCTCGACCGTGTTCTTGCCGATCACGCTGCGCGGGCGGGCCAGCTCGATCTTGCGGAGCATGGCGCCCTTCACGCCGAGCGCCTCCACCGAGATCTCGATGCCCGGGGCGATGGCGCCGCCCGCGTACTCGCCGCGCGCGGTGACCGCGTCGTACGTCGTCGCCGTGCCGAAGTCGACGACGATCGCCGGACCGCCGTACAGCTCGACCGCCGCCACCGCGTTGATCACGCGGTCGGCGCCGACCTCCTTGGGGTTGTCCGTGAGGACCGGCACGCCGGTCTTGACGCCCGGCTCCACCAGGACCGCGGGGACGTCCCCGTAGTAGCGGCGGGTCACCTCGCGCAGCTCGTGCAGCACCGAGGGGACCGTGGCGCAGATCGCGATGCCGCCGATGCCGTCGCTCAGCTCGACGCCGAGCAGCGGGTGCATGCCCATCAGGCCCTGGAGCAGGACCGCCCACTCGTCGGCGGTGCGCCGCGGGTCGGTGGAGATGCGCCAGTGCTCGACGATCTCCTCGCCGTCGAAGAGACCGAGGACGGTCTGGGTGTTGCCGACGTCGATCGTGAGCAGCATCAGCGGGCCGCCTCGCGCAGGTCGAGGCCGATGTCGAGGATCGGGGAGGAGTGGGTGAGCCCGCCCACCGCCAGGTAGTCCACGCCGGTCGCCGCGTACGCCGCCGCGTTCTCCAGGGTGAGCCGCCCGGAGGACTCCAGGATCGCCCGGCCGGCGACCAGGGCGACCGCCTCCTCGGTCTCGATCGGGGTGAAGTTGTCGAGCAGGATCAGGTCGGCGCCCGCGTCCAGGACCTCGCGGACCTGGTGCATGGTGTCGACCTCGACCTCGATCGGCACGTCCGGGAACCGCTCGCGCACGGCCTGGAACGCCTCGGCCACCCCGCCGGCCGCCACCACGTGGTTGTCCTTCACCAGGGCCGCGTCCGACAGCGACATGCGGTGGTTGACGCCGCCGCCGCAGCGCACCGCGTACTTCTCCAGGGCGCGCAGGCCGGGCGTGGTCTTGCGGGTGTCGCGGACCTTCGCCTTCGTGCCCTCCAGGGCGTCCGCCCACGCGCGCGTGGCGGTGGCGATGCCGGACAGGCGGCACAGGATGTTCAGCGCGCTGCGCTCGCCGGTGAGCAGGTCACGGGTGCGGGCGGTGACGCTGAGCAGCTTGTCGCCGGCCTCGACCCGCTCGCCGTCCTCGACGTGCCGCTCGACCTCGAACTCGTCGGTGCACACGATCGACAGGACCGCCTCGGCGACCCTGAGCCCGGCCACCACACCGGCCTCGCGGGCGGTGAAGTCGGCGGTCGCGACGGCGTCCTCGGGGACGGTCGCCACGGTCGTCACGTCCACGCCGCCGTCGAGGTCCTCGGCGATGGCCAGGTGCGCGATGTCCTCGACCTGGACCGGGTCGAGTCCGGCCTCGGCGAGGAGCTGGGCGAGCGCCGGGTCGAGACCGCACTCGTACGCCTCGTCCTCCCCGCAGCCGCAGCCGTCGCCGCAGCCGCCACCGGGCTCGGCGGGGGCGTTGATCTGGATCAGGGGCACGTCCACGGGCTCCGGACGTGCTTCTTCGGGCGTGCTCACGGCTGGGGCTCCCTGGGTGCGTCGGGGGTTACGGGCGGAAAGTCTGCGCCGGTGGTGCGGTGGACCACCAGCCGGCGGTCGGGCGTCAGCCGGACGACCAGATGGCGGCGCCAGTTCGCGTCGTCCCGGTCGGGCCGGTCCTCGCGCCAGTGGCAGCCGCGGGTCTCCTCGCGCGCCTGGGCCGAGGCGACCAGGACGCGGGCGACGACCAGCAGGTTGGCGGTCTCCCAGGAGTCGACGCCGGGCTCGGCGGCCTTGCGGCCGTCCCGTCCGGCGTCGAGCTCGGCGTGGCGCTGGAGCCCCTCCAGGGCGTCGGCCGCGTCGGCGAGGCTGGCGGCGGAGCGCAGCACGCCCGCGCCCGCCGTCATGATCCGCTGGATCTCCCGGCGCTCCTCGGGCGGCAGCAGGGCCTGTACGGAGCCGGGGGCGGCGGTGGGCAGCGGCAGGCCCTCGCGGTGCGGGCCGTTGGCGGTGATGTCGTCGGCGATCCGCTCGGCGAAGACCAGGCCCTCCAGGAGGGAGTTCGACGCCAGCCGGTTCGCGCCGTGGACGCCCGTGCAGGCCACCTCGCCGCACGCGTACAGGCCCGGAACCGTCGTACGGCCGCGCAGGTCGGTGCGCACGCCACCGGAGGCGTAGTGGGCGGCCGGGGCGACCGGGACCGGCTCGGTGACCGGGTCGATGCCGTGGGCGCGGCAGGCGGCCAGGATCGTCGGGAAACGGTGCTCCCACATCTCGGCGCCGAAGTGGCGGGCGTCGAGGTACATGTGCGCGGTGCCCTGCTCCTGCATCCGGCGCGTGATCGCCTTGGCGACGATGTCCCGGGGCGCCAGCTCGGCCAGCTCGTGCTGCCCGAGCATGAAGCGGACCCCGTCGGCGTCGACGAGATGGGCGCCCTCGCCGCGTACCGCCTCGGAGACCAGCGGCTGCTGGCCCTCGGAGCCGGCGCCCAGGAACAGCACCGTCGGGTGGAACTGGACGAACTCCAGGTCGGAGACCTCCGCGCCGGCGCGCAGCGCGAGCGCGACGCCGTCACCGGTGGAGACGGCCGGGTTGGTGGTGGCGGAGAAGACCTGGCCCATGCCGCCGGTGGCGAGGACCACGGCGGGGGCGTGGACGGCGCCGACGCCGTCGTGCTGGCCCTCGCCCATCACGTGCAGGGTGACACCGGCCGTGCGGCCTTCGGCATCCTTGAGGAGGTCGAGGACGAGGGCGTGCTCGATGAAGCGCACGCCCTGGTCGCGTATCGCCTCGACCAGGGCGCGGGAGATCTCCGCGCCGGTCGCGTCGCCGCCGGCGTGGGCGATCCGGCGGCGGTGGTGGCCGCCCTCGCGGGTCAGCGCGATCTCGCCGCCGTCGGTGCGGTCGAAGGCGGCGCCGGTGGCGATGAGCCGCCGCACGGCGCCGGGGCCCTCGGTGACCAGGGCGCGCACGGCCTGCTCGTCGCACAGTCCGGCACCCGCCACGAGCGTGTCGTCGAGGTGCTGCTCGGGCGTGTCGCCCTCGCCGAGCGCGGCGGCGATGCCGCCCTGGGCCCAGCGGGTGGAGCCGTCGTCGAGCCGGGCCTTGGTGACGACGACCGTGCGCAGCCCGGCGGAGGTGCAGCGCAGGGCCGCGGTCAGGCCCGCGACGCCGGAGCCGACCACGACGACGTCGGCGTCGATGGACCAGCCCGGGTCGGGCGCGTGCAGCCGTATTCCGGTCACTTCGTGGCTCCGAAGGTCAGGGGGAGGTTGTCGATGAGCCGCGTGGTCCCCACCCGCGCGGCGACGGCGAGGATCGCCTCCCCGTCGTGGTCGTCGGCGACCTCCGTGAAGTCGGCCGGGTCGACCAGGGCCAGATAGTCCAGGACGAGCGGCGGATCGGCCTTGGCCGCGTCGTCGAGCACGGCCTGAGCCGCGGCCCGTACGGCGTCGGCGCCCCCGCCCTCGACCACCTGGGCGACCGCGTGGGCGTCGGCGGCGGCGCGGGCCTCGCCGAGCCGGGACAGCGCCTCGGCGCGGGTCTCGGCCCGCCCCCGCGCGCCGGGCAGGGCGGTGGCGCGGGCCCGCAGCGCCTCCTGTGCCGCGAGCCGGTCGCCGGCGGCGAACAGCGCGCGGGAGAGCGCCAGGGCCGTACGGCGCTCCGCGGGCGACAGGTAGCGGTTGCGGCTCGACAGGGCGAGTCCGTCGCTCTCGCGTACGGTCGGCACGCCGACGATCTCGACCGGGAAGTTCAGGTCGCGGACCATCCGGCGGATCAGCGCCAGCTGCTGGGCGTCCTTCTGGCCGAAGAAGGCCAGGTCGGGGGCGGTCAGATGGAGGAGTTTGGCGACGACGGTGAGCATGCCGTCGAAGTGGCCGGGCCGGGAAGCGCCCTCCAGGCGCTCGCCCATGGGGCCCGCGCTGATCCGGACCTGCGGCTCGCCGCCCGGGTAGACCTCGTCGACGGCGGGCGCGAAGACGGCGTCGGCGCCGGCGGCCTCGGCGACCCGCAGGTCGGCGTCGAGGGTGCGGGGGTAGCGGTCGAGGTCCTCGCCCGCGCCGAACTGGAGCGGGTTGACGAAGACGGTGACGACGACGGTGCCGTCCGGGCCGACCCGGTCGCGGGCGGCGCGGACCAGGGTGGCGTGGCCGTCGTGCAGGGCGCCCATGGTCATGACGACGGCGCGGCGGCCCGCGTTCGCGGGCGCGTGGAGCTCGGCGGCCGTACGGACGAGCGTGAAGGTCATCGGTGGTCGTCCCCCTCGGCGAGCACACCCAGCAGGTCCTGGGCGAGCTCGGGCTTGAGCAGTCCGTGCGCGAGCGCCCGGTCGGCGGTGGCGCGGGCCATCGCCAGATAGCCGGCGACGGTGGCGGGCGCGTGCTTGTGCAGCTCGGCGACGTGGGCGGCGACGGTGCCGGCGTCCCCGCGGGCGACGGGCCCGGTCAGGGCGGCGTCGCCGGACCGCAGCGCGTTGTCCAGGGCGGCGCCGAGCAGCGGGCCGAGCATCCGGTCCGGGGCGCCGACCCCGGCCGAGCGGAGCAGCTCCATGGCCTGGGCGACCAGGGTGACCAGGTGGTTGGCGCCGAGGGCGAGGGCCGCGTGGTAGAGCGGCCGGTTCTCCTCGGCAATCCACTCCGGCTCGCCGCCCATCTCGATGACGAGGGCCTCGGCCGCGAGCCGCAGCTCCTCGGGGGCGGTGACGCCGAAGGAGCACCCGGCGAGCCGCTGGACGTCCACGGAGGTGCCGGTGAAGGTCATCGCCGGGTGCAGCGCCAGCGGCAGGGCGCCGGCCCGGCGCGCCGGGTCGAGGACCCGTACCCCGTACCGCCCGGAGGTGTGCACGAGGAGCTGCCCGGGCCGCACGGCGCCCGTGTCGGCGAGGCCCTCGACGAGTCCGGGCAGGGCGTCGTCGGGGACGGTGAGCAGGACGAGATCGGCACGGGCCAGCACCTGTGCGGGCTCGACGACGGGGACGTCGGGCAGCAGGGCGGCGGCGCGGCGCCGGGAGGCGTCGGAGACGGCGGAGACGGCCACGGGGCGGTGTCCGGCGAGCTGGAGGGAGGCGGCGAGGGCGGGGCCCACCCGGCCCGCGCCGACGACTCCGACGGTGAGCCGCGCGGGGCGGTCCTCCGCCCGGTCGGGCTGCTGCCGGGGCTCGGCTGGTGGTGCGTTCACGATGCGGGTCGGCCTTCCGTTCCAGTCCTCGGCGGGTACCGGACGATTTCTGGTCATGCTACGCCAGCGTTTCGCGCTCTCCTTCGACTGTCCACAGAGAGCGGGAGGCGGTGTGATGATCAGCCCGGAGCTGTGGACAACTCCATGAGGGCTCGCGCCGCATGGACGATGATCGGGCCATGGAATCCGATCAGCGATGCGCCGAGTACCGGGCCCGGGTGTGGAGCGGCGCCCGCCGCAGACTGTGGGACACCTCGGCGGACGGCACCACCGGCGGACGGCTGCGCGAGCTGGCCGACTGGGCCGCGAGGACGCCGTACGGGGACGGCCGGGTCGACACCTACGGCGACGCGGTGGTGGAGGAGCTGGAGCGGCGGGTCGCCGCGGAGCTGGGCTTCCCGGCCGCCGCCTTCTTCCCGACCGGGACCATGGCCCAGCAGGTCGCGCTCCGCTGCTGGGCCGGCCGCACGGGCAACGCGGTGGTCGCGCTGCACCCGCTGGCCCACCCCGAGCTGCACGAGAACGGGGCCTTCGAGACGGTCGGCGGCCTGCGCACCGTCCACCTGACCGACGAGCCGCGCCTGCCGACGGCAGAGGAGGTGCGGGACCACCCCGAGCCCTTCGGGGCCCTCATGGTGGAGCTGCCGCTGCGGGACGCGGGCTTCGTGCTGCCGGCCTGGGACGAGCTCGTCGCGGTGGTGGAGGCGGCCCGGGACCGCGAGGCGGTGGTCCACTTCGACGGGGCGCGGCTGTGGGACTGCCCGACCCACCTCGGCCGCGATCTGCCGGAGATCGCCGGCCTCGCGGACAGCGTCTACGTGTCGTTCTACAAGTCGCTCGGCGGCCTGTCGGGCGCCGCGCTCGCCGGGCCTGACGAGCTGATCGAGGAGGCCCGGCTGTGGCGCCACCGCTACGGCGGCCAGCTCTTCCAGCAGTATCCGGCGGCCCTGTCCGCCCTGCGCGGCCTGGACACGGAGCTGCCCCGGCTGCCCTCGTACGTGGCCCACGCGCGCCTGGTCGCCGCCGCGCTCCACGAGGCCTTCGCGGAAGCCGCCGTGCCCTGGTTCCGCGTCCACCCGGAGGTCCCCCACACCCACCAGTTCCGCGTCTGGCTCCCCCACGCCCCCGACACGCTCACCGCCGCCGCGCTCTCCCTCGCGGAGGACACCGGCACCGTCCTCTTCCGCCGCTGGTTCCCCGCCCCGGCGGGCGGCCCGCCGGGGATGGCGGTGACGGAGGTGACGGTGAACGGGCCGGGCCTGGAATGGACGGCCGAGGACGTGAAGGAGGCGGTACGGGAATTCCTGACGCGCGTGGGCTGAGCCCGGGGGCGACGCCGGAGCGGCCCCGCGCGGCACCGTGCACCGACCGCCGGGCGAGGCCGGAGCAGCCTCGCGACGCTGTGGGCCGACCGCCGGGCGCGGCGCCAACGGCCCCGCGCCGCTCCCGGTGACGGTCTCCGCGTCACTCACCGCCCCCTACCCCGGCCCGGCCCCCCGACCGACCCCGCACCCGCGCGAGCAGCGCCCGCACCACCGCCAGATCGTGGGTGCCAGGCGCGGGCGGCGCCGGTTGCCCGGTGCGGGCGGCCCGGTAGCTGTCCAGCAGGTGTCCTTGCAGTGCGTCCATGCCCCCACCGTGCGCCCGCGGCGCCCCGCCCGCCCCGCCGATTGACGGCCCTCGTCAAACGGCACGACACCTCCCCCACCGCGCCCCGCACCATAGGGGCGTGAGCGTGACCATCGACATCACAGGACTGCCGCACGAGCGGATCACCTTCTGCCCCTCGCCACTGGCGGAGCTCGGCAACGCCCTGCACGCCCTGGCCGAGCCGGCCCATCACGCGCGCCTGCACGCGTGGACGACGGCGACGGCGGCGGGGCTGAAGCCGGAGCTGGCCGAGCGGCTCCACGAGGCGGACTTCATGTGGCGGTCGACCCGCTCCGACTTCCTCCTGCCGGCCCGGCCCCGCGAGACGCTGGCGGAGGAGCTGGACGACCTCGACCGCATGGACGACGAGAAGTTCGTCGGCGCCGCCCTGGAGATCTCGTGCAGCAGCCGCTACGCGCAGGGCATCCCGTCCCCGCTCGTCGACGAGCGCTCGCGCCGCCGGGCCCTTGACCTGGCCGCGGCGCGGGGACCGCGGCAGGCCGCGTTCGTGGAGCGGATGCTGTGCGAGCCGACGGCCACCCGCGCCTGGATCCGCCGGCTCCTCCAGGACTGCGACGAGGCGTTCTTCGCGGACACCTGGCAGCGGGTCCGCGTGCAGCTCGCCGCCGACGCCCGCCACAAGACGGAGCTGCTGCGCCGCAAGGGCCTGGCCGAGGCTCTGACGGCCGCCTCCCCCGCCCTTTCCCTGGAGGAGGACGGGCGCGGTTCCCGCATCGTCGTGGACAAGCTGGTGCACGGCCGCACCGAGGCCCACGGCTCCGCCGTCACGCTGGTGCCGACGGCGTTCGGCTGGCCGCACCTGTTCGCCCTGTGCGCGCCCGGCTGGCAGCCGGTGATCCAGTACCCGGCGGCGGCCCGCGAGGTCGGGGGCGCCGAGTCCGTCGAGCTGGTCAAGCGGCGTCTGGAGGCCATCGCCCACCCGATGCGGATGCGCCTGTGCCGGAGCCTGGCGCGCGGCCCGTACTCGACGAGCGAGCTGGCCGACGCGTACGGCATCACCGCCCCGGAAGTATCCCGCCACCTCTCCGTCCTGAAGAAGGCCGGGCTGCTCACCACCCAGCGCCGGGGCCGCTATGTGCTGCACCAGCTGGACTTCTCGGTCGTGGCCCGCCTCGGCAGCGACTTCCTGGAATCGGTCCTGCGGTAGGAGCACCGCGCCGGCAGGCCCCGGCCCGCCCGCTCAGTCGAAGCGGATGTGCGAAAGACCCACCCGGATCCGCCGCAGCCGGTGGCGCAGTGGCCCGTCCGTGTCCGGCGCGATCCGCAGTCCCGCCAGGTGCGCGATCCGGTCGGCGACCTGGGGGACGGTCAGGGCGTCCGTCCGGATGTGGTGGGCGAATTCCGGGGCGGCCAGCCGCTCCAGGCAGCCGTCCAGTTTCCGTACGGCGAAGCTCTCCCGTTTCAGGCCGCGCCCCAGGCCCCGCTCGCTCAGGCGCCGCAGCACGGTCTCCCGCTCGGCGAGCAGCGCGAAGTGCCGTACGCGCTCGTCGCCGTGCGTCTGCCGCAGCCGCCCGACCGTCTCGGCGAAGTACGCGGGCTCGACGACCGTCATCGGCGCGATCACCGGCCCGTCGTGCCGCCGCAGCGCCAGGTCGAGCACCTCGTACACGCCCTGCCGCCAGGCGGCCAAATCCTGGAAGTCGCCGCGCAGCCCCGGCGGCAGGCTGCGGTGCAGGCCGAAGCCGACGTGTTCGGGGTCGCAGACGACGCTGCCGGGCAGGCGACGGCGCAGCTCGTAGGCGGTCTGGGTCTTGCCGCCGCCGAACGGCCCGTTGAGCCAGAGCAGCACGTCAGCGCCCACCGGCCCGTACGAGGCCCGTCTCGTAGGCGAGGACGACGACCTGGACCCGGTCGCGCAGGCCCAGCTTGGTGAGGATGCGGCCGACGTGGGTCTTCACGGTGGCCTCCGACAGCACGAGGCGGGCGGCGATCTCGCCGTTGGACAGGCCCTGGGCGACCAGCATCATCACTTCGCGTTCCCGCTCGGTGAGCCGCTCCAGTTCCTTGTGCCGCGGTTCGGGACCGGCCGAGGGCAGCATGGGCGAGAAGCGGTCCAGGAGCCGGCGGGTGGTGGAGGGGGCGACGACCGCGTCCCCGCTGTGCACGGAGCGGATCGCGCCGAGCAGTTCGCCCGGCGGCACGTCCTTGAGCATGAAGCCGCTGGCGCCCGCCTTGAGCCCGGAGAAGGCGTACTCGTCGAGGTCGAAGGTGGTCAGGATCAGCACCTTCGGGGCGTCCGGCTCGGCGCAGATCCGCCGGGTCGTCTCCACGCCGTCCAGCTTGGGCATGCGCACGTCCATGAGGACGACGTCGACGGCCGTGCTCCTGAGCACCTCCAGGGCCTCCACGCCGTCGCCCGCCTCGGCCACGACCTCCATGTCCGGCTGGGCGGCCAGCACCATGCGGAAGCCGGTGCGCAGCAGCACCTGGTCGTCGACGAGCATCACGCGGATGGCCATGGGGAGATCCTTAGGGGTCGTGGGGTCGTGGGACGTCGGTGAGCGGTCGTCGGTGGGCGGTCGTCAGTGAGCGGGCTTGAGGGGGAGCAGGGCGCTGATGCGGAAGCCCCCGCCGGGGCGCGGGCCCGCGTCCAGGGTGCCGCCGACCATGCCGACGCGCTCACGCATGCCGATCAGGCCGTGGCCGCGGCCGTCGGCGCCGCCGTCCTCGTACATCTCCTGGGGCGCGCCGCGCCCGTCGTCCTCGACGAGGAGTCCGAGTCCGTCGTCGAAGTAGACCAGGCGGACGCTGGCGCCGGCGTCGGGGCCGCCGTGCTTGCGGGTGTTGGTGAGGGCTTCCTGGACGATCCGGTAGGCGGTGAGTTCGACGCCGCTGGGCAGGGGGCGCGGGGTGCCCTCGACCTTGAAGTCGACGGCCAGGCCGGCGCCGCGGACCTGTTCGACGAGGTCCTCGATCTGCTGGACGTCGGGCTGCGGCACGTACTCCCCGGCCTCCTGGTGCTCGCCGGTGCGCAGGATGCCGAGCAGCCGGCGCATCTCGGCGAGTGCCTGGCGGCCGGTGCTGGAGATGGTCTCCAGGGCCTGTCGGGCGGTCTCGGGCGAGGAGTCCATGACGTAGGCGGCACCGTCGGCCTGGACGACCATCACGGAGACGTTGTGGGCGACGACGTCGTGCAGCTCGCGGGCGATGCGGGCGCGTTCGGCGGCGACGGCGACCTTGGCCTGGGCCTCGCGTTCCTTCTCCAGGCGGGAGGCGCGTTCCTCCAGCTGGGCGAAGTAGGCGCGGCGGGTGCGCAGGGAGTCGCCGAGGACCCAGGCGAGCGCGAAGGGCACGGTCATGATGACCGTGAAGAAGATCTTGGCGGCGACCGAGTCGGTGCCGTCCTGGACGGGCCAGCGCAGCTGCGACAGGGTGCTGGCGCTCAGTCCGCCGGCGAGCGCGAGGCGGGAGGCCCAGCGGGGGCCGTCGTGCGCGGCGACGGTGTAGATGATCACCAGCATGGCGAAGTCCGCCATGAAGGGGATGATCCCGAAGGCGAGCTGGGCGAGGCCGAGGCCGACCGCGAGCAGCAGCATCTTCTCGGGCATGCGCCGGCGCAGGGCCACGACCAGGGAGAACAGCGCGCCGACGACCGCGTACGGGACGGGCTCGACGACCATCGGGACGGAGGAGCCCACCCACAACAAGGAGAACCCGAAGAGGACGACGGCCCAGAAGGTGTCGACGCCCGTCGGGTGTCTGCGGAGGAAGTCGTAGAGGCGCTGCACGTGACCCAGCGTAGGGAAAGGGGATAGGTGCAGGGGTCAACCGTGGGAGCGATCCTTCCCGTGAGGCCCGTACTCCCCAAGGTGGAGACTGGGGCACGTGACGGATGAGACGTGTCAATGGCAGGGCTGGCGGGACGCCATGGAGCGGGCGCTGTACGGCCCCGGGGGCTTCTTCCTGCTGCCCGAGGGGCCGGCCGGCCACTTCCGTACGTCGGTGCACGCCTCGCCGCTGTTCGCGGGGGCGGTGGCGCGGCTGCTGGTGCGCACGGCGGAGGAGCTGGGGACGGACGAGGTGGCGTTCGTGGACGTGGGCGCGGGGCGGGGAGAGCTGCTGACGGGCGTGCTGGCGGCGCTGCCGGCGGGCCTGCGGGTCCGCCCGTACGGGGTGGAACGCGCGGCCCGCCCGGCGGGCCTGGACCCGCGGATCACCTGGACCGGGCGGCTGCCGGACGGGGAGCGGGGGCTGCTGTTCGCGAACGAGTGGCTGGACAACGTGCCGGTGGACGTGGCGCAGGTCGACGAGGCGGGGGCGGTGCGGTACGTGGAGGTGGACCGGGCCGGTCGGGAGCGGCTGGGCGCGGTCGTGGCGGGCGCGGACGCCGAGTGGCTGGAGCGGTGGTGGCCGCTCACGGAGCCCGGGGAACGCGCGGAGATCGGCCGGACCCGGGACGCGGCCTGGGCGACGGCGACGGCCTCGCTCGCCGCCGGCACGGCGGTGGCCGTCGACTACGCCCACACCCGCCCCTCCCGCCCGCCCTTCGGCACCCTCACCGCCTTCCGCGCCGGCCGCGAGGTCGCCCCGGTCCCGGACGGCACCTGCGATCTGACGGCCCACGTGGCCCTGGACGCGTGCGCGGCGGCGTCCCCCGGCGCGGAGCTCCGCACCCAGCGGGAGGCCCTGCGCGGCCTGGGCGTCTCGGGCGAGCGCCCCCCGCTCTCCCTGGCCTCGACCGACCCGGCCGGCTACGTCCGCGCCCTCGCCGCCGCCGGCGAGGCGGCGGAACTGACCGCTCCGGGCGGTCTCGGGGACTTCCTGTGGCTGGTCCGGCGGGTCGGCTAGGGCTCCTACCGACGGGCGCCTGCCGAAGGGCGACTACCGAAGGCCGCGTGCCGAGGCTGCCTGCCGAAGGCGACCCAGCGAAGGCTGCCTGCCGAAGGCCGCCCGTGGCGGCGCGAGGGATACTGTCCGGCATGACGGAGACGACGGTCGGCATCGGCGGCGCGGCGGAAAGCACCGACATGGTGCTCAACATCGGCCCCCAGCATCCCTCCACGCACGGTGTGCTCCGGCTCCGGCTCGTGCTCGACGGGGAGGTCGTGCGGGAGGCCGAGCCGGTGGTCGGCTACATGCACCGGGGGGCCGAGAAGCTGTTCGAGGCGCGGGACTACCGGCAGATCATCATGCTGGCGAACCGGCATGACTGGCTGTCCGCGTTCTCCAACGAGCTCGGTGTGGTCATGGCCGTCGAGCGGATGCTCGGCATGGAGGTCCCCGAGCGGGCCGTGTGGACGCGGACGCTGCTCGCCGAGCTGAACCGGGTGCTCAACCACCTGATGTTCCTCGGCTCCTACCCGCTGGAGCTCGGCGGCATCACCCCCGTCTTCCACGCCTTCCGCGAGCGCGAGGAGCTCCAGGCCGTCATGGAGGAGGTCTCCGGCGGCCGGATGCACTACATGTTCAACCGGGTCGGCGGGCTGAAGGAGGACCTTCCCGCCGGGTGGCTGGGCCGGGTGCGGCAGGCGGTCGCGGACGTGCGGTCGCGGATGGACGTGTACGACCGGCTCGTGCTCGGCAACGAGATCTTCCGGGGACGCACCCGCGGGGTCGGGGTCCTCGCGCAGGAGACCGCGCACGCGTACGGGGTGTCGGGGCCCATCGCCCGCGCCTCGGGCGTCGACTTCGACCTGCGGCGCGACGAGCCGTACCTCGCGTACGGGGAGCTGCGGGACACCCTGCGGGTGGTGACCCGGACCGAGGGCGACTGCCTGGCCCGCTTCGAGTGCCTGCTGGAGCAGACGCACAACTCCCTGGAGCTCGCCGACGCCTGTCTGGACCGGATCGAGGAGCTGCCGCAGGGGCCCATCAACCAGCGGCTGCCGAAGGTCCTCAAGGCACCGGAGGGGCACACCTACGCCTGGACCGAGAACCCGTTGGGCATCAACGGCTACTACCTCGTCTCCAAGGGCGAGAAGACCCCGTACCGGCTGAAGCTGCGCTCGGCCTCGTACAACAACATCCAGGCGCTGACCGAGCTGCTGCCGGGGACTCTCGTCGCCGACATGGTGGCGATCCTCGGCTCGCTCTTCTTCGTCGTCGGCGACATCGACAAGTAGGACGGCGGGACGGGCGGCACGGCATACGGCGGTACGACATACGGCGGCACGGCATACGGCGGTACGACATACGGCGGCACGGCATACGGCGGTACGACATGCGGCAGGCGCCGGCGGATCGTGTCCGCCGGCGCCTGCCGCACACCTGCCTCGTCCGTTACGAGTTGACCGCCCCGCGCAGCTCCGCCACGTCGAGCTGCTCGGTCTCGTCGTGCGCCGTGAGGTCGATGACCTGGCCGATCGCCCGCTGCTCGGGGGCGGCCGGCTGCTCGGCGGCGGCGAGGACCTCCTCGCCGACGACGTCGGCGAGGTCCGCGTTCTGCACGGCCTCGATCGCGGCGGCCGCCTTCTTCGCGCCCAGCGCTCCTTGCGTGCCGAAGTAGTCGAAGCCGCCCACGGGGCGCGGGGCGGGTCGGCGGGCGGCGTACGGGACGATCGCGGCCGCGGCGGGGACGGCGCGCAGCGCGGAGGCCCCGGAGCTCTTCGCGTGCTGCTCCTCCTGCGGGCGCGGGCGGTCCGCGGCGCCGGGAGTCTTCACCTCGGGCCGGGTCTGCGCCTCGGGCTTCGTCCCGGCCTGGGGCTGCGCCCCGGGCTCGATCTTCGACCCGGTCTCGGTCTTCGCCCCGGCCTCGGGCCGGGTCGGCGTCGCCGGTTCGGGTTCCGCGTCCTCCTCCGCCGCGCCCGGGGCCCGCACGGCGGGCTCCGTCCTCGCCGTCAGCTTGCGCAGGGCTTCCGCGGCCCTGCGGTAGGCCTCCGGGGTCGGGGTGGAGCCGGCGGCGGGCAGGGCCTTCGTCCCCCCGGTGGTCGCGGTGGTCTCCAGGGCGAGCCGGCGGCGGCCCTCCAGGGCGCTGGCCCGCTCGGTCTCGGCGGTGGCGTAGCGGCGCAGGAGGTCGGCGTGCTCGCTGCGGAGCCCGGCCAGTTCGACGCGCTTGGCGCGGAGCTTGGCGTCGAGGCGGGCGCGCAGCTCGCGCGACTCCTCCAGGTCGGACTCCAGCTCGGCGATCCGCTCGTCGGTCTTCCACTGGTCGGCGGTGCGGGCCCGGTTGAGCTCGGCGACCTGGCGGCCGGCGCTGCGGTCCCAACTGCGCATGAGGACGGCCCCGGTGACGGCCGCGGCCGCCGCGGCGGCGACGAGCAGCCGCAGCACCACGGGGTCACCGAGCAGCCAGGCGACCGCGGCACAGACGACCGACGCCCCGGCGACCGCGGAGGGCGGCAGGAGCTTGTGCAGAGGTGGGGAATGGCGGTGACGTCCACGTGGCATGGCCTGAAATTTACCGTGCGTAGGCGGCGTATGGGGGGTCGGCCCGGCAATCTCTTGGCGAGTTCTCGCCGTCGCCCGCCCGGGCCGTCCCCATTCCCCGTCGGGCCCGGCCGACTCCCCTTACCCGGCGCCTACTTCTTGAGCAGCCCCTTCGACTGAAGATAGGCCTTCGCGACGTCCTCGGGCTTCGCCCGCTCGGCGTCGACCTTGCGGTTGAGTTCGGCGAGATCCTCCGTCGTCAGCACCTTCGTGATCTTGTCGAGGGCGGCGGCTATCTCCGGTGATCCGGCGTCCTTCGCATTGACCACGGGAAGCACGTTGTCGGCGTTCTGCAGCTTCTTGTCGTCGTCGAGGAAGACCAGTCCGAAGGAGTCGACGGTGGCGTCCGTGGTGGTGGTGAGGACGAGCTGGTCCACCCCGTCCTTGACGGCCTGCTTGGCCTGCGGGGTGCCGACCCCCTTGGGGTCGACGCCGATGACGTCGATGCCGTAGACCTTCTTCAGGCCCGGTGCGCAGAAGGGCCGGATCTCGCATTCGTCACCGGCCGCGATCTTCACCTTCAGCTTGGCGCGGCCGAGATCGGAAAGCGTGGTGAGCTTGTTCTTCTCCGCGAATTCCCTGCTCACCGCGAAGGCGTTCTGGTCGACGGCCCGGCCGACGGCGAGCACCTTCAGTCCGCGCGGCTCGGCGAGCTTCTTCAGCGCCTGGGTGGTGGCGACCGGGTCGGACGAGGCGACCGGCTTCTCCTCGGGCGCCTTGGGGCCGTTCACCTTCGCGTTGAGGAATTCCGCGAGGGTCGCCGCGTATTCCGGAACGACGTCGATCTCGCCCTTCTCCAGGGACGGTTCGTACAGCTCGCGGTTCTTCACCGTGGTGACGCTCGCGGAGTATCCGGCGTCGTCGAGGACCTGGGCGTACAGCTCGGCAAGGACCTTCGACTCGGTGAACGCGGCGGCGCCGACGACGATCGGGCCCTTGTCGCCGCCGCCCGCGCCCCCGCCCGAGGAGCCGTCCTTGGTCTGCTCCAGGCTGTCGCCGCCGCACGCGGCGAGCGTGACCGTCAGTGCCGCCGTGCCCAGTGCCGCGCCCACGAGGCGCGAGGTCCTGCTCACAAGATCACCCATCTCCGTCGTTGTCCTTTCATCCCCGTGGGGCGCCACGGCCGAGGAGCCGGTCCGCGGCCACCAGCAGCACCTCCACGAGGAGGGCGAGGAGGGCCACGAGCACGGCGCCGGCCACCACCTGCGGCGTGTCGTACGTGTTGAACCCGGCGGTGATGATCCGGCCGAGGCCGCCCTGGCCGACCATGGCGGCGATCGTCGCCGTGGCGACGACCTGCACGGCCGCCGAGCGCAGACCCGTCATCAGCATCGGGCGGGCGAGCGGCAGTTCCACCGCGCGGAAGAGCTGGCCGCCGGACATGCCCATGCCGCGGGCGGCCTCCACGACGGCGCGGTCCACCTCCCGTACGCCCACGTAGGCGTGGGTGAGCAGCGGGGGCATCGCGAACAGCACGAGCGCGGCGACCGTCGGCACGTATCCCGCGTTGCGCAGCGGCGAGACCATGAACAGGGCGAGGACCGCGAAGACGGGGACGGCGCGGCCCGCGTTGGAGACGTTGACGGCGAGGGCGCCGCCCCTGCCCAGGTGCCCGAGCCACAGCCCGAGGGGAAGGGCGACGGCGCAGGCGAGGAGCAGGGCGGTCCCGCTCACGTACAGGTGCTCGGCGAGCCGGTGGGCGACACCGCTCTCGCCCGACCAGTTCGCGCCGGTGGTCAGCCAGCTCCACGCGTCCGCGACGACCGTCATCCCCGGCCCCCCGCCGCCGGCCGGGCCCGCGGACGCGTCCAGGGGGTGAGGAGCCGCTGAAGGCCGAGGAGCAGCAGGTCGGCGGCGACGGCGAGCAGCACGCACAGCACGGAGGCGGCGAGCACCTGGGCCTTGAAGAAGGTGGGCAGCGCGTCCTCGATGAGATTGCCGAGGCCGCCGCGGCCGACGATGGAGCCGACCGTGGTGAGCGCGATCGTGGAGACCGTCGCCATCCGTATGCCGGCCATCAGGGCGGGCAGCGCGAGGGGCAGTTCGACCTCCCAGAGCAGCCGGCCCGCCCCGTAGCCCATGCCGCGGGCGGCCTCCCGCGTCTCCGCGGGCACGGCCGCCAGCCCGGCGAGGACGCCCCGCACCAGGATCGTCAGCGAATACAGCACGAGTCCGGTCACCACGAGCGCCGTGGACAGCCCGAGGAAGGGCAGCAGCAGCGAGAACATCGCGAGCGACGGGATCGTGTAGAGCAGGGTGGTGAGCCCGAGGACGGGCCCGGCCAACCGCGGCCGGGCCCGCACCAGCAGCGCGAGGGGAAAGGCCACGGCCAGCCCGAGCAGCACCGACACGGCCGTGATGCCGATGTGCTGGAGGGTGGCGTCGGTCAACTCCTGGGAGCGGCTGCGCAGATAGGCGCCGCAGATCCAGTCGTTCGCCACCAGGCAGTCCGCCGCGGCCATGTCCACCCCCTCCCCGTCACCGTGGACCGAAGATCGAACGTCTGCCGGTGACCCTAACCCCCGCCACTGACAGTCCGCCCGGAATCCTCCAGAAACGCCACGATGTGGAAATACTTCCTTCACACGGACCCGGCCGCGACGGGCCAGAATGGGGACCATGATCCGGTTCGAGCACGTGACCAAGCGGTACGAGGACGGCACCACCGCCGTGGACGACCTCTCCTTCGAGGTCGCCGAAGGCGAACTGGTCACCCTCGTCGGCCCGTCCGGCTGCGGCAAGACCACCACCATGAAGATGGTGAACCGGCTCGTCGAACCCACCGAGGGCCGGATCCTGCTCGGCGGCGAGGACGTCCGCGCCGCCGACCCCGTCACGCTGCGCCGCTCCATCGGCTACGTCATCCAGCAGGTCGGCCTCTTCCCGCACCGCACCGTCCTCGACAACACGGCCACCGTCCCGGCCCTGCTCGGCTGGAAGAAGGCCCGCGCCCGCGAGCGCGCCGCCGAGCTCCTCGACCTGGTCGGCCTCGACCCCACCACGTACGGCCACCGCTACCCCGATCAGCTCTCCGGCGGCCAGCGCCAGCGCGTCGGCGTGGCCCGCGCCCTCGCCGCCGACCCGCCCGTCCTCCTCATGGACGAGCCCTTCGGCGCCGTCGACCCGGTCGTCCGGGAACGGCTCCAGACCGAGTTCCTGAACCTCCAGGCCACCGTCCGCAAGACGGTGCTGCTCGTCACCCACGACCTGGAGGAGGCCATCCGGCTCGGCGACCGGATCGCCGTCTACGGGCAGGGCCGCATCGAGCAGTTCGACACCCCCGCCACCGTCCTCGCCGCCCCCGCCACCCCGTACGTCGCCGATTTCGTCGGCGCCGACCGCGCGCTCAAGCGGCTCGCCGTCACCCCGGTGACCCAGGCCGACCTGGACCGGCCGGCACCCGGCGACGACCTCCCGAAAGGCCCCGCCGCGGCCCTCCCCCTCGGCGCCTCCCTCAAGGACGCCCTCGCCGCCCTCCTCCAGCACGACTCCGGACGCATCACCGTCCACGCCCCCGGCGACCCCGGCCGCGTCCTCGGCACCCTCACCACCGCCGGCGTCCACCGCGCCCTGCGCCGGGCACCGGCACCCCTCAGCTCGCGCTGAGGCGCCCGCTCATCCACACCAGACCCGGCGGGATCTCCCGGTTCCAGGTGTTGAAGTTGTGACCACCGCTGTCCAGCGTGATCGACGACACCCGCGCCGGGGCCTTCACCTTCTTGATGAAGGCGAGCGTCCCCTTCAGGTTCCCCTCGCCCTGCTTCGACGTCGTCACCAGGAACGACGAATTCCCCTGCGGCCGGTGGTCCAGGCTCCACAGCAGGTCCGCCCGCTTGCGCAGGTCCTTGTCCCCGTGGAACAGATCGCCCGTCGTCACGTCCTCGGCCGCCTTGTAGTACGCCGAGAAGCCCGCGCCCGCCGCGAACCGGTCCGGGTGGTGCAGCGCGATCTTCAGGGCGCAGTAGCCACCGGTCGAGTTCCCCATGAAGCCCCAGTTCCGCGGCTTCGTCCCCACCCGGTACGTCTCCGAGATCGCCTTCGGCAGGTCCTTCGCGAAGAACGTCTCCGTCTGCGGCCCGCCCGGAACGTCCACGCACTCCGTGTCCCGCGGCGGCGCCACCGTCGGACGCAGCATCACCAGGATCATCGGCTGCATCTTCTTCTCCTTGGCCTGCTGGTACGCCGTCTTCGGGTACTTCAGGCCCTTGAGCAGGTTCTCCGCCGTACCCGGGTACCCGGTCAGCACCACCGAGGCCGGAAAGGTCGACTTCGCGTACCGGCTCTGGAAGTACTCCGGCGGCAGATACACGTACGCCGGCGAGTCGATCTTCGACTTCTCGCCCGCTATGACCACCTTCTGTATCTGCCCGCCGACCGACGGCCGGCCCCCGCCCGGCACGTCCAGCGCCTGCGTACCGACCACCTTCACGTCCCTGGAGCCGGCCGAGTGGTCCACGACCACACCCATGTCCTGCTCTTGGCCGAACAGATCGGCCCAGGAGCCGTAGAACAGGAACGAGTTGTTCGCCGCGAGCCCCACCGAGGCGAACAGCGTCACCTGGGTGGCGAGCAGCAGCCCGATCCGCCCCAGGACCGACTTCCAGCCGCCACGCGCGAGCCGCGGCCACAGCCAGATCGTGGCGACGAAGAACACCACGGCCAGCGCTACCGCCAGAGCGAGGACCTTGTTGCTGGTGAGACCCATGAGACGTCCGAGCTTTCTTCCTGATTTTTCCCTGAAAATTTCCCTGACGGCGAGTGAACCCGCCCCATCGCTCCTCCGTCCTAGAAGGCGCAAACCCCCGGCACGCCCGCCCGACCAGCGCGGCCCGCCGGATCAACGATCTCTTGCGAAGCCACGGGAAGCACGGGAAACGATGTCTGTCACGGTAGATGGGGACAAAACGCGATCGGTTCCGGATCGCGTACGCCGGATTCTGCGCGGACCCCGACCCGAAAAGGTCCCCGCCCTCGTCGGAACGGCCTGCACGCTCATCGGCCTGATCGACATCGCCGCCGGCGTCTTCCCGCGCTTCCGCGCCAGCCGCATGCACGCCCTCGCCGAAGTCCTCCCCGGCACCCTCGGACCGCTCTCCGCGGCCCTCTCCCTCAGCGCCGGCGTCCTGCTGCTCCTCCTCGCCCACGGCCTCAAGCGCAACAAACGCCGCGCCTGGCGCGCCGCCGTCATCCTGCTGCCCATCGGCGCCGTCGCCCAGTTCGTCTGGCGCCACTCCCTCACCGGCGCCCTGCTCTCCCTCGCCCTGCTCGCCCTCCTCCTACGCCACCGCGACGAATTCGCCGCCCTGCCCGACCCCCGCAGCCGCTGGCGCGCCCTCGCCAACTTCGTCGTCATGGGCGCCGGATCCATCGCCCTCGGCCTCGTCATCGTCAGCGCCCACCCCCGCCGCGTCGTCGGCAGCCCCAGCCTCACCGACCGCCTCGAACACGTCCTCTACGGCCTGTTCGGCATCGAAGGCCCCGTCGCCTACACCCGCGGCGTCGACTGGACCGTCGGCTACTCCCTCGGCGCCCTCGGCATGCTCACCGCGCTGACCACCATCTACCTCGCCTTCCGCCCCGAGCACCCCGCCGCCCGCCTCACCGAGGACGACGAGACCAAGCTCCGCGCCCTCCTCGACAAGCACGGCGCCCGCGACTCCCTCGGCCACTTCGCCCTCCGCCGCGACAAGGGCGTCGTCTTCTCCCCCAGCGGCAAGGCCGCCGTCTGCTACCGCGTCGTCTCCGGCGTCATGCTCGCCAGCGGCGACCCCATCGGCGACGTCGAAGCCTGGCCCGGCGCCATCGAACGCTTCATGGACGAAGCCAAGGCCCACTCCTGGACCCCCGCCGTCATGGGCTGCTCCGAGACCGGCGGCCACGTCTGGACCCGCGAGACCGGACTCGACGCCCTCGAACTCGGCGACGAAGCCGTCGTCGACGTCGCCGACTTCTCCCTCTCCGGCCGCGCCATGCGCAACGTACGCCAGATGGTCAAACGCATCGAACGCAACGGCTACACCACCAAGGTCCGCCGCGTCGCCGACCTCACCGACGCCGAACTCGACCGCATCCGCCGCGCCGCCGACGACTGGCGCGGCACCGACACCGAACGCGGCTTCTCCATGGCCCTCGGCCGCATCGGCGGCCCCGGCGACGGCGAGGCGGTCATAGCCACCGCCCACAAAGAAGACGACCCCGACACCCCCGACGGCCCCTCCCCCTACGGCGACCTGAAAGCCATCATCCACTTCGTCCCCTGGGGCCCCGACGGCATGTCCCTCGAACTCATGCGCCGCGACCGTGCCGCCGACCCCGGCATGAACGAGCTCCTCATCGTCGCCGCCCTCCAGGCCGCCCCCCGCCTCGGCATCCAGCGCGTCTCCCTCAACTTCGCCATGTTCCGCGCCGCACTCGCCCGCGGCGAGAAGATCGGCGCCGGCCCCGTCCTGCGCCTCTGGCGCGGACTCCTCGTCTTCCTCTCCCGCTGGTTCCAGATCGAATCCCTCTACAAGTTCAACGCCAAATTCCAGCCCCGCTGGGAACCCCGCTTCGTCGTCTACCGCAAAAGCCGCGACCTCCCCCGCATCGGCTTCGCCGCCATGCAGGCCGAAGGCTTCGTGAACCTCAGCCTCCCCCGCCCCCTCGCCCGCCTCACCCGTCGCACCCACACCGCCACACCCCGCCCCTGCGCCCACATCGTCCCCACCCAGCCCGAACACGAGATCCGCGCCGCCTGACCCCACCCCACCGGCCCCCCGGGCCTCCCCGGCCCGACCGGCCTGCCCCGCCCCACGGGTCTCCCCGGCCCCACCGGCCTCACCCCGCCCCACCAGCCCCACCGGCCTCACCCCGCCCCACCCACGGGGCAGGCCCTACGCTGGACGCATGAGTACGACGATCGACCGGGGCACGCCACTCGGCCTGCCGGAGTGGAACCGCTGCGCGGTCATGGGCGTGGTCAACGTGACCCCCGACTCCTTCTCCGACGGCGGCCGCTGGTTCGACACCACGGCCGCCGTCAAACACGGCCTCGACCTCGTCGCCCAAGGCGCCGACCTCGTCGACGTCGGCGGCGAATCCACCCGCCCCGGCGCCAGCCGCGTCGACGAGGACGAAGAACTCCGCCGCGTCATCCCCGTCGTCCGCGGCCTCACCGCCGAAGGCATCACCGTCTCCGTCGACACCATGCGCGCCACCGTCGCCGCCCGCGCCGTCGACGCCGGCGCCCGCCTCGTCAACGACGTCAGCGGCGGCCTCGCCGACCCCGCCATGGTCCCCGCCGTCGCC
The DNA here is from genome assembly GCF_040302485.1 of Streptomyces sp. NPDC126499. Lineage (NCBI taxonomy): Bacteria > Bacillati > Actinomycetota > Actinomycetes > Kitasatosporales > Streptomycetaceae > Streptomyces > Streptomyces sp. NPDC126499. Next base: position 285,663 of record NZ_JBEOUO010000007.1, on the reverse strand, counting down.
GCCGCCGAAGTCCCCTTCGTCGTCATGCACTGGCGCGGCTTCAGCAAGAACATGAACAGCCTCGCCGTCTACGACGACGTCGTCCACGAAGTCGTCACCGAACTCCGCACCCGCATGGAAGCCGTCATCGACGGCGGCATCGCCCCCGAACGCATCATCGTCGACCCCGGCCTCGGCTTCGCCAAACTCGCCCCCCACGACCTCGCCCTCGTCGCCCACCTCCCCCGGCTCCGCGCCCTCGGCCGCCCCCTCCTCGTCGCCGCCTCCCGCAAACGCTTCCTCGGCCACGTCCTCGCCCACGACGGCGCCACCCCACCCCCCGCCCGCGAACGCGACGCCGCCACCGCCGCCGTCTCCGCCATCGCCGCCCACGAAGGCGCCTGGGCCGTCCGCGTCCACGAGGTCCGCGCCACCGCCGACGCCGTACGCGTCGCCAGAGCCGTCGAAGGAGCCAGGTGACCCGCGCCACCGAGGCCGACCGCACCGCCGTCGAAGCCGCCAACACCGCCTTCTACGAAGCGATGGAACAAGGCGACTTCGACACCGTCACCGACCTCTGGCTCGACGACCCCGCCACCACCGTCTCCTGCGTCCACCCCGGCTGGCCCGTCCTCACCGGCCGCGGCGAAGTCCTCCGCTCGTACGCCCTCATCATGGCGAACACCGACTACATCCAGTTCTTCCTCACCGACGTCGAGATCTCCCTCGCCGGCGACGTGGCGGTCGTCACGTGCACCGAGAACATCCTCAGCGGCGGACCCGCCGAGGACGGCGCCGAACTCGGACCCCTCCTCGGCGAGCTCGTCGTCGCCACCAACGTCTTCCGCCGCACGTCAGAGGGCTGGCGCATCTGGTCCCACCACGGCTCCCCCGTCCTGCCCGACACCGACGACGACCACACCACCGACCCCGACACCTGACCCCCCTCACCCCACCCCCCACCAGAGGCGCCGCCCCGACTGTCACCACCCGCAGGTAGATTCGACGATGGACACCCGGCCGTCCGCACCCGGCTGCGTGGCCACCGAACTACGACAGCAGGAGTGATTCGCGTGGATCGTGTCGCGCTGCGCGGCCTCAAGGCCCGAGGACACCACGGCGTCTTCCCCAAGGAACGCGAAGAGGGACAGACCTTCATCGTCGACCTCACCCTCGGCCTGGACACCCGCGCCGCCGCCGCCGACGACGACCTGACGAAGACCGTCCACTACGGCGTCGTCGCCGAAGAGGTCGTCGACGTCGTCCAGGGCGAGCCCGTCGACCTCATCGAAACCCTCGCCGAACGCATCGCCCAGCAATGCCTCAAGCACACCGGCGTCCAAGAGGTCGAAGTCGTCGTCCACAAGCCGGACGCACCCATCACCGTCCCCTTCGACGACGTCACCGTCACCATCACCCGGAGCCGCGCATGAAGCCCCAGCACAGCGACCCCACCGTGCAGCCCGTACCGGCCGCGGTGACCGCCGCCGTCGACGCGGCCGACGTCACCCTCTCCAACCCCAAATGGGCCGTCCTCGCCCTCGGCGCCAACCTCGGCAACCGCCTGGAAACCCTCCAGGGCACCGTCGACGCCCTCGAAGACACCCCCGGCCTCCGCGTCAAAGCCGTCTCCCCCGTCTACGAAACCGAACCCTGGGGCGTCGAACCGGGCACCCAGCCCTCCTACCTCAACGCCGTCGTCCTCGTGAAGACCACCCTCCCCCCGGCCTCCCTCCTCGAACGCGCCCACGCCGTCGAAGAGGCCTTCCACCGGGTCCGCGAAGAGCGATGGGGCGCCCGCACCCTCGACGTCGACATCATCACCTACGCCGACGTCACCTCCGACGACCCCGTCCTCACCCTCCCCCACCCCCGCGCCCACCAGCGCGCCTTCGTCCTCGCCCCCTGGCACGACGTCGACCCCGAAGCCCAGCTCCCCGGCCACGGCCCCGTCACCCACCTCCTCGCCACCCTCGGCCACGAAGGCGTCACGCCGCGCACCGACCTGGAACTCCGACTCCCCGAGTAGTCGTTACGCTCCTCAAGAGACACCACGGACAGGCGCACGGACCACACGAAGGGCACCCGGTGAAACAACTGCGGCTCAAAGTGCTCGCCGGACTCTTCATCGCGGCCGGCATCCTCTCCTGGGGCGCCGCCCGCCTGTGGGACTCCGTCGGCACGCTCCCCAGCGTGCCGCTCGCCGCCCCCATCGTCCTCGCCGCCATCGCCGCCGTCCTCACCGCCACGGCCCTCTCGCTGCGCGCCCGCCTCAGGGCCCAGCGCGAGCGCCGCCCCGGCGCCAAGGGCGTCGAACCCCTCATGGCCGCCCGCGCGGTCGTCTTCGGCCAGGCCAGCGCCCTCGTCGCCGCCCTCGTCGCCGGCATGTACGCCGGCACCGGCGTCTTCCTCCTCGCCTCCCTCGACGTCCCCGCCCGCCGCGACCAGGCCCTCTACGCCGGCCTCTCCGTCCTCGCGGCCATCGGCGTCATCGCCGCCGCCCTCTTCCTGGAACACGTCTGCAAACTCCCCGACGACGAGGACGACACCCCGGGCCCCGCCCCGGCCGCCTAGCCCGCCCGTGCCGCGCTACCAGGGCTCCCGTACGAGATGCCCGTTCACCAGGAACGTCGGGTGCGGGGACAGCCGGTAGCTGTAGAACGTGAAGGGCTTGGCGCCGAGGGCCGGGCGGGGGCGGACCTCGCGGACCTGGACCCAGGCGGACTCGGGCGGGTGGAGGGGGTGGTGCTCGGGGGTGAAGGTGCCACGGCTCTGCCAGCGATTCGATACGTAGAGTCGCGAGGCCAGCCCTCTCTTCGACGGCGTGAAACGCGCTCCGATGATCCGAGCCACCTCGACGAGGAACGGCACGTTGGCGCTCGTGATGATGCGCCCGTATCCATGACTCGTTCCACAGCCGTCACCGTCGATGTAGCCGTCGAGAAATCCCTGGAAGGTGTCGATGTCGCGCAGCACCACCCTCGGAAAGCCCTGCCGCATGTGGTGGGCGTCCCCGCCGACGTAGTGCCGCACGGCATCCGAGAGCAATGAGGAGACCACTCGGACGCGAAAGCCAGGTAGGTCTCGCTTCAGGTAACCGGACGGCCGAGTAACCGCCTCCAGACGCGTCGACAGCCCCGTGCAGGCGGTCAAGGCGGCCGCGTAGCGGGCTGCGAAGTCCTCCTCGTTCACGATCAGTGACACGTAGTTCTTGCCCACCGTGCCGTCGGCACAAGTGGCACCCACGAAGTAGCCGAACTCGTACCCGGGCCGGATCGTGAACCGCTCCCGGCACAGCTTCCGCGCCGGCGTCCAGGCAACCGTCGCACCCTCCGCATCCTTCGCTCGCGTCCAGCCTTCGGGCGTGGCGAGCAGCAAATCCGGACTGGCGGTGAACGTCATGTGATCCGTGACCACGTCGACGGCCTCGCGGCCCTTCAACGCCGTCACACCGACGACCGTGGTCTGCACGGTCCGGTCGCCGTCCAGCGTCCACATTGCACTGCCCGGCATGACGTTCTTCGCCTGGACACAGCCGTCCACCAGATTCACCAGCATCTTGCTGGAAAGCCCGTACCCCATACCGCCCCCTTGATCAGCGATCAGCTCCACTGATCAAGGACGGTATGGAGCAAGGCGGACAGCCCGCTACTAACGGGCCAATATCAGGGACATAGCCTCGGCACGTGTAGTAGCGTCACGAAGTTGGCCACGCACCGCCGAGGTCGTCGTCTTCGCGCCCGGCTTCCGGATGCCGCGCAGCGACATGCACATGTGCTCCGCCTCGATCACGACGATCGCGCCACGCGCCTCGAGGACCTCCATCAGCGAATCGGCGATCTGCGTGGTCAGCCGCTCCTGCACCTGCGGACGGCGCGCGAAGACATCGACCAGGCGGGCCAGCTTCGACAGGCCGGTGATTTTGCCCGTTTCGGCCGGGATGTAACCAATGTGAGCTACGCCATGGAATACCAGCAAATGATGCTCACACATACTAGTCAGTTCGATGTCCTTCACGAGCACCATTTCGTCGTGCCCCAGGTCGAACGTCGTCGTCAGGACGTCCTCCGGCTTCTGCCAGAGCCCCGCGAACAGCTCCCTGTACGCCCGCGCCACCCGCGCCGGCGTCTCCTTCAGCCCCTCGCGGTCCGGGTCCTCCCCGACCGCGATGAGGAGCTCCCGTACGGCGTTCTCGGCGCGCTTCTCGTCGAACTCGCCGATCTTGCCCTCGCCGTCCAGCGTCACCGGGTCGGTCATCTGTGCCTCGTTCCGTCTGTCTGACATGGCGCGAAAAAGCCGCGCCCCCACAGGCTAGAACCTGTGCGGGCGCGGCTTCCATTCCGGGACCCGTGACGGGTCCTGTGGAGCCTTACGGCTCCGGGGTGTCCTCGGGGGCGACCTCGATGGCCTTGGTGGTGTCCACCGTGGGGGTCGTCGAGGAGGAGCCGTTGGCGCTGTTGGTCAGGGCCAGCTCCTTGGGGGAGAGGACGGGCGGGCGGGTGGAGGGGGTGCGGCGGGAGGAGCCGGTCCAGGCCGGGCGGGCCGGGCGCTTGACGATGGGGGCGAAGATCTCGGCGATCTCCTCCTTGCCCAGCGTCTCCTTCTCGAGCAGCGCGAGGACGAGGTTGTCGAGGACGTCGCGGTTCTCGACGAGGATCTCCCACGCTTCGTTGTGGGCGGCCTCGATGAGCTTCTTGACCTCTTCGTCGACCAGCGCGGCGACCTCTTCGGAGTAGTCGCGCTGGTGTGCCATCTCGCGGCCGAGGAAGGGCTCGGTGTTGTCGCCGCCGAACTTGATGGCGCCGAGTCGCTCGGTCATGCCGTACTGGGTGACCATCGCGCGGGCCGTGGCGGTGGCCTTCTCGATGTCGTTGGCGGCGCCGGTGGTCGGGTCGTGGAAGACCAGTTCCTCGGCGGCGCGTCCGCCCAGCATGTAGGCGAGCTGGTCGAGCATCTCGTTGCGGGTGGTGGAGTACTTGTCCTCTTCGGGGAGGACCATGGTGTAACCCAGGGCCCGGCCGCGGGACAGGATGGTGATCTTGTGGACCGGGTCGGAGTTGGGGGAGGCCGCCGCGACGAGGGCGTGGCCGCCCTCGTGGTACGCGGTGATCTTCTTTTCCTTGTCCGACATGATCCGGGTGCGCTTCTGGGGGCCGGCGACCACGCGGTCGATGGCCTCGTCGAGCGCCTTGTTGTCGATCAGCTTCTTGTCCGAGCGGGCGGTGAGCAGGGCCGCCTCGTTGAGGACGTTGGAGAGGTCGGCGCCGGTGAAGCCGGGGGTGCGGCGGGCGACCGCTCCGAGGTCGACGTCGGGGGCGACGGGCTTGCCCTTCTGGTGGACCTTGAGGATCTCCAGTCGGCCCTGCATGTCGGGGCGGTCGACGGCGATCTGCCGGTCGAAGCGGCCGGGGCGCAGGAGCGCGGGGTCGAGGATGTCGGGCCGGTTGGTGGCGGCGATGAGGATGACGCCGCCCTTGACGTCGAAGCCGTCCATCTCGACGAGGAGCTGGTTGAGGGTCTGCTCGCGTTCGTCGTGTCCGCCGCCGAGGCCGGCGCCGCGGTGGCGTCCGACGGCGTCGATCTCGTCGACGAAGACGATGGCGGGTGCGTTGGCCTTGGCCTGCTCGAAGAGGTCGCGGACGCGGCTGGCGCCGACGCCGACGAACATCTCGACGAAGTCGGAGCCGGAGATCGAGTAGAACGGGACTCCGGCCTCGCCTGCGACGGCGCGGGCGAGGAGGGTCTTGCCGGTTCCGGGCGGGCCGTAGAGCAGGACGCCCTTGGGGATCTTGGCTCCGACGGCCTGGAACTTGGCGGGTTCCTGGAGGAATTCCTTGATCTCCTGGAGTTCCTCGACGGCTTCGTCGGAGCCCGCGACGTCGGCGAAGGTCGTCTTGGGGGTGTCCTTGGTGATGAGCTTGGCCTTGGACTTCCCGAAGTTCATGACGCGGGAGCCGCCGCCCTGCATCTGGTTCATCAGGAAGAGGAAGACGACCACGATGAGGACGAAGGGCAGCAGGGAGAGCAGGACCGAGAGGAACGGTGACTGCTTCTCCGGGGAGACGGTGTAGCCGTCCTTGATCTGGCCGGCTTCGAACTTCTCCTGGAGCTTGTCGGCCAGGTCGGCGCCCTGGGTGCCGATGTAGCTGGCCTGGACCTTGCTGCTCTTGTCGATCTTCTGGCCGTCGACGAGCTCGATCTTGACGACCTGCTCGTCACCGGTGGTGAGCTTTGCGCTTTTGACCTGGTTCTTGTCGATCGCCTGGACGACCTTGCCGGTGTCCACCGTCTTGTAGCCCTCGGACGAGCCGACGACCTGCATCAGCACGACCACGGCGAGGACGGCCAGCACGATCCACATGACCGGCCCGCGGAAGTATCGCTTCACGTCCATCCATACGGGGCGTGCTCGACGCCCCGTCCCTCCTGCCCGTAGGTGAATGCTGCTGAGTAGCTGCTGTTGTTTGGAGCTGCGGTATGAAAAAGCTGTTCTTCGGACGGTACCCCAGCATTGTCACCCGCGGCCGTCTTCCCTTGCTTCAACGGAGGGAGGGCGGTGCGGGTTCCCGTGGGTCGTGGGTCCTCAGCCGCCGTAGACGTGGGGGGCGAGGGTGCCGACGAACGGGAGGTTGCGGTACTTCTCGGCGTAGTCGAGGCCGTATCCGACGACGAACTCGTTGGGGATGTCGAAGCCGATCCATTTGACGTCGATGGCGACCTTGGCGGCGTCCGGCTTGCGCAGGAGGGTGCAGACCTCCAGGGAGGCCGGTTCGCGGGAGCCGAGGTTGCTCAGGAGCCAGGACAGGGTCAGGCCGGAGTCGATGATGTCCTCGACGATCAGGACGTGCTTGCCCTTGATGTCGGTGTCGAGGTCTTTGAGGATGCGGACGACGCCGGAGGACTGGGTGCCGGCGCCGTAGGAGGAGACGGCCATCCAGTCCATGGTGACGGGGGTGGACAGCGCGCGCGCCAGGTCCGCCATCACCATCACGGCTCCCTTGAGGACGCCGACGATGAGCAGGTCCTTGCCCGCGTACTCCGCGTCGATCTTCGCGGCCAGTTCGGCCAGCTTCGCGTCGATCTCTTCCTTGGTGATGAGCACCGACTTGAGGTCGGTGCCCATGTCCTTCTCGTTCACCCGGGTCACTTTCGTTGCAGCCTTGCGTCAGCCTTGCCGAATGACCAGTCTGCCACCCTGGCGGCGTGCCTCGACGCGGCCGGGCAGGTTGATGGCTCCTTGGCCGCGCCAGCCGGTGATGAGCCGGTCGAGTTCTTCGATGTGGCGGGCGAAGAGGGATCCGGCGGGGGCGCCTTCGGCGATGACGGCGCGGCGCAGGACGCGGCGGCGTACGGCGGGGGGGAGGCCGTGGAGTTTGGCGCATTCGAGGCGGCCGGCTTCGTCGCGTACGGCGGCTTCGGCGTCGGCGGCCCAGGAGTCGAGGGCGTCGGCGTCGTCGCGGGAGAGCTGGGCCGTTCGGGCGAGGGCTTCGACGACGCCTTTGCCGAGTGCTTTTTCGAGGGCGGGGAGGCCTTCGTGGCGGAGGCGGGAGCGGGTGTAGGCGGGGTCGCTGTTGTGGGGGTCGTCCCATACGGCGAGTTCCTGGGCGATGCAGGCCTTGCGGACGGTCTGGCGGTCGAGCTCCAGGAAGGGGCGGCGGTAGCGGCGTGCGGTGCCGGAGACGGCGGCCATGCCGGAGAGGGAGCGGATGCCGGAGCCGCGGGCGAGGCCGAGCAGGACGGTTTCCGCTTGGTCGTCGCGGGTGTGGCCGAGGAGGACGGCGGTGGCGCCGTGGCGTTCGGCGGCGGCGTCGAGGGCGGCGTAGCGGGCGTCGCGTGCGGCTGCTTCGGGTCCTCCGTCGCGTCCGACGGTGACGGCGATGGCTTCGACGGGGTCGAGGCCGAGTGCGGTCATGCGGTCGGTGACTTCGGTGGCGCGCTGGTCGGAGCCGTGTTGGAGGCCGTGGTCGACGGTGATGCCGCCGGCGCGGAGGTCGAGTTTGCGGGCTTCGAAGGCGAGCGCGGAGGCGAGTGCCATGGAGTCGGCGCCGCCGGAGCAGGCGACGAGCACGAGGGGGTGTTCGTCGGGTGTCCGGTGGGGGGTGGTGGGGGTGCTGTTGCGGTGTTCGGTGAGGACGTCGTGGAGTACGCGGCGGACCGCCAGGCGTATCGCCGCGACCGCAGGATGGGGACCCATGTCCGGTGCCCTTCGTGGTGAGTGTGGGTGCCTCGGTCGGTGTGTTAACGGTCGGAAGTGGGGGTTCGGTCACTGAGAGTGCGTCGATGGTGACAGAACCTGGCCGTTACCCGAGCATTGCACGCCTTACCCGCCGTTCACGGTCCCTCGGATGGGTGATGGTGGGGGTGTTCTTCGGTCATGCGGCGCGTCTGTCTTCAGGAGTCTGCCTTACGGTGCACCCTCGCCACCCAGTCGGCGGGGTGGGCGATCTCGGTCTTGGTGGGGAGCGTGTTGGGGGAGGTCCACACGCGGTTGAAGCCGTCCATGCCGACCTGGTCGACGACGGCGCGGACGAAGCGTTCGCCGTCGCGGTACTGGCGGAGTTTGGCGTCGAGGCCGAGGAGTTTGCGCAGGGCGAGGTCGAGGCGGGAGGCGCCGCGGGCGCGGCGTTGCTGGAATTTCTCGCGGATCTCGGCGACGGAGGGGACGACGTCGGGGCCGACGCCGTCCATGACGTAGTCGGCGTGTCCTTCGAGGAGGGACATGACGGCGGTGAGGCGGCCGAGGATCTCGCGTTGTTCGGGGGTCTGGACGAGTTCGACGAGAGAGGGGGCGGGTTCGCCTTGTTCGCCTTCGGGGCGGCTGCCGGTGAGGGTCTGGACGGCTTCGCGGAGGCGTTCGATGACGGTGGTGGGGTCGACGTCGGTGGCGGCGAGGAATGACTGGATCTCGCCTTGGAGGTGGTCGCGGAGCCAGGGGACGGCGGTGAACTGGGTGCGGTGGGTTTCTTCGTGGAGGCAGACCCAGAGGCGGAAGTCGTGGGGGGAGACGTCGAGCTCGCGTTCGACGTGGACGATGTTGGGGGCGACGAGGAGGAGGCGTCCGCCGCCGTCGGTGCCGGCAGGGAGTTCGCGGGTGGCGGGGGCGAAGGTCTCGTACTGGCCGAGGATGCGGCTGGCGAGGAAGGACAGGAGCATGCCGAGTTCGACGCCGGTGACTTTGCCGCCGACGGCGCTGAGGACGGTGCCGCCGGGGGTGCCGGCGCGGCGTTCCTGCATCTTCTCGATGAGCGGGGAGAGCAGTTCGCGGAAGCCGGCGACGTTGGCGCGGATCCAGCCGGCGCGGTCGACGACGAGGACGGGTGTGTCGGTGATGTCGGCGGGGTCGTGGCCGTCGGGGATCATCCGGGTGTAGGCCCGGACGTGTTCCTCGGCGGCTTTGGCGTGTCTGCGGAGTTCGGCGACGACCGCGCGGGCCTCGTCCCTGCTCACTTCGGGGCCCGGGCGTACCAGGCGGGTCGCCGTCGCGACGGCGAGATTCCAGTCGACCATCCCCGATGTGCCTGCACCACCGATGCTCGTCATGCGTCAACCGTACGTTCTCGGCGTCCGTTGGGTGAGGGTTCGGGTGACTCTTTCGCCCGGGTCAGGCCCCGGTCAGGCGGGGGTCAGGCCCGCTCAGGGCGGGGTCGGGCCGGGTCGGTGGGGTGGGGCGAGGGCGGCGGAGAGGCGGTCGAGGGCGGGGCGGGCGGTGAAGGGGGAGGCGGTGTCGCCGGCGAGGAAGGCGAAGGCGAGGAGGCGGCCATCGGCGGTGACGACGGTGCCGGCGAGGGTGTCGACGCCTTTGAGGGTGCCGGTCTTGGCGCGGACGGTGCCGGCTCCGGGGGTGGTGGCGGGGTCGTCGTAGCGGTCGGCGAGGGTGCCGCTGAAGCCGCCGACGGGCAGTCCGGTGAGGACGGGGCGCAGGGTGGGGCGGGTGGGGTCGGCCGCGCGGGTGAGGATGCCGGTGAGGAGGCCGGCGGAGATCCGGTCGCGGCGGTCGAGGCCGCTGCCGTCGGCGAAGCGGGCGCCGGCGAGGGGGAGGCCGAGGCGGGCGAGCTCGTCGTGGACGGCTTTGGCGGCGCCGGTGAAGCTGGCGGGTTGCCGGTGGGCGAGGGCGGTCTGGCGGGCGAGGGCTTCGGCGAGGTCGTTGTCGCTGTGGGTGAGGGTGTGTTCGACGAGGTCGGCGAGGGGTGCGGAGTGGGTGCGGGCGAGAGGTGCGGCCTTGTCGCCCTGGGGGGATTTGCCGGGGGTGGGGGTGCCCTGGACGGTGATGCCGGCCCGGTGGAGGAGGTCGGCGAAGGCGGTGGCGGTGTCGCGGGCGGGGTCGGTGCTGCGGGGGGCGGTTCCGGTGTGGCTGTCTCCCCCAGAGCCTTCGGCCTGGGAGGTACCCCCGATTCGCCGGCCGGCGTTCGTCATGAGGGCGGTGACGGGGGCGAGGTTCTCGTTGGGGCCGATGGGGTGGAGGACGGGGCCCTGGTAGAGGCTGGTGTCGTAGGTGAGGCGTACGGACGGGGTGCCGCGGGTCTTGAGGGCGCGGGCGGTGGCGTCGGCGAGGTGGCGCAGGCGGGTGTGGTCGAGGGTGGGGTCGCCGCCGCCGACGAGGGTGACGGTGCGGCCGTCGGGCGTGGCGGTCGTGGTGGTGGCGATGCGGTGGTCGGGGCCGAGGGCGGAGAGCGCGGCGGCGGTGGTGGCGATCTTGATGGTGGAGGCGGGGGTCATGGGGGTGGCGGCGCCTTCGCCGTAGAGCTGTCGGCCGGTGGTGGTGTCGACGACGGAGGCGGTGCGCAGGGGGCCGAGGGCGGGGTCGGCGAGGAGGGGGACGAGGGTGGCGGCGAGGTCGTCGCCCGGTCGGGTGAGGGTGCCGGTGGCCGCGGCGGGGTCGAGGGCGCGGAGGACTCCGGCGGCGCTGGGGGCGGGGGCGGGGCGGCGGGGGGCGGGGTCGCCGGGGGCGCCGGCGTGATGTGCGCCACCTGTCGTCGCGAGGGTGACCGCGCGGGCCCGCTCGGCCTTACGCTGACCCGTGTCCCACGGGCCGGCCGCGGCCACCGCTGTGGTGGCCAGGGCCAGACCGAGCACGGCGGAGCCCGCCACGAGCTGCCAGGTTCTCGGCTCCGGCATGTGATGACCAGCCCCTTTCGCGATCAGGACCCTGCGTGAGGGACACTTAACCACCGCGCGTCGTCGCGAGCATTGACATGTGTTGATTCAGGAGGAGATCCACCCGTGGAGTTCGACGTTCTCATCGAGATCCCCAAGGGATCGCGGAACAAGTACGAGGTCGACCACGAGACCGGTCGGATCCGCCTGGACCGCCGGCTCTTCACCTCGACGGCCTACCCGACGGACTACGGCTACGTCGAGAACACCCTCGGCGAGGACGGCGACCCGCTGGACGCGCTCGTCATCCTGGACGAGCCCACGTTCCCGGGCTGCCTGATCAAGTGCCGCGCCATCGGCATGTTCCGCATGACGGACGAGGCCGGCGGCGACGACAAGCTGCTGTGCGTCCCGGCGACGGACCCGCGCATGGAGCACCTGCGCGACATCCACCACGTGGCCGAGTTCGACCGCCTGGAGATCCAGCACTTCTTCGAGGTCTACAAGGACCTGGAGCCCGGCAAGTCCGTCGAGGGCGCCGACTGGGTGGGCCGCGCCGAGGCCGAGGCCGAGATCGAGAAGTCGTACGCGCGCTTCAAGGAGCAGGGCGGCCACTGAGGCGTCTGTGTTCCCGGGTCGGTCGGGCCTTGAGGCCTGATCCGGTCGTGCGGAGGGGCGGTGCACCTGCTGAGGTGCGCCGCCCTTCGCGCGTTCATACTGGCCGGAGCCGGGTTCGTATGGGGCCCGGACGTGCGGGTACGAGGCCGGAATGAGGGCGAGCAGAGTGGTGGCGAGGCCGGAGGGGCCCAGGGAGGCTCCGGAGGACCGGAAGCCGCCGTCGGACGAGGCACGCAGCGCGTTCGTCCCGCCGGCCGGTGTGGAGCCGCCCGAGCCGGTGGAGGAAGAGCACCCGACGTCCGAGTTCGCGCTGCCGGAGGGGCTGGCGCCGGAGCCGCCGGTGGAGCAGGAAGGTTCCGCCTTCGCGCCGCCGTCGACGTACTCGGTGAAGGACTCGCCGCCGGCGTTCACTCCCGCGTACGGCGTTCCGCTGGTGAGGATGGCGCCGGACGCGCCGTGGCAGGACCGGATGCGGACGATGCTGCGGCTGCCGGTGGGCGAGCGGCCGGTGCCGGAGGCGCCGCGGAAGGCGGACGAGAGCGGGCCGCCGGTGCCTCGGGTGCTCGACCTGACCTTGCGTATCGGTGAGCTGCTGCTCGCGGGCGGTCAGGGCGCGGAGGACGTCGAGGCGGCGATGTTCGCGATCTGCCGTTCGTACGGGCTGGACCGCTGTGAGCCGACGGTGACGTTCACGCTGCTGTCGATCACGTACCAGCCGTCGCTGGTGGACGATCCGGTGACGGCGAACCGTACGGTACGGCGCCGGGGCACCGACTACACCCGGCTCGAGGCGGTCTACCAGCTGCTCGCGGACATCAACGACCCTGATCACGAGGTGTCGCCGGAGGAGGCGTACCGGCGCCTGGCGGAGATCCGGCGCAACCGGCACCCGTATCCGGGCTGGGTCCTGACGAGTGCGGCGGGGGCGCTCGCGGGGGCGGCGTCGGTGCTGGTGGGTGGCGGCGCGACGGTGTTCTTCGTGGCGGCGCTGGGGGCGATGCTGGGCGACCGGCTGGCGTGGCTGTGCGCGGGGCGGGGGCTGCCGGAGTTCTACCAGTTCCTGGTGGCGGCGATGCCGCCGGCGGCGATGGGGGTGGCGCTGACGGTGCTCCACGCGGATCTGCGGCCTTCGGCGGTGATCACGGGTGGGCTGTTCGCGCTGATTCCGGGGCGGGCGCTGGTGGCGGCCGTGCAGGACGGTCTGACCGGCTTCTACATCACGGCGTCGGCCCGGCTCCTGGAGGTCGGGTACTTCTTCGTGGCGATCGTGGTGGGTGTGCTGTCGGTGCTGTACATCGCGGTGCAGTTCGGCGCGGAGCTGAACCCGGAGGGGGTGCTCAAGCCGGTCGAGCGGCCGGTGGTGCAGATCGTGGCGTCGATGGTGCTGTGCGCGACCTTCGCGATCCTGTTGCAGCAGTCTCGGGCGACGGTGCTGTTCGCGACGCTGAACGGCGGGGTGGCGTGGGTGATCTACGCGTCGATCGCGGTGACGGCGGACGGTTCGACGGTGATGGCGACGGCGGTGGCGGCCGGTCTGGTGGGCCTGTTCGGGCAGCTGATCGCCCGCTACCACCACACGTCGTCGCTGCCGTACGTGACGGCGGCGATCGGGCCGCTGCTGCCCGGTTCGGCGACCTATTTCGGGGTGCTGGAGATCGCCCAGAACAACCTGGACCAGGGCTTCGCCTCCCTGGCGAAGGCGTCGGCCCTGGCCCTGGCGATCGCCATCGGCGTGAACCTGGGAGGCGAGCTGGCCCGCCTCTTCATGCAGGCCCCGGGCGCGGCGGCGGCCCGCCGCGCGGCCAAGCGGACCCGCGGCTTCTGAGCCTTTCTTGAGGCTCGGTTCTCCCCCTGGCTTCGCCGGGAGGGGCCCCCACGGGCGCCTTCAGCGTGCGTCGACGGTCGACCGTGCTCGGCCCTCGTTCCTCGGGCCTGTGCGCGCTCTCCCTTTCGACACCCGCGGCGCCCTTCGGCTCACTCGCCCAGGGGCGAACCGAGCCTCAAAAAGGAGGGTCTGCTCTAGCGCTTGGCGTGGCGGCCGCGCTCCGGGTTGGGGGTGCCGGGGGCGTCGTGGTCGTCGTTCTGCCGCTGCTTCTTCGACTGGGAGCGGGCGCGCAGGTATTCGATCACGATCGGGAGCACGGAGATCAGCACGATGAGGATGAGGATGGCCTCGATGTGCCGGTGGACGAACTCCACCTTGCCGAGGGACGCGCCGAGGAGCGTCACGCCCGCGCCCCACAGGACGCCGCCGATGATGTTGAAGGTGATGAACGAGCGGTAGTTCATCTGGCTGACGCCGGCGATGATCGGCGTGAAGGTGCGGACGATCGGCACGAAGCGGGCCAGGATGAGGGACTTCGGGCCGTGCTTCTCGAAGAAGTCGTGGGCCTTCTCCACGTTCTCCTGCTTGAAGAAGCGGGAGTCGGGGCGCTTGAAGAGGGCCGGGCCGACCTTGCGGCCGAAGAGGTAGCCGACCTGGTCGCCGATGATGGCCGCGGCGACGATCAGCGTGCACACCAGCCACAGCGGCTGGTCCAGCTTCTCGGTGGTGACGAGCAGGCCGGTGGTGAAGAGCAGGGAGTCACCGGGCAGGAAGAACCCGATGAGGAGTCCGGACTCGGCGAAGACGATGACGAGGACACCGATCAGCCCGAAGGTCTGGATCAGATAGTCCGGGTCCAGCCAGCTCGGTCCGAGGGCAAGCGTGTTCACGGGTTCCGGGCTCCTGCGGTCGGTGGGGGCGGGAAGGGCACGTGGGGGATTGTCGTACGGGACTGCCGCCCCAAGCTATCAACGCCGGGTGAACGCCCTTGGTTCCACCCGGCTCCCGGCCGGCCCAGTCCCGGGTGCGTGCGGGCCCCGGCGGGCCCAGGCTGAGGCGCAGGAGGTGGATGCGGATGGGCATCGACGAGTACGGCGGCGGCCAGGTGGCCCAGTCGGATGTGCTGGTGGTCACCACGAACGACGTGCCGGGACACGAGGTGCGGCAGGTGATCGGCGAGGTGTTCGGGCTGACCGTCCGCTCGCGGCATCTGGGCAGCCAGATCGGCGCGGGTCTGAAGTCGATGATCGGCGGGGAGCTGAAGGGGCTGACGAAGACGCTGGTGGAGACCCGCAACCAGGCGATGGAGCGTCTGGTGGAGCAGGCGCGGGCGCGGGGCGCGAACGCGGTGCTGATGTTCCGTTTCGATGTCACGGAGGCCGCTGACGTGGGCACGGAGGTGTGTGCCTACGGGACCGCCGTGGTGATCGCGCCGCGCGTCTAGGGCCTTCTTTCGGATCAGGCCGGAAGACAGGCCCCTGGCGCCGCGGAGACACCGCGCCCCGCCCTCCGCTTCCAGGAAGGAGCCCCACGTGGCGTTGCACAAGGGTCCCGGGGACCAGGAGAGCGTCCCTTTCCGGCGGCTGGCCTTCAACCCGTTCTACGGCGAGGCCAACCCGGTCGGCGGCATGACGGAGGCTCCGCCGCGCCACCGGCTGCCCGACGGGCCGCTGCCGCCGGCGACGGCGTACCAGCTCGTCCACGACGAGCTGATGCTCGACGGCAACTCCCGGCTCAATCTGGCCACCTTCGTCACGACCTGGATGGAGCCGCAGGCCGGCGTGCTCATGGGCGAATGCCGCGACAAGAACATGATCGACAAGGACGAGTACCCGCGCACGGCCGAGCTGGAGCGCCGCTGCGTCTCCATGCTGGCCCAGCTGTGGAACGCGCCCGACCCGTCGGCCGCCGTCGGCTGCTCGACCACCGGCTCCAGCGAGGCCTGCATGCTGGCCGGAATGGCCCTCAAGCGCCGCTGGTCGAAGCGGAACTCCGACCGCTACCCGGGTGCCCGGCCCAATCTGGTGATGGGTGTCAACGTGCAGGTCTGCTGGGAGAAGTTCTGCGCCTTCTGGGAGGTCGAGCCGCGTCTGGTGCCCATGGAGGGCGACCGCTTCCACCTCGACGCCGCCTCCGCCGCCGCGCTCTGCGACGAGAACACCATCGGTGTGGTCGCCGTCCTCGGCTCCACCTTCGACGGCTCCTACGAGCCCGTCGCCGACATCTGCGCCGCCCTCGACGATCTCCAGGCCCGCACCGGGCTCGACGTCCCCGTCCATGTGGACGGCGCCTCCGGCGGCATGATCGCCCCCTTCCTCGACGAGGACCTGGTGTGGGATTTCCGGCTGCCGCGGGTCTCCTCGATCAACACCTCCGGTCACAAGTACGGACTGGTCTATCCGGGTGTCGGCTGGGCGCTGTGGCGCTCGGCCGACGAACTGCCCGAGGAGCTCGTCTTCCGGGTGAACTACCTGGGCGGCGACATGCCGACCTTCGCCCTGAACTTCTCCCGCCCCGGCGCCCAGGTCGTCGCGCAGTACTACACGTTCCTCCGGCTGGGCCGGGAGGGCTACCGGGCGGTCCAGCAGACCACCCGGGACGTCGCCCGCGGCCTGGCCGAGCGGATCGAGGCCATGGGTGACTTCCGCCTGCTGACCCGGGGCGACCAACTGCCGGTCTTCGCCTTCACCACCGCCCCGGACGTCACCTCCTTCGATGTCTTCGACGTCTCGCGCCGGCTGCGCGAACGGGGCTGGCTCGTCCCCGCCTACACCTTCCCCGCCCACCGGGAGGACCTGTCGGTGCTGCGCGTCGTCTGCCGCAACGGCTTCTCCGCCGACCTGGCCGGGCTCCTCGTCGAGGACCTGCACCGGCTGCTGCCCGAGCTGCGGCGGCAGCCGCGCCCCTTCACCCAGGACCAGGGCGCCGCGACCGCCTTCCACCACTGAAGGACGCCAGGGCCTATGCCCCGCCGCCGACCGGGTCCTCGCAGGCCAGCCGGAACTCCGACCAGCGCACCCCGTCCCGTGTCGTGGCGTAGACGCAGCGGTCGCCGGCCTCCCGTAGCAGCCCGATGCCGGTGCGCCGCACCCAGGAGGAGCCCGACTCCGTGGCCCCGAAGGTGCGGCCGCCGTCCTCGCTCGCGTACGCCCGCGGCTCCGCGTCGACCCGCACCCGGCCGCCGGGGCCGGGCACCGGCAGGCCCAGGAGGCTGCGCGGCTCCGCGTCGGGGCCGGTGGTCCACATCCGGGTGAAGGTGCGGCCGCCGTCGACCGAGCGGTGCAGGGCCCGCAGCGGGTTCTTCACCGGCTCGCCGGCGTCCAGCTCGCCCAGCTCGGCCGCGTACACCGCGTCCGGGCCGACCGCGACGACCGCTCCGTGGCCGGGCCGGCCGGCCGTGCCCGTCAGCCGGGCCGGCGACCAGCTGCGGCCCGCGTCCCGGGAGACGGCCAGACCGGTCCGGCCGGTGAGCGGATCGGTGCCGGACACCCACCACGAGCCGTCCGGCTCCGGCACGGCCGCCGGGCGCGGGTGCGCCCCGAGCGCCGGCACCCGGGCCAGCGCCCGGCGCCGCCCGTCCTCGGGGGAGATCACGACCAGCCGCTCGCGGGCGCACTCCTCCGGCGTGGCGCGGGCGGGCGCCACGCACGCGGTGGTGAGGACCGCGCCCGCGGGTATCAGCGGGGTCGTGCCGACCGTGCGCCGGTCGACCGCGCGCCAGCTCCGGCCCCCGTCCCGGGTGAACCAGGTCCGCTCCGGCTCCTCCCCTCCGCCGTCCTCGATCAGCGCCCGCCCCGGCCCGAGCACCGTGAGCCCGGCCGAGACGCCCCGCGACGGTGGTATCTCCGGCAGGGGCGTCGACCGCAGCGCCCAGGACCGCGCGCCCCGGTCGAGGGCGGCGACCTGCTGACGGCAGAAGCCGTTCGTCGGCCGCGCCTCGTCCGTCACGCACTGGACGAGCAGCACGAAGCCGCTGCCGTCCGCCGCGAAGCCGAGGCTGTGCGCCCAGCCGGGCAGCCCCGGCGCGGACGGTATCCGCGCCGGAGCCCCGTACGGCCCGGTCCTCGTGCCCGGGGCCGTGCCCGAGGGCGGTGGGCCTCCCGCCGATGGCGGCGGCCCGCCGGAAGGCCCCCCGGTCGGTCCGGCCGGCCGGGGCGCCCCCGTGCACGCGGCGAGCAGAAGCAGAAGCAGGGCGGCCCACACCGCCGTCAAGGAACCGCGCGTCGCACGCATCGAACTCCCCCTGTCCCTCGGTCCTTCGTCTCGATGAAGACCCGCTGCCTCTGTTACACCGCTCACCGCCTCCGGGTTCCCACCTCCGTCCCGCTATTTCCCGAGCCGGCCGAACCTCCGCACCGCCAGCGGGAAGAACACCGCCGTCAGCACCACCGGCCACACCACCGCCGCGCCCACCCAGCCCGGTTCGCCGCCCGGGCCGCCGCACAGGTCCCGTACCGCCGTCGCCGTCGCCGACATCGGGTTCCACTCCACGGCCGCGCCCAGCCAGCCCGGCATGGCCTCGGGCGAGGCGAACGCGTTGGACAGGAAACCGACCGGCCAGACCAGGATCTGCACCGCCTGCACCAGCTCCGCCCGCCCCGCGACCAGGGCCAGGAAGATCCCGACCCACAGCATCGCGAACCGCAGCAGGAGCAGCAGCCCCATCGCCCCCAGGAACGCCCCGAAGCCGCCGTGCGCGCGCCAGCCGAGCGCGTACCCCACGCCCGTCATCAGGAGCAGGCCCACCGTCGACTGGAGCATGTCGGCGGCCGCCCGCCCCACGAGGACGGCGCCGTCGGTCATCGGCATCGACCGGAAGCGGTCGATCACGCCCTTGTTCAGGTCCCGCGTCACCGCCGTCATGGTGCCTTCGAGCCCGAACACCATGGTCAGGGTGAGCATGCCGGGCACGAGGAAGTCGACGTAGTCGCCCTCGATCGCGCGCCCGCCGCCGACCAGGTAGCCGAACATCAGCAGCATCATGACCGGGAACACCAGCCCGACCACGACCTGGACGGGCTGCCGTGCCCAGTGCGCCAGCTCCCGCCGGGTCATGGTCCAGCAGTCGCTCACCGCGTACGCCGCCCACGTGCGGCCACCCGCGTACGCCGTCCCCGTGCGGCCACCCGTGTCCACCGCGCTCATGCGGCCACCTCCTCGCGCTCACCGGTCAGATGCAGGAAGACCTCGTCGAGGGTCGGCCGCCGCAGGGCGATGTCCTCCGCCTCGATGCCGGCCGTCTCCAGGGCCCGTACGGTCTGCGCGAGGGAGGCCATCCGGTCCTCCACGGGCGCGCTGACGCGTCGCCGGTCGCGGTCGACCTCGGTCTCCGCGGGGCGGAACGGGAGCAGCTTCACCGCCTCGTCGAGCCGGGCCCCGTCCCGTACGACCACGTCGATGCGGTCGCGGCCGACGCGGGTCTTCAGTTCGCCGGGGGTGCCGTCGGCGACCACCCGGCCGCGGTCGACGACCGAGACGCGGTCGGCGAGCCGGTCGGCCTCCTCCAGGTACTGGGTGGTCAGCAGCACGGTCGTCCCTCCGCCGACCAGGGAGCGCACGGAGTCCCACACCTCGCCCCGGCCGCGCGGGTCGAGCCCGGTGGTCGGCTCGTCGAGGAAGAGCACCTCCGGGTCGGTGATCAGCGAGGCGGCCAGGTCGAGCCGCCGCCGCATGCCTCCGCTGTACTGCCGTACGGGCTTGCGGCCCGTGTCCGCGAGCCCGAAGCACTCCAGGAGCTCGTCCGCGCGCCGCCCCGCGCCCCGCGCGCCCAGGTGGTGCAGCCGCCCGAACATCTCCAGGTTCTGCCGGCCGGACAGGTCCTCGTCGAGGGCCGCGTGCTGGCCGAGCAGTCCGATCCGCCGCCGTACGTCGGCGGCCCGGCGGCGTACGTCGTACCCGGCCACCCTCACCTCGCCCTCGTCGTGCCGCAGGAGGGTGGACAGGACCCGTACGGTCGTGGTCTTCCCGGCGCCGTTGGGGCCGAGCAGGCCGTGCACGGTGCCGCGCCGGACGGCCAGGTCGAGGCCGTCGAGCGCCTTCTTCTCGCCGTAGCGCTTGTGCGCGCCCGCGACGAGGATCGCGTGTTCCGCTTCTCGTGAGCCGACTGGCATACCCGTTCCTCCCGAAAAATCCGTAGTCAAATTTGATCACTTGCCCGCGCCGGGAGAGTACGCCCGGAGGCACCCTTAGTCAAACTTGATTAGCTGTCGCGTTCGCGGTCCGTCGCGAACGGGTTCTCCTGGCCCTCCGCGAGGACGCCGACGAAGGGCTCGCCCTCCCCGGCGAAGGTGTACGCCCCCGCCTCGATCCGGTCGATCAGACCGAGCGTCCACTCCCGGCCCGCGTCGGCCGTGTGCACCCACAGGTGCATGATCTCCCCGATGTGGCCGAGCTGCCCCGGCCCGCCCTCCGGCGTGTAGTACTGGGTGACCGACGCCCGCCACGCGTCCAGGCCCCGCACCCGGGCCCGCAGCAGCTCCACGGCCTCCGCGCGCGGCAGGTCCACGATGAAGCCGATGGCGGACGACAGCACGTCCATCTCCTGGTCGTACGTGGCCAGCGCCTCGCGCAGCAGCCGGAAGTACTCCTCCCGGCCCGCCTCCGTGATCTCGTACTCGACCCGCGGCGGGCCACCGGCCGTGCTCGGCGCGATCTCGTCGGCGACAAGCAGTCCCTGCTTCGCCATCTGCTTGAGCGCGTGGTAGATCGAGCCGGGCTTGGCGTTGGACCACTCGTGCGCGCCCCAGAACTCCAGGTCGTTGCGCACCTGATAGCCGTGGGCGCGGCCGTGCTGCTTGACCGCGCCGAGGACGAGAAGACGGATCGCTGACATGCTCCGAGTCTAATGAGGCACTGATCAACCTTGACTAGGCCGGACAGCCGTGGCCCGAAAGGGCTACGAAGCGGCCTGCCGGCCTCCGGCCGCGGCCTTCTCCAGCTCGATCAGCTCGAACGACCCCTTGCCGTCCAGGGACTCCCGGATGATGTCCGCGTGCCCGGCGTGCCGGCCCATCTCCTGCACCAGGTGGAGCAGCATCCAGCGGACCGTCACCCGCCCGTCCTTCGGGAACCAGGGCGCCGGCGGCAGCGGGAAGGTCTCGTCCAGGCTCGGCACGGAACGCACGAACTCCTCGGTCTCCTTGGCCACGCCCTCCCAGAAGGCCAGGGTCTCGGGGACCGTCTCGCCGTCCAGGAGCCGGAAGGCCTCGTCCCACGTCTCCTGGGTGCGCTGCCGCTCGTTGGGCCGCTGCTGGGCGAGCCGCAGCCAGTTGAGCTCGACCTCCGCGACGTGCTTGATCAGCCCGGAGAGCGACAGCTCGCTGGCGCTGGGGCGGCTCGCCGCCTGCTCCTCGGTGAGCCCGAAGGAGGCCCGGACGATGGCGGCCCGCTGCGCCTCGATGAAGTTGAGGAGCGCGCCGCGCTCATCGCCGGGGGCCTCCGCGGGAACGAGAGCAACCATGGTGTCCGCCTTCCGTACGTGCCTGTGTGCGCCTACGTGAACCTTTTCGACACCGACCACGCTACGGACCCTTGCGGACAGCTGCGGTCCTCAAGCGCCGTCCGGGGAGCTAGAAGGGGAACCGGCTGCGGCCGTGCTGGATGGAGATCCACTTCTGCGTGGTGAACGCCTCGATCGTCGCCTCGCCGTTCAGCCGGCCGATGCCCGACCGCTTCTCGCCGCCGAACGGCACGATCGGCTCGTCGTGCACGCTGCCGTCGTTGATGTGGATCATGCCGGTGTGGATGCGCTTGGCGAGCCGCACGCCCCTCTCGATGTCACCGGTGTGCACGGCACCGCTCAGCCCGTACGGGGTGTCGTTGGCGATCCGTACGGCCTCGTCCTCGCCGTCGAACGGCACGATCAGGGCGACGGGACCGAAGATCTCCTGGCCGAGGACCGGCGCGTCGGGGGCGATGCCGGTGAGGACGGTCGGGGAGACCAGGCTGCCCTCGACCGAGCCGCGCAGCAGGGCGGTGGCGCCGGCGGCGACGGTCTGGTCGACGACCGAGGAGACGGCCTCGGCCTGCTGGGAGTTGATGAGCGGGCCGATGTGGGTGGCCGGGTCGGCCGGGTCGCCGACCCGCAGCGTCTTCACCTTGGCGACGAACTTCTCGGTGAACTCCGCCTCCAGGGTGCGGTCCACCAGGATCCGGTTGGCGGCCATGCAGACCTGCCCCTGGTGCACGAAACGGCTGAAGACCGCCGCGTCCACGGCGTAGTCGACGTCGGCGTCGTCGAGGACGATCAGGGCGCTGTTGCCGCCGAGTTCGAGCACGGCGTGCTTGAAGTGCCGGGCGCAGACGGTGGCGACGTGGCGGCCGGTGCGGTCGGAGCCGGTGAAGGAGATGACCTTCGGGACGGGATGGGTGAGGAGGGCGTCGCCGATCTCGGCGATGTCGGTGACGACGACGTTGAGCAGTCCGGCCGGCAGCCCGGCGTCCTCCAGGATCTTGGCGATGAGGGTGCCGCCGCAGATCGGGGTGTTCTGGTGGGGCTTGAGGACGACGGCGTTGCCGAGGGCGAGGGCCGGGGCGACCGACTTGATCGACAGGAAGAAGGGGAAGTTGAAGGGCGAGATCACTCCGACGACACCGACCGGGAGGCGGTAGACCCGGTTCTCCTTGCCGTCCACCGGGGAGGGCAGGATGCGGCCTTCGGGGCGCAGCGCCAGCTGGGCCGCCTCGCGCAGGAACTCCTTGGCGAGGTGCAGCTCGAAGGCGGCCTTCAGGCGCGTCCCGCCGAGCTCGGCGACGATCGTCTCGGCGATCTGCTCCTCGCGCTCCTCGACGATCCGCAGCGCCCGCTCGAAGACGAGCCGGCGGGTGTACGGGTTGGTCTCGGCCCACTCGGCCTGGGCGCGCTCGGCGGCCCGGTAGGCGCGGTCCACCTCGGCGGTGGTGGCGATGGTGATGGCCGCCAGCTTCTCGCCGGTGTACGGGTTGAAGTCGATGATGTCCCAGGAACCGCTGCCCGGCTTCCACTCGCCGTCGATGTACTGGTGGGCCAGTTCGGTGAAGTAGTCGCTGGACGAGGAGGACGGTGCCATGGAACGAGACCCCTTACCCGCGGTGGCGGACGTCGGCACGGAGCACGGACGACTGCCGCGTCACAGCCGCCTCACTGATGTCACGTCATCGTACTGACGTATCAGTGGAGTTGCAGTGCCTCACGGGGATCAGGGCCTCGGGATCTCGCGGGACTCTCGGGACCCGGCAGGGCTCGCGAGGGCCTCGGGATCTCGCGGGACTCTCGGGACCCGGCAGGGCTCGCGGGGCCAGGGGGACTCGGGAGCCCCACAGGACCTGGAGGGCTCGCGGGACCCGGCCGCTTCCGGATGGTCAGGAGAGCTGGAGCAGTCCCCGGAGCAGGTCGCGGCTCTCCGCGGGATCGGGGCTGTCCTTCTGCAGCCGCTCCATCGCGCGCGCGTACTGCGCGACTTCCTCGCGCTTGTCGAGGTAGAGGGCGCCGGTCAGCTGCTCCAGGTAGACGACGTCGGAGAGGTCGGACTCGGGGAAGCTCAGCATCGTGAAGGCGCCGCTCTCGCCCGCGTGGCCGCCGAAGCTGAAGGGCATGACCTGCAGGGTGACGTTGTGGTGCTCGGAGACCTCGATCAGGTGCCTCAACTGGCCCCGCATCACCGACCGGTCGCCGTACGGGCGGCGCAGCGCGGCCTCGTCGAGGACGGCGTGCAGGTGCGGCGCGTTCTCGGAGACGAGGACCTTCTGGCGTTCCAGGCGCAGGGCGACCCGGCGGTCGACCTCGGCACGCGGGGCGTCGGGCATGCCGCGGGTGACGACGGCATGGGCGTATGCCTCGGTCTGCAACAGGCCGTGCACGAACTGCACTTCGTAGATGCGGATGAGGGAGGCGGCGCCCTCCAGGCCGATGTACGTCTGGAACCAGCCCGGCAGCACGTCGCCGTAGCTGTGCCACCAGCCGGCGAGGTTGGCCTCGCGGGCCAGGCCGAGGAGCGCGCCGCGCTCGGCCTCGTCGCTCACCCCGTAGAGCGTGAGCAGGTCCTCGACGTCCCTGGCCTTGAAGCTCACCCTTCCCAACTCCATACGGCTGATCTTGGATTCGGACGCCCGGATCGAATAACCGGCCGCCTCCCGGGTGATGCCACGGGACTCGCGCAGTCGCCTCAACTGGGAGCCCAGCAGGATGCGGCGCACCACGCTCCCGCTCGCCCCGCTCGATTCGCCTGCCGTCACGGCTCCAGCCTCCCCTTCACGGTGCTGCTCTCGCTGTCGAGCCCCCGTCGAGCCCCGGATTCTGCCACTAAACGCTTCAGCGCGTACACATTCGATTACGGATAGGGGACGGGTTCCGGGCAGCTTCGGCGCACGGGATGGTCCAGAGGTGGACGACTTATGCACAGATTCGGCACGGGGACGGACAGGTCCGGCGCGTGCACGTGCATCTGCCCTTGCATCCCTTGGGCGCATTCGGAACCATGGTGCTCGCGCAGCCGCGTACTCGCGCGGTGCCGCACTGCTGTCGCACCGCCTTCGCACCGCCTTGTCGCACCACCGCCGCGATTCCCGGGAGTGCCTCGCATGGGACCGAATGGATCGACCATGCTCGAGCCGTTACGGCAGGGACTTCCGCCGATCGATCCCTCGACCGTCTCCAACTCGGCCTCCTGCGCCCTGCCACCCCGTTACGACGCGGTGCGCGGCGCCCGGAAGTTCACCAGTCAGACGCTCAGCAACTGGGATCTCGCGGACCGTTTCGACGATGTCGCCCTCGTGGTCTCCGAGCTCGTCACCAACGCGCTGCGCCATGCGCTGCCCGCGGAGGCGGCGGACGGCCGTGATCACGGTGCCGAGGAAGGCCTGAATCCGCCCGTCCGGCTGCACCTGATGCGCTGGGCCTCGCGCCTGGTGTGCGCCGTGCGCGACCCCAGCCGGGAGAGCCCTGAGACACGGCAGGGCGGGGAGGACTTCGCCGCCGAGTCGGGGCGCGGGCTGTTCCTGGTGGAGTCGTTCAGCGACAGCTGGGGCTGGCACCCGCTCGCCGGCACCCTCCAGGGCAAGGTGGTGTGGGCGCTGTTCCGGCTGGGACCGGAGTAGCCCGCCGCGCTCACGGGCGCTCGGCACCCATGACGTACGAAAGGGCCCCCACGGCAGTCATCGTCGGGGCCCTTGTCGTACGCGGATACGTTTCCTCACACCAGGTGGTCGAACTCCCCGTCCTTCACACCCAGGATCAGCGCCTCGATCTCGGCGGGGGTGTAGACGAGCGCGGGTCCGTCGGGGTGCCGGGAGTTGCGGACGGCGACGTCCCCTCCGGGCAGCTTGGCGAACTCCACGCAGGAGCCCTGGGAGTTGCTGTGCCTGCTCTTCTGCCACACGACACCACGAAGCTCCGTGGCCGCCATGCCGTTGTACGCGTGGTGCGCGTGATGCACTGGTAGCTCCCCGAGAAGTTTGGTGCAGGTGTCAACTTCCTCGGATCATAGCTGTGTTCATATGCCGATGCAGGGGCATCTGCATGCGCAGATGCACGTGCACGAGGCGTCGCGTAGTGACTACGCGACTCAGCGTGCTACCGACGAGTACGGCAGCAGTGCCATCTCCCTGGCGTTCTTGACGGCCCGCGCGATCTGCCGCTGCTGCTGCGCCGTCACCCGGGTCACCCGACGGCTCCTGATCTTGCCCCGGTCGGAGATGAACCTCCGCAGCAGGTCGGTGTCCTTGTAGTCGACGTACGTGATGCCGGCGGCGTCCAGCGGGTTGGGACGCGCGGCGGTGGACCGGCGCCCGGCCCGGCCGGACTTCGCGGGCTTCGGGGACGTGGGCGGCTTGGGGGACACGGGTCAGACCTCCAGGAGGGTGTCGAAGTCGGACGGCAGCCGCTTCCAGGCATCGCGCCCGGCGGCGTACTCGGCGTCGGTGAGCAGGCAGGAGTCGAGGAGCCCGGCCAGACCCTCGCGGTCCAGGCCGGGCGACGTGAAGACGAGGTGCTGGCAGCGGTCGCCGTGCTCGGGGTGCCAGTCGAGCGCGGCGGCGGCCCGGCGCATCGGCGGGACCATCTCCCAGGCGGCGTCCGGCAGCGAGGCCAGCCACGGCCCGGCGCTCTCCACGCACAGCGCGCCGCCCGCCGCGTCCCAGCCGAGCAGGGTGTCGGGCCGGTCGGCGAGATAGAAACGGCCGCGGCTGCGGGCGGCGGCACAGGTCAGGTCCTCGAGCGCGGCGTACAGCCGGCCGGGGTGGAAGGGCCGGTGGTGGCGCCAGACGAAGGTGGTGACCCCGTGCTCGTCCGCCTCCTGCGGCAGCCGCGCGCACGCCGGGTGCTGGGCCGCGGCGGCGGCCTCCACGTCGAACCCGGCGAGCACGGCGGCGGCGAGCGCGCCCGGCTCGTCCACCCGCACCCGGTGGGCGGTGGGGTGGAGCTGGGCGAGCAGGGCGCGGTCCTCGTCGTCGGCCTCGGGGCTGTCGACGACGGCGAGCACGGGCGCGTACTCCAGCTGGCGCGCCCAGGTGTCGGCGACGGTCCGCTCGTCGGTGGCGGCCGCGGCGAGGCCGGCGTCGGCGAGATCGTCGCCGTTGCCGAGGTACGGCAGGAGCAGCGCCGGGTCCACGGCGGTGACGACGCCGCCGATGCGCAGCCCGGCGGCGGCGACCACCTCGGCCATCGCCTTGGGCTCGACGGAGTCCCAGAGCTCGACGACCGCCAGCCGGGTCCGGCCGGCGGGGGCCTCGTCGGCGAGCCGCTCCAGCTCGGGGACGAGGTCCTCGCGCAGGGCGCAGCAGGCGCAGTCGTTGACGAGCGGCGCGTCACCGACGGAGAGCGGGCCGCCGGCGTCGCGGACGGTACGGGCCACGGTCCCGGTGAGCGGCGCCGTGGACAGGTCGTGGTGGAGCGCCACGCTGCCGGGTACGGCGGCGAGCAGCCGGTCCACGGTGGTGCGGCGGGCCTCGGAGTGGAGACCGCCGACGAGGACGACGGAGAAGGCGGGCGGCGAGGCCCCGGCGCTCGCGGACATCAGCGGGCCTCGCGCCGTCCGTAGCGCTTCTCGAAGCGCTCCACGCGGCCGGCGGTGTCGAGCACGCGCGCGGTGCCGGTGTAGAAGGGGTGGCTCGCCGAGGAGATCTCCACGTCGACCACGGGATAGGTGCGGCCGTCCTCCCACTCGACGGTCTTGTCGCTGGTCATGGTCGAGCGGGTGAGGAAGGCGCAGCCGCCGGCCCGGTCGCGGAAGACGACGGGGCGGTAGTCGGGGTGGATGCCGGGCTTCATGCTCAGCGCTCCTCTCGGAAGTCGACGTGCCGGCCGACGACCGGGTCGTACTTGCGCAGGGTGAGGCGGTCGGGGTCGTTCCTGCGGTTCTTGCGGGTGACGTAGGTGTAGCCGGTGCCGGCGGTGGACCGGAGCTTGATGATCGGGCGGAGTTCGTTGCGGGCCATGGCGTGGAGAATAAATGAAAACGATTGCCATTACCAATTCCCGTGGTGCGCCGGCCCGCGCAGACCGTTCCGGGGCCGGGGCCCGTGGTGGATGCGCGGGCGCTACGGGGTGCCGGGCAGGCCGGTGAGCCAGGCCAGGCGCTTGCCGTCGCGGTCGTAGAGGGACACGTCCGGGGTGCTGCCCGGGTCCTTCTTCGAGGGCGGGGTGTACGCGTACCAGACCCCCCACCCGGGGCGGCCCGGCAGCTCCAGGAGCGCCGCGGAGGTCGTGCGGCCGTCCGCGTCCCTCAGCTCCACCCGGCCCACCGCGCGCGTGCCGTAGTAGAGGCCCGAGTGGAAGGCCCCGGACGCGTCGCCCTCCGACTGGTGCGAGATGCCCGGCCGGGAGGTCTCGACGTTGCCGTCGGTGACGCTGCGGAAGTTCTCGATGCCGTCCGGCCCCGACCAGTGCTTGCCCTGGGCCGTCAGCCACAGCCGCCGGCCATGGCCCGCGTCCACCCGCTGCCCGGACCTCACCACACGGACCTGCGTCACCGGGTTCGTCACCGGAGCGGTCGCCGGGTCCGTCGCCGAAGCGGTCGCCGAAGCGGTCGCCGAAGCGGTCACTGGTGCGGTGGCGGCGCCGGTGGGCAGCGGCGGGACGGGCGGGACCATCCGGTCTGTGGGGCCGGCCGAGGCCGGCGGCACCGGCCGGTGGCCGGTCAGGGACAGTGCCGCCACCGTCGCCGCGCCGGACACCGAGAGCACCGTCAGGGCGGCGAGCGCCACCGCGCGGCGGCGCCGGTGGGCCCGGCCACGGCGGCGGACGGCGGCGAGGGGCACCGGGCCGGGGGTGATGTCGCGCGCGGTCCGGGCGAAGGCGGCGCGCAGGTGGTCCTCGGCGTCCGTGTCGGAGTCGGGCCGGGGCTGAGCCGAGGCCGGGGCCTGGGGCTGCGAGTCCGGGCCCGGGTCCGGGTCGGCGTCCGGGTCGGCGTCCGGGTCGGGGGTCATCGTCGGGCTCCGGTGGGGGTGGCGGGGGCAGGATCGGGATCGGGAGAGGGAGAGGGAGAGGCGGCCGGATCGGGAGCAGCGGCAGGAGCAGGTGCGGGAGCGGGCGGCCGGGGCGGGCCGGGGAGGGTCAGGCCGGGGTGGGCCCGCAGCGCCGCGAGGCCGCGCCGTGCATGCGTCTTGACCGTACCGATCGAGCAGTTGAGCACCGTCGCGATCTCCTGCTCGCCCAGGTCCTCCCAGTACCGCAGGACCATCACGGCACGCTGCCGCGCCGGCAGGTCGGCGAGCGCCGCGAGGAGCGCGGTGCGCTGCTCGACCGTCTCCGCGTGGCCCGCGTGGGCGTGCCGCACCGACTCCGGGAGCACCGGGGTCAGCAGGTGCACCACCCGCTTCCGGCGGAGGCGGCTGAGGTTGTTGTTGATCAGCGCCCGGCGCACATAGAGGTCGATCTCGTCGCGCGGGACCCGGCGCCAGCGGCCGTACACCTTGGCGAGGGTCGTCTGCACCAGGTCCTCGGCCTCGTGGAAGTCCCCCGTCAGCAGCTGGGCCGTGCGCACCAGCCGGGGCCAGGCGGCCACGGCGAACGCGGCGAAGCCGTCGTCCTCGTCGGTGGACGCCTGCGCCGCGGGCTCGTACGACACGGTGACGGACCTCGTGCTCGCTGAGGGAAGGAGGCAGGGCCCGCCCCGTGCCGGGCCCTGCCCTGGAACACGCACGAC
This sequence comes from Streptomyces sp. NPDC126499, assembly GCF_040302485.1. Classification (NCBI taxonomy): domain Bacteria; kingdom Bacillati; phylum Actinomycetota; class Actinomycetes; order Kitasatosporales; family Streptomycetaceae; genus Streptomyces; species Streptomyces sp. NPDC126499. The sequence goes on along the minus strand of NZ_JBEOUO010000007.1, from coordinate 257,028 downwards.
GCGCCGTCAGGCGTTCCAGCCCGGCAGTTCGGCGAGGAGTCGTCCGTTGCGGTCGTACAGCGCGACGGACGCGCCCCCGTCGTTCTCCGGCCCGGTGTGCGCGTACCAGACGCCCCAGCCGGGACGGCCGGGGAGTTCGAGCAGGGTCGCCGTGGTCCTCGTCCCGTCCGTGCCCGTCAGGACGACTTCTCCGGGCTTCTTGGTGCCGTAGGAGAGGCCGGAGTGGAAGACGCCGGCCGCGTCGCCCTCGGACTGGTGGCTGACGCCGGGCCGGGACAGGTCGACGTTGCCGTCGACGACGCTGCGGAAGTTCTCGATACCGTCCGGGCCCGTCCAGTGCTTGCCCTCCGCGGTCAGCCACACCGTCCAGCCGCGGCCGGCGTCGACGCGCTCGCCCGACTCGACGACGCGGACGGGGGACGGGGCCTTCGCCTCGGCGGTCTGTACGACGGCGGGGGCGGGGGCGGCGAGAACGGGTGCGGCAAGGGCGGGTGCGGCGGCGGTCGTGAGCGCGGCGGCGGCGACGGCCGCGGTCAGCGGGTACTTCTTCATGCGCGGGCTCCTGGGTTCCGATGAGCGGTCCTCATCTCCTCAAACTCCCGCGCGTGTCAGCTCGGATGACAGGACGTCGGAGGTTTTCGGTGTCGGAGCCTCTCAGCGCGCGAGGGCGGCCGACAGCTCGTCCAACGCCTCCAGGAGCAGTACCGCCGTCTTGCGCAGCAGGAAGTGGTCCGGCGGCCCCTCGCCTCCGTCCTCTCCCCCGCCCTCGCCTCCCCCTCCCCCTTCACCTCCGTCTCCGTTTCCGCCTCCGCCCTCTCCCCCGCCGCGTTCCCACGTCTCGACGACCGCCCGCAGTTCGTCCCAGCCCGGCACCTTGCGTTCCCGCAGCTCCTTCGCGCCCCGCTCCGTCGCCCGGCGCAGCGCCTCCGCCAGGGCCGCTGCCTGCGGTACGGGCGGGGCGCCGCGCTCGGGGAGATGGGCCTCCAGGAGCATCGCGACCCGCCCGAACTGGGCCAGCGCGTGCTCCGCGTCGCCGGCCGCCGTGTGCGACAGACCCCGGTGCCGCACCGGCTCGTGGGTGGCCCGGGTCACGGCCTCCTGCCAGCCGATCCTGGCCTCCCGGGTGCCGAGCAGGGCCTCGCGGACGTCCGGGCAGGCCTGGCCGGCCGGGTCGGCGTAGTGGGCGACGACGGCGGCCGCGTACCGCCCGTCCGCCGTCAGCCAGTCGGCGAGCCGGCCGCGCAGCCGCGGGGTCTCCCAGGCCGGGTACACGGCGTACGACAGCATCGCGAGGGCCCCGCCGAGCAGGGTGAGCAGGACGCGTTCGCGGACGGTCTGGGTGAGGCCCGCGCCGTCCATGCCGAGCAGGAAGACCACGTACGCGGCGACGAAGACCTGGCTCGCCGCGTACCCGGTCCGCATGAGGAGGTACATCCCGAAGGCGCACAGCACGGCGAGGGCGCCGGAGAGGTACGTGCCCGGGTGGGCGGCCTGGACCACACCCGTCGCGAGGGCGACGCCGAGCAGCGTGCCGCCGAACCGGGCCACGGAACGCGCGTACGTCTGCGAGAAGTCCGGACGCATCACCATCACCGAGGCCATCGGCGCCCAGTAGCCGTGACCGAGGGGCAGGGCGGTGCCGAGCGCGTAGCCGGCGGTCGTCACCACCGTGACCCGGATCGCGTGCCGCAGGACCGGCGACTCGTGCCGGAGCTCCGCCCGCATCCTGGCCAGCGCGACCGGGACCAGCCGGACGAGGGTGGGGCGGGTGCGGGCCCCGGCGGCCGTCTCCGTACGCGGCTCGGCCGTCTCCACGACGTCGCCGAGCAGCGCGGCGAGCCGGGTCGCGGCCCGGCGGGGCGCGCCGGACAGGATCGCGCCGGTGTCCGGGGTGCGCAGGGCGGCGAGGGCGGGCGGCGGGATGTCGACCGGTGCGCCGTGCCGGATCGCGTGCGCGCACGCGTCGAGGACCTCGCCCGCCGCGCCGAGCAGCTCCCGCACCCGGTCGCGCTCCGGCCCCTCGGCGGGCGCGCCGACCGCCGGGTCCGCGAGCGAGGCCAGCACGGGCCTGATCCGCTCGGCGAGCCCACGGGCGCCGTGCAGTTCGGCGGGGCGGCGGCGGGCCTGGCGCGGGGTGACGGCGGCGGCGCTGCGGGCCGTCATCAGCGGTACGGGGTCGAAGGAGGCGGTCGGGTCGTGGCGCAGCCGGCGGGCGTAGTCCGCCTCGGCGGCGAGCGCGTCGGCGAGGGCGTCGCGCTGGGCGCCCCAGCGGCGGACCGGCAGCAGGACGATCAGCGCGGCCTGTACGAGGCCGCCGACGGCGATCATCGCGGCGTGGCCGGCGGCGGTGGCGACGGAGGTGGGGAGGGTGACGGTGACCAGCATGATCGCCACGTTGGAGGAGGCGATGATGCCGACGGTCGGGCCCGCGGCCCAGGCGAGCCCGGCGAGGAAGGTCCACAGGGCGAGCAGCGCCAGGAAGAGGCCGGGGTGGGCGCCGGCGCCGGTCACGTACCCGAGGAACGTCGATACGGCGAGGCTCACGCCGGACGCGAGCGCGAGCGTGGGGCGGGGGCGGTACGAGCGCTGGAAGGTCGCGATCGCCGCCTGGAACGCCCCGAACGCGGACGCCGCCGCCACCGCGGGCCCGAACAGCGCGAGCGACGCCCCGACCACGACCGCCAGCCCCAGCGCCCCGCGCCCCGCGACCACCGGCTCCAGCCGCCGCGGCTCGACCTTGAGCCCGGAACGCGCGGTCTCTTTCAGGGCGCGGAGCCAGCTCATGGGGGGAGCGTAGCGGGGGTGGGGGGCGAAACGGGGCGTTTGGGGCGGTTGCCACGACGGGGTGAACGAAGGGGGCCGCGCCGGTGGCGGTTACGGGGTATCGGGACGGTGGCGGTTACGGGGTGGCGGTTACGGAGTGTCGGGCCGGTGGCGGTTACGGGGTGTCGGGCCGGTGGCGGTTACGGGGTGTCGGGCCGGCCCGGGAGGTGAGGGCGCGGGTGGAGGCCCGCGTGGTCGGCGGCGGTGGTGCCGTGGGTCCAGCCCGCCTCGTCCCACGCCGCCCGCACCCGGCTCGTGCGGGTCTCCGGGAAGAGCTCGTCCGTGCGGGCCGTGACCGCCACCTCGCGGGAGGCAAGGGCCGGCAGCAGCGTCGGCGTCTCGGCGGCCACCCGCCGACTGGTCGCCGCGAGCCGGGCGCCGAGCCGGTTCGCGTAGGCCAGCAGGAAGGACTGCCGGAAGGACTTGGTCCGCTTCCGGCCGCCCGCCCGCTGCTCCGCCTCCGCACGCGTCATCGCCGCCGTGCCCTGCACGAGCAACGAGGTGTAGAGGAGCTCCACCGGTTCCAGGTCGGCCTCGAAGCCGACGACCGTCGAGAAGCCGAAGCCCTCGTTCCACACGGCCCGGCAGTGGTTCGCCGTCGCCACCGCGTCCAGGAGGATCGCCTTGGCCTGCTCGTACGGCGGGTCCACCCCGATCCGGATCGCCCCCGGCGTCTCCGGCGAGGGCGCGCCCGCCGCCAGGGTCGCCTCGTCGAGACTGTGCCGGGCCATCAGCTCCTGGGCCTTGGCGGTCAGGGCCTCGGCCTCCTCCGCGTACGTCGTCGCCTCCGCCTTGGCGAGCAGCGCCCGGATCCTGGAGAGCGTCTTCGGCTCGCCCGCGACGGCCGGCGGCAGGGCCTCGCCCGGCACGGGTCCGACGGCGTCGAGGCGCGGCAGCCGGACGAGGAGCCGGTAGAGCTCCAGGACGGCGGTCGCGTACGAGAAACGGTCGGGCGCCGTCCAGGCGGTCAGCTCGTCGAGCGCGTCCAGCTGCGCCTGCCAGCGGTGCGGCAGCCGCTCGTACCGCGCGGTCTCCGACCGGACGATCCCGGCGAGCAACCGCACGTGTTCGTCGGCCAGTTCGCGGCGGGCCATGCGCACGAGGTCGGCCGGCTGCCAGCCACGGGTCCACAGCGTGCGGACGAACTCCTCGCCGCGCCGTTTCAGTTCCGCGTCCGCCGAGGGGTCGGCCGCGAGGAGGGATGCCGCGCCGTCGAGGGCGTGGTCATGATCGTCGCCCCGGCCTCCCTTACGGCCCGCGCGCCCCGCGCCACCGCTCCTGCCACCGCTCCCGCTCCGGCTCCCGTTTCCGCCCCTGCCCCCGCTCCCGTTCCCGTTCCCGTTGCCACCTCCTCCGTACAGCGCCTTCAGCGCCTCGTCGACGGTGTCCGCGCCGCTCATGCCGGGTGCCTCGCGTCCCACTCCTCGCGCGAGCGCGCGATCGCCGACCGGTGGTCGAGGGACCAGTCGATCAGCTGCTTGATCAGGTGCGTCATGCTGTGCCCGGTCTCGGTGAGGGAGTACTCGACCTGCGGCGGAGTCGTCGGGAACACCTGCCGGGACACCAGCCCGTCCCGCTCCAGGCGGCGCAGCGTGAAGGTCAGCATGCGCTGCGAGACACCGTCGACCAGACGCTGGAGCTCCTTGAACCGCCGTGGTCCTGCGGCGAGTTCGACGACCACGTGGACGGTCCACTTGTCGCCGAGCCGGTCCTGGACGTCCCGTACGCCGCACTCCTCGGCGCAGCTCACGACCGGCTCGCCGGGTGCGTTACCGGGTGCCTCGCCGGGTGCGGGGGTGGTGACATCCGTGTGCCCCTCCGACATCAATGTGCCTCCTTCCACGATCGCGCCCACCGCGCAACGATTGCCCCAGGCACCTCGCCTGCACCACCATTCTCGGCTCTCGGGGGAAACATGTTGCTCGTCACCGGCGTCTCCGGCGCCCTCGGCTCACTCGTCGCGGAGCGGCTCGCCGGCCGCGACGACGTCGTCCTCGGCACCCGCGCCGGGCTGCCCGGCACCCGGCTCGTCGACTTCGACGACCCGTCGACCCTCCCGGACGCCTTCGCCGGGATCGACACGCTGCTGCTCATATCGGCCGGTTACGGGGAGGACGACATCGTCGTCGCCCGCCACGAGGCCGCCCTCTCCGCCGCCGAGCGCGCCGGGGTCGGCCACGTCGTGTACACCAGCCTCTCCGGCGACGGCGACCACCTCACGTACGCGCTCGCCCACCGCTGGACCGAACGGCGGCTCCAGCGGTCCACGCTGAACTGGACCATCCTGCGCAACGGCCTCTACGCGGAGTTCCTGGCCTGGATCGCCGCCCCCGACGCCGACAACCGCGTCACCGGACCGCTCGGCGAGGGCGGGCTCGCCGCCGTGGCCCGCGCCGACCTGGCCGACATCGCGGTCTCCGTGGCCACCGACCCGGCCCCGCACGCGGGTCGGATCTACGAGCTCGTCGGCGACCGCCCCCTGGGCGGCGCCGAACTGGCGGAGGCGCTGGGTGCCACGTACGCGCCGGTGACGCTGGCCGAGGCCCGCACCGCCGTCGCCGCCTCCGGCGCGCGGGCCTTCCAGGTGCCGATGCTGGCGAGCACGTACTCGGCGATCGCCCACGGCTTCCTGGACGGCTCCGGCGTCAAGAGCGACCTGCGCGAACTGCTCGGCGGACGCGAACCGCTGGACGCCCTGGAGGTGTTCGTGGCGGCCGTACGGAACGGCGCAGGAGCACAGGGGTAGTCCTGGCCCTACCTCGGGGACGCCCGCTGGTGGTCGTGATCGGGGCGGGCGGAAACGGTTCGCTTGAGGCATGACCTCGACGAACACCCCAACGGGTACGGGCACCTCGGCCGGAACGGGCACCTCCGCCGGAACGGGCACCTTCGCCGGAACGGGCACCTCCGCCGGAACGGGCCCGGGCCACCCGATCGGCACCGGCACCGGCATCTGGACCGGCACCTCGGCCGACGGCACCGGCACCGTCGCCGGAACCGCTCCTGCCGTACGGCTCCGCGGGCTGCGCCGCCACCACCGGGACGTCCGGGCCCTCGACGGCGTCGACCTGGACTTCCCGGCCGGGACGTTCACCGCTGTCATGGGCCCGTCCGGCTCGGGCAAGTCCACGCTGCTCCAGTGCGCGGCCGGTCTCGACCGGCCGACGGCGGGCAGCGTGGAGATCGCCGGCGTCCCGCTGGCGGGGCTGAGCGAGCGGCGGCTGACGCTGCTGCGGAGGGACCGGATCGGTTTCGTCTTCCAGTCCTTCAATCTGCTGCCCTCCCTGACGGCCGCCCAGAACGTGGCCCTCCCGCTCCGCCTCGCCGGCCGCCGCCCGTCCCGTACCGAGGTGCGGTACGCACTCGCCCGGGTCGGCCTCGCGGGCCGCGAGCGCCACCGCCCCGGCGAGCTCTCCGGCGGCCAGCAGCAGCGCGTCGCCCTCGCCCGCGCGCTGATCACCCGCCCCGCGGTCCTCTTCGGCGACGAGCCGACCGGCGCCCTCGACTCCACGACGGGCCGCGAGGTCCTGGCCATGCTCCGCGAACTCGTCGACCGGGACGGCCAGACCGTCGTCATGGTCACCCACGACCCGGCGGCGGCCGCCCGCGCCGACCGGGTGGTGTTCCTCGTCGACGGGCGGATCGCGGGTGAGCTGTACGCGCCGACGACGGAGGCGGTGGCGGCACGGATGGCGGGACTGGAGGAGCCGAAGGGACGAGAAGGGCGGGAGGGACGGGAGGGACGGGAAGGGTCAGAGAGGCCACAGGGACCAGAGGGGGCAAAGAGGCCACAGGGGTCGGAGGGGTCAACAGGGCCGCAGCGGCCGCAGGGGCCGAACGCGACCGCGTCGGCCCTGCCCGCCATGACGGCGCAGGCGGGTGGCCCGTGCTGACCGTCGTACTTGCCGGGATGAAGGCACGCTGGGCGTCCTTCATCGGCGGATTCACCGCCCTCGCACTCGGCGTCGGGCTGGTCACCGTGATGGGGCTGGGCCTGTCCGCGACCCTGAACGCGCCCGAGCGCGCGCCGGTGCGATTCGCGTCCTCGCCCGTCGTCGTGCAGGGTCAGGACCGGCTCGCCGTCGAGGTACGGCGGGGGCCGGGCACGGCGGTCGCCACCGCACCGCTGGACCGTCCACAGCCTGTGGACGACGAACTCCTGCGCGAACTGCGCGCCCGCTGGACCGTGACCACCGCCGGCACCGACACCGGGTCCGGCTCGAGCTCCGGGCCCGAAACCGACACCGGCTCCGAAACCGGTCCCGGCACCCACTCGTACAACGCCGTCGGCGGACCCGACGCCGTCGGGATCGACGCCCCGGCGGCGGAGGTCCGCGCCCTCGTCGGCGACCGCGCCCGGGTCCTCACCGGCGCCGAGCGGCGGGCGGTCGACCCCGAGGCCGCCGAGGACGCCCGCGCCCTCGTCACGCTCAACGCCCTGCTCGGCACCGCCGGCGGCGTCACCGCCTTCGTCTCCGTCTTCGTCGTCGCCTCCACCTTCGCCTTCGCCGTGGCGCTGCGCCGCCGCGAGTACGGTCTGCTGCGCACCGCCGGCGCCACGCCCGGTCAGATCCGGCGGATGCTGCTCGCCGAGGCGGCGGGCCTCGGGGTCCTCGCCTCGGCCGCCGGCTGCCTGCTCGGCGCGTGGGGTGCGCCCCTGCTCGCCCGAGTGCTGGTGGACGGCGGGGTGGCCCCGTCCTGGTTCACGATCGGGACCGGTGGCGCCCCTGGTCAGCCCCTCCACCCCGCCTACTGGATCGCCTTCGGCACCGGAGTGGCCGTCGCCCTCGCGGGCGCCGTCGCCGCCTCCCGCCGGGCCGGACGCGTCGGGCCCACGGCGGCGCTGCGCGAGGCGGACGTCGACACCGACGTGCTGCCACGCGGCCGGGCGCTGTGCGGCGCGGCCCTGCTGCTGGCGGGGCTCGGTCTGCTGGCCTGGACGTGGGCGACGGATCCGTCCGCGCTCCTGAAGCGCAAGACGTACACGACCCAGCCGATGCTGCTGATCAGCGGTGTCGCCCTGCTCGCCCCGCTCCTCGTCCGGCCCGCCGCCCGCGCCCTGCGGCTGCCGGGGGCCGTCGGCACTCTCGTACGGGAGAACAGCGCGGCCGCCGTACGCCGTACCGCCGCCGTCGCCGCCCCGGTCCTGGTGACCGTCGCCCTCGCCGGCACCCTCCTCGGCTCGGCGGCGACCGTGACCGCCGCCAAGGCGGCGGAGGCACGCGGGCAGACGACGGCGGCGTACGTGACCACCGGCCGCGACCTGCCCCGTACGGGCACGGCCACGGGGGCCACCTCCGTCTTCGTACGGGACGGGGCGGAGGCCCTGGTCAAGTACGGGGCACGGGCCGTGGCCAACCCGGCGGCCTGGGTCTCCTCCGCGCGCCTGCCGGTCGTGGCGGGCGATCCCCGCAACCTGGACGACCGTTCGATCATCGTGAACGAGGAGTTCGAGCGCCGGACGGTCGGAGAGAGCGTCGAGGTGTGGCTCGCGGACGGCAGCGGCCCGGTGCGCCTGCGCGTCGCGGCGGTGCTCGCCCGGGGAACGGGCGACAACGGCCCGTACGTGACCTGGGCGAACGCCCCGGGCGCGACGGCGGACCGGATCGACGGCGCGGCCCGGGTCGAGGGGGCGGCCCGGATCGAGGGGGCCGCCCGGATCGAGGGGGCCGCCCGGATCGAGGGGGCGGCCCCCGCCGCGACGGCGACCGCACTCCCGACCCAGGCCGCGTTCCCGACCTCGACCACGGCCCCAACCCCGATGGCGCCCCCGGCCCAGGCCGCACCCCCGGCCCCGACCACAGCCCATGCCGCGCCCACGACCTCGACCACGCACACGCACACGCACGCGCCCGCGCCCGCGCCCGGCAGCGTCACCCGTACCGTCGACGCCTGGGCCGCCGCCACCCACCCGGCCACCACCCCGCAGACCCGCCTCGGACTGCTCCTTGTCCTCGGCATCGCCCTGGTCTACACGGTGATCGCCCTCGCCAACACCCTGCTCATGGCCACCTCGGTACGCGGCCCCGAACTGGCGGCGCTGCGCCTGACCGGCGCCACGCGGGCGCAGATCCTGCGCGTGGTCGCGGGCGAGTCGCTGCTGGCGGTGGGCATCGGCACGGTCCTGGGTCTCGGCGTCACGGCCGTCTGCCTCGGCGGCCTGGGAGCCGGTCTCGCGGCACTCACCGCGCCGGTCGCGCTCACCCTCCCGTGGGGGACGGTCGGCGCGGTGGCGGGGGTCTGCGCGGCGGTCGCGGCGGCGGCCTCGGTGCTCCCCGCGTGGCGGCTGACCCGCTGAGGGGTGACCCTGGTAAGTCGGGACGGGACAGGGACTGGGGTCGGAGCCGGGTCCTCGTCCCGTCCCGCCTGCCACGCCCGCTCTCCGGGCCCCGGCCGTATTGCGCCGACCACCCGCCCGCTTCCCCGGCCCTGGGCCCCGGACCGTATCCGACGACCGCCCCGCCCGCTTCCCAGCGCCGCCCTGCCCCGTTTCCCCGGCCCTCATCCGGCCGGACTGGCGACTCCGCCGCCACACAAGGGCGGGAGGGTGTGTCACCCACACGGGAGTCGTCACCCACACGAGTAGTCATATGCCATAGGCATCTCCCGAGCCCCGCTCGCCGCCCTACCGTGCGGCCATGCTCACGCTCCCCCGCTTCACCCCGACCCCCGTCTTCCACCTCCTGGGCCTTCCATGCCCGCCCGAGGCGGTGGTCCAGGTCCTGCCGTCCGTGCCCGGTGTCGACAGCGTGCTGCGGGTCCTGCCGCCCTCGCCGGGCCGGGCGTTCGTCCTGGCCCTGGACGTGCGGGGGCGCCGGGATCCGCAGCGGGCCAGGGCCTGGACCGCCTGCCTTCCCGGCCTTCGCGAGCGGTACGGCGCCCCCGCCGTCCTCCTCGCCGTCTGCTCCGACCGCTCCACGGCCACCTGGGCGGCGGGCCCCTTCACCACCGGTCTCGGCTGCTGGCCCACGCTCAGCCTGCGTCCCCTGGTCCTGGGCCCCACGGACACCCGGCCCGTCACCACCGCGCCGGCCGCGAGCGCCGACCTCGCCACCGCGACGTTCTCCGCGCTCGCGCACGCGCGCGGTTCCCGCGCCGGCGCCGCCCTGGCCGCGCTCTCCGAGGCCCTGCGCACGGCGGCCCCGGAGACCCGCGCCTACTGCTCCACGCTCGTGGAGGCGGGCCTGGGCGACAGCCTCGCGGGGGCGGCCTGGCGACGGCTCACCGGGCTACGGCGGGCGGTCGGCGGCGCTCGATGAAGACCTCCCGCACACCCGCCCGAGGGACCCGAGGGCCTGACGGGCCCGAGGGGCCTGACGGGCCCGATGCCCCGAACGACCCAACGGCCCGGAACGACCCGACGCCCCCGACCGCCGCCACGTCCCCCGACCGAACGCCCCGCCCTACGGCAGCAGCACCAGCTTGCCCCGCACGTGCCCCGACTCGCTCAGCTCCTGCGCGCGGGCGGCCTCCTTCAGGGGGAAGGTCTCCGCCACATCCACCCGGAGCCCGCCCCCGGCGGTCAGCCCGGCCAGCTCGGTGAGCCAGACGCGGGCGGTCTCCGCTTCGACGGTGACGCCGGAGAAGACGATGCCGTGGTCGGCGGCGTCCGGTGCGGCGATGGTGACGATCCGGGAGGTCTCGCCGCCGAGCAGCTCGATCGAGACGGGCAGCGTGTCATGGCCGGCCGCGTCGAAGACCGCGTCGACGCCCTGCGGGGCGGCCGCGCGGACCCGGTCGGCCAGGCCCTCGCCGTACACCACGGGGATCACGCCCAGCTCGCGCAGGAAGCCGTGGTTGCGCTCGGATGCCGTGCCGACCACCGTCACGCCCGCGGCGACGGCGAGTTGGGCGGCGATCGCACCGACCGCGCCCGCCGCACCGTGCAGGAGCAGCGTCTCGCCGCGCGTGACACCCAACAGTTCCAGGACGCGCCGGGCGGTCTCGCCGGCGACCGGGATGCTCGCGGCGAGCTCCCAGGAGAGGTCGGCGGGCTTGCGGGCGACGGTGCCGGCGATGGCGTACGCGGCATAGGCGCCGGTCTTTGTCCAGCCGAACACCTCATCGCCTTCGGCGAATTCGGTCACGCCCGCGCCGAGCGCGTCGACCGTTCCGGCGAACTCCAGACCGGGCACGGCCGGGAACGTCGTCGGGTAGAACTCCTCCACCCAGCCGTAACGCCGCTTCCAGTCCACGGGGTTGACGCCGACGGCCGCCACCTTCACCCGCACCTCGCCCGGTCCCGGCTCGGGGACGGTCACGCCCGACGCGTGGCGCAGCACCTCGGGACCGCCGAACTCCTCGTACACGATCGCTTCCATGGTTCCCCCTCGTGATCCGTGGGCATCGGCCCTTCGCTGTCGAGGGCCGCTCCGTTCCGCTGACGGCTCAAGCTTCCGCCGGGAGCCGCCCCGGCCCGGCCATCCGAACGGACAGTCCCACCTGGCCGAAAGGACAGCCGTAGCCTGTCCCCATGGAAGCCACCGCCGAACTCGCCGCCGGTCCCTCCTCCGACCTCTCGGCCGGGTCCTCCCTCGAACTCACCGGCGGGCCTTCCCGCGACCTCACCGCCGAACTCAGCGCCGGTCCCTCCCCCGAGCTCACCGCTGAAGGCGCCACCGTCCAGGCCCTGTTGACCGCCCACGACATCATCCGGCAGCCGCTGGGCGAGATCCTGCCCCGGCTCTCCCGGGCCCTGGCCCCGCTGATCCCGCACCTGGCCGCGGCGGAGCTCTCCACGCACTGCGCCCACTCGCCGTTCAAGCGGACCGGCGACCCGGGCCTGCCGTTCACCGCCGCCGAGCTGACCCCGCTGCTCTCCGCCGGCGTCTCCGGGCGGCCCTGGCAGGGGCGGGCCACCGTCGGCGGGGCCGAGCGCGCGGTGATCGCGGTACGGAGCGACGCCACGCCCCGCGGCTCGGTCCTGGTCCTCGTACGCGAGGACGGCGCCGCGCCGGCCGGAGCGGCCGAACTCGCCGTGGCGCAGGCCCTGTGGGACCTGGTGACCAGCCACTTCGACCGGTTCGCGAGCGAGGCGGTGCCCGGTGCGCTGGCCCGCTCGCGGACGGCGGCCGACACCCGGGCGAGGGTCACCGCCGAGCTGACCACCGCGCACGCCGCCGCCCTCTCCGGCCTGCTCGGGGTGCTCCGCAGCCGCACCCTGGACGACTCCGCGGCCCGTGCGACCGCCACCGACCTGGCCGTGTCGGCGCTGATCGAGCTGCGGGCCGAGTCCGCGCGGGACCGCTCGGTCGCCGAGGAACCCGCCTTCGAGGCCTTCGCCCGGCTCGCGGACGCGCTGCGCCCGATGCTGCGGCACAGCCCCGTACGGCTGGAACTCGGCCCGCCGGACGGCCCGGACGCCACCCGCACCCTCCCGGCCGACGTGGCCCACGGCGCCCGCGCGATCGTCCGCGCGCTGCTCCTGGTGATCCTGGAACAGGAGGGGGTGTCCCGGGTGCACGTGGGCTGGACGCTGACCGAGAACGAGCTGCGCGCGACGGTACGGGACGACGGCCCCGGTCTCCTCGACGCCTGCCCGCTGGGCGCGGGCAGCGTCACCGACCGTCTGGAGGTGCTCGGCGGGCATCTCGACCTGGACGCCGTCCCCGGCTGGGGCACCACCATCGCCGCGACCGTCCCCCTGTCCACGCCGGAACCGCCGGCCTCCGCGATGGACCCGCTGAGCGAGCTCGGCGAGCGCGAGCTGGAGGTCCTCACCCACCTGGCCCTCGGCCACCGCAACCGGCAGATCGCGCAGGAGCTCCACATCAGCGAGTCCACGGTGAAGTTCCACGTCGCGAACATCCTCGACAAGCTCGGCGTCGGCTCGCGCGGCGAGGCGGCGGCCCTGTTCCACCGGGCGGCGTAGGCCCACGGCCTTCCGCCGCCCCCCGTCTGCCGACCCCTTCTGCCGACCCCTTCTGCCACCCGCTTCTACCGCCCCCTTCCGCCGCCCCGCCCACGGCTTCCAGCCCACGGCTCCTCGCCGCCGCCCGCCGGGCCCCGAACCCCCCGGGCCGCGTCTCTCCGGCACTGTCAGTGGCGGGTGCCAGACTCGCACCCGTGAACGAAAGGTGGGCTCTCGCGCCCGAGCCGGAGGGTGACGGGGCGCTGCTCGTCGCCCTCGGCGGCGACGGGCGGCCCGTCGGGGAGGTGCGGCGGGAGCCCGACCTGGTGGCGGCCGTGCGGGCGCGGCCGGACGTCGCCCGGTGGGTGTGGCGCGCCAGCCCCGAGGTGTATCCGCGGCTGCTCGCCGCGGGGGTGCGGGTCGAGCGGTGTTACGACGTGGAGGTGGCCGAGCAGCTGCTCCTCGGCCACGAGGGGCGCCTCGGCGAGCCCCGTTCCGCCGCCGCGGCCTGGGCCCGGCTGCGGAACGAGCCGGTGCCGCCCGACCCACCGCCGAGGGCCGCCGGGCCGAAGGCGCAGGACTCCCTCTTCGAGCCGGCGTCCACCGCCGCGCCGCTGTCCTTCGACGCCCTGCTCCAGGTGTACGCGGAGCAGCAGCGGCGGCACGACCGGGCCGAGCACCCGGGCCGGATGCGGCTCCTGACCGCCGCCGAGTCGGCCGGCATGCTGGTCGCCGCCGAGATGCACCGGTCCGGGCTGCCCTGGCGGGCCGACGTGCACCGGGAGGTGCTGCACGGCCTGCTGGGCGAGCGGTACGCGGGCGGGGGCGAGCCGCGCCGCCTCGCGGAGCTGGCCGACGAGGTGTCCGCCGCGTTCGGCCGCCGGGTGCGGCCCGACCTGCCCGCCGACGTGGTGCGGGCCTTCGCGCAGGCCGGGATCCGGGTGCGGTCCACCCGGCGCTGGGAGCTGGAGGAGATCGACCATCCGGCGGTCGCGCCCCTCGTCGCGTACAAGCAGCTGTACCGGATCTGGACCGCGCACGGCTGGTCCTGGCTCCAGGACTGGGTGCGCGACGGCCGCTTCCGCCCCGAGTACCTGCCCGGCGGCACGGTCAGCGGCCGCTGGACCACCAACGGCGGCGGGGCGCTGCAGATCCCCAAGATCATCCGGCAGGCCGTGGTCGCCGACCCCGGCTGGCGGCTCGTCGTCGCCGACGCCGACCAGATGGAGCCGCGGGTGCTGGCCGCGATCTCCCGCGACCCGGGTCTGATGGAGGTCGCCGGGCATCCCGACGACCTGTACACCCGCCTGTCCGACCGGGCCTTCTCCGGCGACCGCGCGCACGCCAAGCTCGCGCTGCTCGGCGCGATCTACGGGCAGACCAGCGGCGACGGCCTGAAGAACCTGGCCGCGCTGCGCCGCCGCTTCCCGCGCGCGGTGGCGTACGTGGACGACGCGGCCAGGGCCGGCGAGGAGGGCCGGCTCGTCCGGACCTGGCTCGGGCGGACCAGCCCGCGGGCGGCGGGCGCGGACGAGGACGGGGAGGCGGGCATCCCGCAGGGCGGCGGCGGCGCCGGGCCGGAGGACAGCGCGGAGGGCTCGGACGGTTACGTGCCGGGGTACGCGTCGACCGACGCCCGTGCCCGGGGCCGCTTCACCCGTAACTTCGTCGTCCAGGGCAGCGCCGCCGACTGGGCGCTGCTGATGCTGGCGGCCCTGCGCCGGGCCACCGCCGGCCTGCGGGCCGAGCTGGTCTTCTTCCAGCACGACGAGGTGATCGTGCACTGCCCGGCGGAGGAGGCCGAGGCGGTCGCGGAGGCGATCCGCGCGGCGGGGGACGAGGCGGGGCGGATCGCGTTCGGGGACACGCCGGTGCGGTTCCCGTTCACGACGGCGACGGTGGAGCGCTACTCGGACGCGAAGTGAGTCCCGGCCCCTCCGCCGGGGTCCGGGGCCGGGCCCCGCCGGAATCCGGGCCGCCGCCCGGAAGACACCGGGGGCCGGCCCGCCGTCCAGGAGGCGCCACCGCCCGGAAGGCACCGAAGGCGTCGGGATCCGGGCCGTCGTCCAAGGGGCGCCGCCGCCTGGGAGGCGCCCGGCGCCTACTTCGTCATCAGCTCACGCCACTTCGGGCTGAGCGCGATCGCCTTCAGCTGGTCGGTGGTGAGGGCCGGTTCGGAGCGGGTGGCCGCCTCGTGCTGGGCGCCGGCGTTGAAGGCGGAGACGACGACACGCAGACCGTCCGTGGCCAAGGTGTCGGCGGTCCACGAGACGACGCCCTTGCCGCCCTTCTCGCCGGCCTCCTTCGTCACCTTCACCCGTGTCTCGTCGGCGGTGAACTCGATGTCGCCGTCGCTGAAGAGTTCGGCGCGGATGTCGTCCATGCCGGGCTGGACGTTGATCTGGACGAAACTCCGGCCCTTGCCGTCGTCGACGACGAGAAAGGCGTAGCCCTCCTGGCCCCCCTTGTCGACGACGTGGAGCCCCTTCCCCTTGGGCAGCAGCGAGCGGAGGGCCGACTGCATGGCGGCGGCGCTCGGCGCCGGCGGCGGGGCGACCCGGGAGGCGCCGGGCCCGCCCTTCTGCGGCACGAGCGCGGGAAGCTGCTTCAGGAGCGGACGCCAGCCCTCCGCCAGGACCAGGGCCTTCAGCTGCGCCGGGTCGAAGGGCGGGTTCGGGCGGCTGATCGGGGAGTCCTTCTGGGTGGCCGCGTTCCACTCGCTCACGTCGACGAGGAAACCGTCCTCGGTGAGCAGCACGGCCCGCCAGTTCTTGGTCTCCACGCGCTTGTCGGGGTACTCGTACCCCTGGAAGATCATGAGCCGCCCGATGCCGGCCATGCGTTCGCTGGTGCAGTCGTCGTGCGGGACCAGCGCCTCGTCCGGGCAGGTCACCTGGCCCCGGCCCGACTCCTCGGTGTCGCCCGCGCGATAGAGGCCGACGGAGACGCCCGCCTTGCCCTCGCCGTCGTCGTAGACCCCGGTGACCGACTGCCCGAAGCCGTCGGCGTTGTCGATCTGCCAGGTGCCGGGCGGGGTGTTCGCCTTGAGGACGGCGGCGATGTCGGCGACGGGGATCTGGGCCTGCGCCGACGCGTCCTTCGGACCGGCGGTCGGCTTCGGGCCGCCGACGGTCGGCTTCGGAGCGGCGACGGAGACCTGGTCGACGCCGTCACCGGCCCCCAGGAGGGCACCTCCGTACACCCCGCCGACGCCGATGACCGCGAGGGCGAGGGCACCGCCGACCACGGCGAAGCGGCGGCGCCGGACCCGGCGGCGGCCGCGGGCGAGGCCGCCGGTGACGAGCTCGCCGCGGTCGTCGGTCTCGAAGCCCGCTCCGGTGCGGCGCAGGGCGGCGCCCAGTTCCTCCTCGAATCGTCCGTTCGTCACGTCGTGCTCTTCGTGCTGAGGCATGGCGGGATCACGTCTCCGGTCGTCAGGTGGGGATCGGGTGGGGAAGAGGTAGACCAAGCGTGGTGGTGCGGGACCGCCGGTCCCGCGGCCCGCCCGGTCAGCGGGTGGCGAAGGCGGTCATGCTGCCGCCGAGCCGCTCCCGCAGCTTCGCCAGGGCGCGCACCGAGCGGGTGCGGACGGCCGCGGAGCTGACCTGCAGCACGTCCGCGGTCTCCTCGATGCTGCGGTCCTCCCAGTACCGCAGCACCACGACCGCCCGGTCCTTGGGCGCGAGCCCGGCGAGGGCGTCGAGCAGGGCGATGCGCAGGGCCGGGTCGTCACTGGTCTCGGGCAGCCGGTCCGGCAGCTCGCCGAGGGGGCGCTCGGTGGCCGAGCGGCGCCTCTGGTGGCTGAGGAAGGTCCGTACGAGCACGGTCTGCGCGTAGCCCGCCGGGTTTCCGATACGGGCCACCCGGCCCCACAGGGCGTACATCCGACCCAGGGTCTCCTGCACCAGGTCCTCGGCGAGATGGGTGTCGCCGCTGGTCAAAAGGCATGCCGAGCGGAACAGATGTCCCGATCGGGCGGAGGCGAACTCCAGGAACTCGTCCGCGCGGGACGTTCTCATGCCCCTCCCCTCCGTCGCTGTCACGCATTCGCTCGCGTCGCCCGTACGGCCGGTTCGCCTGGTGGCGTTGCCGGTCGGCCTGCCCGGCTGCCCGGCGACGCGCTGACACCTCACTGACGCGACGGCCGCCGCGAAATGTTTCACATCGTTTCGCCCGCGATCCCGCTGGTCCCGGGGCCGCCGTCCCGAATCCGCGACGGCCCGCAGGAACAAATGGTCGGAAACGGGGTAATCCTGGTGTATGAAGACTTTCCTTGTGGATTCCGCTCAGGTCAGCACGGCGGCCGGTGTGTGGCAGTCCGGGCTCGCGCAGGTCGTCGGCGGTCTGATCGTCGTAGCCGTCCTCATCGGGGCCTTCGTGCTCGGGTTCAGGGTCATGAAGAAGGAGCTCCCCCCGCCCGACCCCGAGTCCCAGCCGCGCCGGCCCGACACCGGCCAGCCGCCCGGGGAGGTCTCGGAATACCGCCGCCCGGCGGAGATGCCGCAGACCGACGGCGAGCACCGGCTCATGCCGTACCAGCTGAAGGACGGGGGCACCGAGACCTCGCCCGAGCCGCCGAGCGAGGAGAAGCGCAAGTGGGGTGGCATCTCCAGCGGCGGCTTCGGCAGCGGCGGCCCGGGCCACGGTGACTGAACGAGCGAGCGCGCCGTGCTCACCAGGAGCGCCGAGGAGCAGCGGACGCGGCTGAGGTCGGTCGCGTACCGCCTGCTCGGCACGTACGAGGAGGCCGACGAGGCCCTGCGGGCGGCCGCGGAGCGGGCCCGGTCGACCGGAGCGGAAGCGGCGGAGGCGGACCGGGACACTCTCGCCCGTGTCTGTCTGGAGCGGCTGCACCTGCGCGAGACCCGGCGCGGCCTCCCGCCGAGCGAGGAGGCCGACCGGCCCGACATGTCTCCTGCCCTGGAGCCCCACCGCACGGACGCCCCGGAGCCCCCTCGCACGGACCGGGCCGAGGCGACGGAGGAGATCGAGGAGGCCGCCCTCGACGCCTTGCCCCCCTCGGAACGGCTCGCCTTCGTCCTGCACGACGTCTTCGCGGTGTCGTACGAGGAGATCGCCCCGATCGTCGGGCGCACCCCCGCCGCCGCCCGGCACCTGGTCGCGCGGGCACGGCGCCGGGTGGAGGACACGGAGGAGATGCCGGAGCCGGACGTGCTCGACGGGCGGCGGGACCGGCGACCACGGCAAGGCTAGGACCGACGGTGTCCGGAGTGCGTCCGAGCCCACGGTCTCCGGAGTGCCTCCGAGCCCACGGAGTCCGGAGTGCCTCCGAGCCCACGGTGTCCGGACTCGTCCGAGGCCACGTGTCCGAACTCGTCCGAGCCCCCTCGTGCCCGGCCCACTTTGCGGAAGCTACGCCCGGCCTACTCGGCGGAGCCCATGCCCGGTCTACGCCCGGTCTACTCCGCGGAGGCCCGCAGACCGATCATGTTGCCGTCGGCGTCCTTGACCGTGGCGATCTGCAGACCGCCGCCGACGTCCTGCACGTCCTGCACCGTCTCCGCCCCGGTGGCGAGCAGCGCCTGGAGCGTGCCGCGCAGGTCGTCGACGTCCCAGAAGGCGACGGCCCCGGTCAGCCCCTTGCCGTGACCGTTGGGGTCGAGGCCGAAGTGCTGCCCGTCGATGTCGAAGCCGACGTAGTACGGCTCGTCCACGCTGGGCCCGGTCCCGAGCAGGGCCGTGAACAGGGCCTTGGCCCGCTCCAGGTCCTTCACGGGGTAGATCACGGTGTTCATGGTCATGACGTGCTCCTCGGGGGTGCGGGTGACGGGGGTCTTCCCAGTCATGCCCCGCCGCCCGCCCCGAGTGCGGCGATCCGCCTCCTCCATGCTCCGTCCGGGCGAACCGCGCCCTCGCGGTCGGTCGGTCGGTGCTCGGGGAGGCACCGGGAGCCCGCGGCCAGCCGGGTCGGCCCGCATCCGTAGAGAAGGCCGTCAGCCGCGGTCCACGTGCTCGGCCCGGTCCACGTGATCGGCCGGCCCGCCCACGACCTGCCCGGCCCGCTCCGCGATATGTGGCGGCGGCTCGATGCCGGCCGGCAGGAGCGGGTCCGCGACCGGCGCGCCGAACCGGGTGACGAGCGGCAGGACCCCGGCCCAGACCCCCAGCTCCGCGTCGGGCCCCTCGCCGTCGTCCGGCGGCCCGCTCGCGATCTTCACCGACGCCTCGGTCAGGTCGAGCGCCACGAGCGCGGTCGCCGCCAGCTCCTTGCGGCTGGGCTGCCGCACGTACTCCCACTGTCCCGGCGAGGACTGCTCGGTGAGCGCCCGCAGTCCGCGCAGCTTCTCCTCGGGGTCGGTGACCAGCCGCGGGACGCCGTAGATCATCGCGCTGCGGTAGTTCACGCCGTGCTCGAACACCGACCGCGCCAGCACCAGCCCGTCGACGTGCGTCACGCTGACGCACACCACCCCGTCCGGTGCCTGCACGAGGCTGCGGCTCGCCACCGAACCGTGCAGGTAGATGCGGTCGCCCTCGACCCCGTACACGGTCGGCACCACCATCGGCGCCCCGTCCACGACGACCCCGAGGTGACACAGGAACCCCGCCGCGAGCACGGCGTCCAGGTCCGCCCGCCGGTGGCTGCCCTTGTGCCGCATCCGCCTCAATCGCGTCCGCTCGGTGACCACGAGCTCCTCGCCCATGCCGCCCCTCCCCGTTCTCCGCGTGTGTCGCGCGCGTGCGCATCCTAGGAAGTCCGCCGGCGCCCCGCCGCCGGGGACCACAGAGCGGGACGAGGCCGGGCCGGGGTCACTCGTACGTGGTGCGGAGCCGTCAAGGGGCGCCGGGCGGGCGCCGTGGGGCCGTAGGGTCGTTGCTCACGGCATGGGATCGACGGAGCCAGGGGTAGAGGACGGACATGGGCAACTCGGTGATCGACGCGCGATCCGACGGGCAGGGACCGGACGACGCTCCCTCCGACGAGGCGGGCAACGCCTCCGGGAAGCGGCCGAAGCCGAAGCGGCCGTTCTGGGTGGAGCTTCCGATCCTCGCGGGTGTGGCGCTCGGCCTGGCGTTCCTGATCAAGACCTTCCTGCTCCAGGCGTTCCTGATCCCCTCGGGCTCCATGCAGAACGCCCTGCAGGAGAACGACCGCGTCCTGGTCGACAAGCTCACCCCCTGGTTCGGCTCGGAACCGGCCCGGGGCGAGGTCGTGGTCTTCCGCGACCCCGCCGGCTGGCTCGCCGGGAACCCGGTGCAGGAGCCCAACGCGGCCCAGAAGTTCCTGAGCTTCGTGGGACTGATGCCGGCCGCCGGGGAGCAGCACCTGATCAAGCGCGTGATCGGTGTGGCCGGTGACACCGTGGAGTGCGCGGGCGCGGGCCCGCTGAAGGTGAACGGCAAGCCGCTCACCGAGCCGTACGTCTACCCGGGCAACACGGCCTGCAGCACGGACCCCAGCGGCCAGTTCAAGGTCACGGTGCCGAGCGGCAGCCTCTGGGTGATGGGCGACCACCGGCAGAGCTCGCTGGACTCCCGCTACCACCAGAACGACAGCCACGGCGGCATGGTCCCCGCCTCGGACGTCGTGGGCCGCGCCGTCGTGGTCGCCTGGCCGATCGGCCACTGGGCGACCCTGCCCGTCCCGGACACCTTCGACCAGCCGGGCCTCGCGCCCAGCCGGTGACCTACGGGGCTGCCCCGCCCCGGTCCGGCGCGGGGCAGCCCCGGCTGCCCCTGCCCGACCTTCCGAGGGTCGGCCCTAGCCGAACACGAGCTCGGCGAGCTCCTCCAGCCAGTACCGCACCCGGTGCCACCGGGTGCAGAACCGCTTCGGCCGCCCCCACCGCCGCCCGTCGAGCGGCCGGTGGCACTGCTTGCACCGCCTCGTACGCGTCTGCCGTTCCCCCATGACCGCGACTCTAGCGGCCCGGTCCGACAAGGGAGAACGGTCGCCGGGGTCCGGTCCTGCTCCGGGACGGCGCCCAAAGGAGCCCGCCTACGCGTCCGGGTTCTTGCCGGCGGCGACGGTGGTGATGCGCTGCACCTGCATCGTGGCGAACGACCGCAGATCCTGGTCCTTGGGCAGGTGATCCCCGTACACCAGGGCCACGACCGTGCCGACGCGGAGCGCCGCGACCGTGGTTTCCTCCTTCGCGTAGGCGTCGGTCTCGTCGGCGCCCACGTCGATCGTCAAGGGCTTGATCGCGGCAGGGTTCTTCTCATGGTGGTGCGCGACGACTGTCTTCAGGCCGACCTTGGCGCTGTCGACGGAGTCGTAGGCCAGCAGCTGGAAGTCCACGTCGACCTCACCGTTACTGTCCAGTTTGGAGTGCTGGGTGGTCGCTACGGCGGTGAGCCCGGCGCAGTTCCAAGAGCCCTTCAACTGGCAGAACTCCTGCATCTCGCTGCCCTCTTGCACCTGCGGGGTCCGCCCCGTCCACCCCTTGGGCGCGGCGAGCTTGCCCGGAATGGCCTGCGCCACCTGAGACGAGGTGAACGGCCCGGCGGCCGCTTTCTCGCCACCGCCGCCGGTTCCTCCGCCGCTCGCTTCGCCCTTGCCCTCGCCCGAGCAGCCGGCCAGCGCCAGTACCAGCGCGATCCCGACAGCCCCACCGCGTACCTTCCGAAGCACCATGACGCCCCCGTCCCCTCATGATCGATCTTCAATTCGCTCGATCATAAAAGGCGTTGGACCGGGCTTCCGTCCGGGTGGCCGTGGCCCCGCCAGAAAGGGTCGACGGAGCCCAAGCCCCTGTCCGGTTGATCTTGAAACTGCAAAAGAGCGGCCCCGGACCCCCGCCGAACCCTCCGGGCCCCGACCGAGACCGAAACGGAGACCACGGCCACACGCGCGGCACGCTCCCGGCCCCGCCGACGCGCCCCCTGAACCACAAAACCCCAGGTCAGACGAGTCTGACCTGGGGTTTCCAGTGAGCCGCCTTCGGGATTCGAACCCGAGACCTACGCATTACGAGTGCGTTGCTCTGGCCAACTGAGCTAAGGCGGCAAGCCGTGCGGTCCCATGGTGGGTGCAGCAGCGTCGCCAAGTCTACACAGTTTCCAGGGGTGCTCCGACCACCCCCGGAAGAGGGCCGTCCGGGGGCTATGAGCAGCGCTTTCCGTCCTGCGGGGGGATGCCCTCCAGGAGGTAGGCGTTGATCGCCGTGTCGACGCAGTCGCTGCCCCGGCCGTACGCGGTGTGGCCGTCGCCGTCGTAGGTGAGGAGGATCCCGGAGGAGAGCTGCTCGGCGAGGGAGCGGGCCCACTTGTAGGGGGTGGCGGGGTCGCGGGTGGTGCCGACGACGACGATCGGCGGGGCGCCCTCGGCGGTGATGCGATGGGGACGGCCGGTGGCCGGGGTGGGCCAGTAGGTGCAGTTCAGGGCGGCCCACGCGAGGTTGCGGCCGAAGACCGGTGAGGCCTTCTCGAAGGACGGCACCGCCCGTTCGACGGCCGAGGGCCCGGCGAAGGCGGGCGGCAGGTCCAGGCAGTTCACGGCCGCGTTCGCGAACATCAGGTTGGCGTAGGAGCCGTCCGCCTCCCGCTCGTAATACGTGTCGGCCAGGGCGAGCAGCGCCGAGCCCTCTCCGCCCATCGCCCGGGTCAGCGCTTCCCGCAGCTGCGGCCAGGCCGCCTCGTCGTACATGGCGGTGATCACCCCGGTGGTGGCGAGGGACTCGCCCAGCTTCCGGCTCCCGTCCGTCGGCACCGGCTCGGCGTCGGTCGCGCGGAAGAAGCGCTGCAGGGCGGCGAGGGCCGCCGGGACGGACTCCGTGCCCAGCGGGCAGTCGGCCTTGGTCACGCAGTCCGCCGCGAAGGCGTTGATCGCGGTCTCGAAGCCGGCGGTCTGCTCCCGGTTGAGCTGCTCGGCGGTCAGGGACGGGTCCATCGCCCCGTCGAGGACGAGCCGCCCGGCCCGCTCCGGGAACAGCTCGGCGTACGTGGCGCCGAGGAAGGTGCCGTAGGAGGCACCCACATACGTCAGCTTCTCGTCGCCGAGCACCGCCCGCACGATGTCCATGTCACGCGCCGCCGCCACGGTGGAGACATGCGGCAGCACCTTGCCGGAGCGCTTCTCGCACGCCGCCGCGAACTGCTTGAAGGAGCCTTCCAGGGCGGCCTTCTCGGCCGCGCTGTCCGGCGTCACGTCGACCTGCGTGTACGCGTCCATCTCCGGGCCCGTGAGGCACTCGACGGGCTCGCTGCGCGCCACACCGCGCGGGTCGACGCCCACGATGTCGTAGCGCGCCCGCACCGGGGCCGGGTAGCCGATGCCGGCGAAGCCCTGGACATAGCCGACCGCCGAGCCGCCGGGGCCGCCCGGGTTCACCAGGAGCGAGCCGAGCCGCTTGCCGGGGCCGGTGGCCCTGGAGCGGGAGACGGCGAGCTCCACCTCGTCGCCGCCCGGCTTCGCGTAGTCGAGCGGCACCCGCACCGTGGCGCACTGGAAGTCCGCCACACCGCAGTCCCGCCAGCTCACCTTCTGCGCGTAGTACCGCGCCAGGGCGGCGGGCGCGGCCGGCTCGCCCGAGACGGCGGCCCGGCTCGGCGAGGGCGCGGCGGCGCCGCTCCCGCTCGTACAGCCGGAGAGGACGAGGCCACCGACCGCGAGGGCGGTGGCCGAGATGCGGAGCAGGCGCCTGGAGTCCATCCCCGGAGCGTATCCGGACGGGTACGGAACGTGTCCAATCGGCCCTGTGGACAACCGGCCGTTCGGACAGCCCGTCCCATCGGCCCTGTGGACAACCGGCCCCGGATCAGTCCGGAACGGGCCCGGTCCCGGCCCCGGAACAGTCCCGGCGCCGGGATCAGCTCGGACCCGGCTCGGACCCGGCTCGGTCCCGGCCCCGGATCACCCCCGGCGCCGGGATCAGCTCGGACCCGGCTCGGTCCCGGTCCTGGATCAGTCCCGGCCCAACTCGGTCCCGCCCCCCGGATCAGTCCCGCAGGGCCATCGTCATCGCCTCCACCGCCAGCAGCGGCGCCACGTTCCGGTCGAGGGCCTCGCGGCAGGCGAGCACGGCCTCGATCCGGCGCAGGGTGCGCTCGGGGGTGGTGTCGCGGGCGATCTGCTCCAGGGCGTCGCGCACGTCCTCGTTGGCCAGCGGGGTCCTCGCCCGCAGCTGAAGGGCGAGCACGTCGCGGTAGAAGCCGGTCAGGTCGGTGAGCGCGAGGTCGAGGCTGTCGCGCTGGGTCCGGGTGCGGCGGCGCTTCTGCCGCTCCTCCAGCTCCTTCATCGCCCCGGCCGTGCCCCGCGGCATCCGGCCGCCCTGGGACGCGCCGAGCGCCGCCTTCAGGTCCTCGGTCTCCTTGACGTCGACGTCCTCAGCGGCCTGCTTGGCGTCCTCGGCCGCCGCGTCGATCAGCTCCTGGGCCGCCCGCAGCCCGGCACCGACGTCCCCGACCCGCAGCGGGAGCTTGAGCACCACGGCACGGCGGGCGCGGGCCCGCTCGTCGGTGGCGAGCCGCCGGGCCCGGTCGATGTGCCCCTGGGTGGCCCGCGCCGCCGTGTGCGCCGCCTCCGGCTCGACGCCGTCGCGGCGGATCAGCAGGTCGGCGACGGCCTCCACCGAGGGAGTGGTCAGGGTCAGGTGCCGGCAGCGGGAGCGGATGGTGGGCAGCACGTCCTCCAGGGACGGCGCGCACAGCAGCCACACCGTGCGCGGCGCGGGCTCCTCCACCGCCTTCAGGAGCACGTTCGCCGCGCCCTCGGTCAGCCGGTCGGCGTCCTCCAGGACGATGACCTGCCAGCGGCCGACGGCGGGCGACAGCTGGGCCCGCCGGACCAGGTCACGGGTCTCCTTCACGCCGATGGAGAGCAGGTCCGTGCGGACCACCTCGACATCGGCGTGGGTCCCGATGAGAGCCGTGTGGCAGCCGTCGCAGAAGCCGCAGCCGGGTGCCCCGCCGAGCGCCCGGTCGGGGCTCACACACTGCAGCGCCGCCGCGAACGCCCGCGCCGCCGTGTCCCGCCCGGCCCCCGGGGGCCCGGTGAACAGCCAGGCGTGCGTCATCTTCGACGCGTCGGGAGCGGACTCGCCGGCGGCCTGCGCGGTCACGAGCGCGTCGGCGTCGCGCGCGGCGGCGGCCAGCTGCTCCTGGACCCGCGGCTGCCCCACGAGGTCGTCCCATACGGCCATGTCTGATGCCCCTCCTCAGGTACGCCTCCCATTGTGGGGCACCGCACCGACAGCCCCGTCGGCCGCGGGCACGGGCGGACGTGCCAGACCGCGGGGCGCCCGGCGAACGTCAGCGCCGGCGCCGGCGGTCCTCCTCGTCGTCGTCCCCGAACGAGCCGAGCAGTTCGTCCGCGAGGGTCGGCAGGTCGTCGAGCGGGGTCTCCTCGGCCCAGTCCGGGCGACTCCGCGGCCTGCCGTGCTCGTCGAGCTGGGGCAGCTCGCGGGTGCGGTCATTGGCGCCGGCGGTCTCCTCGCCCCGGTCGCGCTCGTCGCGGAAGAAGTCCTGCGGCACCCGGTCGGCGGGGTCGGTGTTCCGTACGGGCGGGAGCACGGCGGTATCGTCGGCGTCCCGGACCTGCGGCAGCACGGCCGTCTCGTCGACGTCCCGGATCCGCGGGATGACCGTGGTGTCCTCGTCGAGCCTGACGATCGGGGTGGGGACGGTGACCTCGTTCGGGGACACGGTGGGCGTGTCGTCCGCCGCCGGGCCGGACTTCGTGCCGCCGGACTTCGAGCCGCCCGGATTCCTCGAGCCCGACTTCCTCGGGTCGGACTTCCTCGCGTCGGTCTGCCTCGCGTCGGTCTCTGCGGCCCCCGACGCCCCCGGCTGCACGTCGCCCGACTTCGCGGCGTCCGGCTGCACGATCGGCGTCGCCACCGTGACCTCGTTCGCCGACTGCTCCAGAGCCCTCGCCTCGGCGGCCCTGCGCTCGGCCTCCGCCTTCTCGGCGGCTGCCTTCTCCGCAGCTGCCTTCTCTGCGGCGGCACGGTCCGCCGCCGCCTTCTCCGCCGCGGCCTTACGGGCGGCTTCCTCCGCCGCCTTGCGGGCAGCCTCCTCGGCCGCCTTCGCCGCCGCGGCCTCCGCGAGCCGGCGGGCCTCCTCGGCGCGCAGCAGCGCCTCCTCGGCCTTGCGCTGCTTCTCGCGGCGGCGCTCCTCGGCCTCGGCCCGCAGCCGGGCCTCCTCCTCGGCCTGCTTGCGGCGTCGGGCCTCCTCCTCGCGGCGCGCCTTCTCCTCGGCCTCGCGGCGCCGGCGCTCCTCCTCGGCGGCGATCCGGGCCTCCTCGGCGCGCTGCCGGGCCTCCTCGGCCTGGCGCTCGGCCTCCAGGCGGCGGGCCTCTTCCTCCTCGCGCCGCTTGCGCTCCTCCTCCTCGGCACGGAGCCTGGCGAGCTGTTCCTGGCGCTCGCGCTCCAGGCGCTCCTCCTCGGCCTTGCGGGCGGCCTCTTCCTCGGCCTTCCGCCGGGCCTCTTCCTCGGCCTTGCGGCGGGCCTCCTCCTGGGCCTTCACCTCGGCCTCGGAGAGCGGCAGCATCCGGTCGAGTCGGTGGCGTACGACGGTGGTGACGGCCTCCGGCTCCTGGCCGGCGTCGACGACGAGGTAGCGGCCGGGGTCGCCGGCGGCGAGGGCGAGGAAACCGGCCCGTACGCGCGCGTGGAACTCGGGCGGCTCGGACTCGAGCCGGTCCGGGGCCTCGGTGAAGCGCTCGCGGGCGGTCTCCGGGGAGACGTCGAGCAGCACGGTCAGGTGCGGTACGAGGCCGCCGGTCGCCCAGCGGTTGATGCGGGCGATCTCGGTCGGGGACAGGTCGCGGCCGGCGCCCTGGTAGGCGACGGACGAGTCGATGTACCGGTCGGAGATCACGACCGCCCCGCGCTCCAGGGCGGGCCGGACCAGCGAGTCGACGTGCTCGGCGCGGTCGGCCGCGTACAGCAGCGCCTCGGCGCGGTTGGACAGTCCGGCGCTGGAGACGTCGAGCAGGATCGAGCGGAGCCGCTTGCCGACCGGGGTGGCGCCGGGCTCGCGGGTGACGACCACCTCGTGGCCCTTGGCGCGGATCCACTCGGCGAGCGCCTGGACCTGGGTGGACTTGCCGGCGCCGTCGCCGCCCTCCAGGGCGATGAAGAAGCCGGTCGCCGACGGTGCCTGGGCCGGGTCGCCGCCGCGCAGCGCGTCGCGCAGGTCGCGGCGGAGCGGGACGCCGGCCCGGTCGTCGGTCTTGGCGAGGACGAGCGCGGCGACGGGCAGGAGCAGCGCGCCGACCAGCATCAGGGTGAAGGCGGCGCCGCCGTGGGCGAAGACGAAGCTTCCGGAGGCGAGCCGGTGCGGGCCGATGGCGGCGGCGAGCAAGGGGGCGCCGAGCGCGCCGACGCCGATGGCGACGCGGACCACGGCCTGGAGGTGGTCGGTGACGCGGGCCCTGCGGGCCTCCTCGGTCTCCTGGTCGATCAGGCCGTGCCCGGTGCGGGCGGCGACACCGGCGGCGTAACCGGCGAGCGCGGCGAGCGCGAGCACGGTCGCCGTGTCCGGGACGAGGCCCATGGCGAGCAGCGCGACGCCGGTGACGGCGAGCGCGAGGGCGAGCAGCCGGCGCCGGGAGAGGACGGTGAGGACCGATCCGGCGGTGCGGATGCCGACGGCGGTGGCGCCGCTGAGCGCGAGGATCAGCAGGGCGTACGTGACGGGCCCGCCGTCCAGGTCGACGGCGTGGAGCACGGCGACGGCCGCGGCGGCGGCGATGGCGGCGGCGACGGTGGCGCAGGCCAGGACGAGCAGCCCGAGCGCGCCGGTGCGGCCCTTGTCCGCGGGCAGTCGCAGGCCCTCCAGGGGCGAGCGGGGGCGCGGGGTGCGGTCGCCGGGCAGTTCGAGCATCCACAGCACGGAGACGGAGGCGGCGAACAGCCCGGCGGCGACGTAGGAGCCGAGGGCGGCCTGGTGCCGTCCGAACCAGTCGACGCCGCTGCCGAGCAGGTTGCTCAGGAGCGTCGCGAGCAGCAGCACGGCGGCCGCGGCGGGCACCGACAGGAAGCCGGTGCGCAGGCTGAGCGTGCGCAGTGCGCCCAGGTGGTCGGGCAGCGGCCGGACGGCGGCGCCTTCGAGCGGCGGGGCGGGCAGCAGCGCGGGGGCGGCGCTCTCCTTCGCGATCGTCCACAGGCGTTCGGCGGCGCCGGTGAGGAAGGCGGTGCCGAGGAGGAAGGCGAGGGCGCCGTCGGGGGTCCAGTCGATCCACAGGGGGGCGACGACGAGCAGTGCGAGCCGCAGTCCGTCGGCGCCGATCATGGTCCAGCGGCGGTCGAGGGGGCCGCCGGGGGCGGTCAGGGTGGTGAGCGGGCCGAGGAGCACGGCGCCGAAGAGGACGGCGGCGAACATCCGGGCGGCGATCACGGCGGCCACGGCGAAGGCGGCGCCCCGGTACCCGCCGCCGAGGGCTCCGGCGGCGGCGGCCGCCTGGAGTCCGAGCAGGATGAGGACGAGGAGGGCGAGGGCGTCGCCCGTACCGCCGACGAGCTGGGCGCTCCACAGCCTTCGCAGGGGCTGGTGGCGCAACAGGGCCCGTACGGCACGCTCCCGGGAATCGGCGACGAGTGCGGCGTCGGTGTCTGGCTGCTCTGCTCGCGTCATCCGTCCACCCTATCCGGACGTTCTTGCTCCCTGCGGCGTCCACCCGAACAAACAGACGGGGGGTGCGGACCCGGTGGTCCGCACCCCCCGTGCTGCCGGGAAGGTCACTCCGGTTCGGCGACGGCCGCCGTCACTCCGACGGCGCGGTGGCCGTCTTCTTCGCGGCGGTGGTCTTCTTGGCCGCCGCCTTCGTCGCCGTCTTCGCCGTGGTGGTCTTGGCGGCCGTGGTCTTCTTCGCGGCCGTCTTCTTGGCGGTGGAGGTGGTCTTCTTCGCCGCGGTCTTCTTGGCGGCGGTCTTCTTCGCCGGTGCCTTCTTGGCCGTCTTCTTCGCGGGGCCCTTGGCCCGCTTCTCGGCGAGCAGCTCGTAACCGCGCTCGGGCGTGATCGTCTCCACGCTGTCGCCGGTGCGCAGGGTGGCGTTGGTCTCGCCGTCGGTGACGTACGGGCCGAAGCGGCCGTCCTTGACGACCACGGGCTTCTCGCTGACGGGGTCGGTGCCGAGCTCCTTCAGCGGGGGCTTGGCGGCGGCGCGGCCACGCTGCTTGGGCTGGGCGTAGATCGCCAGCGCCTCCTCCAGCGTGATCGTGAACAGCTGGTCCTCACTGGTGAGCGAGCGCGAGTCCGTGCCCTTCTTCAGGTACGGCCCGTAGCGGCCGTTCTGCGCGGTGATCTCGACGCCCTCGGGGTCGGTGCCGACGACCCGGGGCAGCGACATCAGCTTGAGCGCCTCCTCCAGGGTCACCGTGTCGATCGACATCGACTTGAAGAGGGAGGCGGTGCGCGGCTTGACGGCGTTCTTGCCGGTCTTCGGGGTGTCCTCGGGGAGGATCTCCGTCACGTACGGGCCGTAGCGCCCGTCCTTGGCGACGATCATGTTGCCGCTGACGGGGTCCTTGCCCAGCTCGAAGTCGCCGCTCGGCTTGGCGAGCAGTTCCTCGGCGTACTCGACGGTCAGCTCGTCGGGCGCCAGGTCCGACGAGATGTCGGCCTTCTGGTAGCCCTCCTGGTCCTTCTCGCCGCGCTCGATGTACGGGCCGTACTTGCCCACGCGGAGCGTGATGCCGTTGCCGACGGGGAAGGAGGAGATCTCCCGGGCGTCGATGGCGCCGAGGTCGGTGACCAGCTCCTTCAGTCCGCCGAGGTGGTCGCCGTCGCCGTTGCCGGCGTCCGCCGCGCCGCCCTGCGTCCCCGCGGAGCCGCCCTCACCGAAGTAGAACCGCTTCAGCCACGGCACGGCCTGGGCCTCACCGCGCGCGATACGGTCGAGGTCGTCCTCCATCTTGGCGGTGAAGTCGTAGTCGACGAGCCGCCCGAAGTGCTTCTCCAGGAGGTTGACGACGGCGAAGGAGAGGAACGACGGCACGAGCGCCGTCCCCTTCTTGAAGACGTAGCCGCGGTCGAGGATGGTGCCGATGATCGAGGCGTACGTCGACGGGCGGCCGATCTCCCGCTCTTCCAGCTCCTTGACCAGGCTGGCCTCGGTGTAGCGGGCCGGCGGCTTGGTCGCGTGGCCGTCGGCGGTGATCTCCTCGGCGGCGAGCGCGTCGCCCTCGGCGACCTGCGGCAGGCGCCGCTCGCGGTCGTCGAGCTCGGCGTTCGGGTCGTCGGCGCCCTCCACGTAGGCCTTCATGAAGCCGTGGAAGGTGATCGTCTTGCCGGAGGCCGAGAACTCGGCGTCGCGGCCGTCGGCGGCGGTGCCGCCGATCTTCACGGTGACCGAGTTGCCGGTCGCGTCCTTCATCTGGGAGGCGACGGTCCGCTTCCAGATGAGCTCGTAGAGCCTGAACTGGTCGCCGGTCAGACCGGTCTCCGCCGGGGTGCGGAAACGATCACCCGAAGGCCGGATCGCCTCGTGCGCCTCCTGGGCGTTCTTGACCTTGCCCGCGTAGACGCGGGGCTGCTCCGGCAGGTACTCGGCGCCGTACAGCTGCGTGACCTGCGCCCGGGCCGCGGCCACGGCGGTGTCGGACAGCACGGTGGAGTCCGTACGCATGTAGGTGATGAAGCCGTTCTCGTACAGCTTCTGCGCCACCTGCATGGTCGCCTTCGCGCCGAAGCCGAGCTTGCGGCTGGCCTCCTGCTGGAGGGTCGTGGTGCGGAAGGGGGCGTACGGGGAGCGGCGGTACGGCTTCGACTCGACCGAGCGGACGGTGAAGCGGGTGTCGGCGAGAGAGGCGGCGAGGGCGCGGGCCTTCTCCTCGTCGAGGTGGAGGATGTTCGCGGTCTTCAGCTGCCCGTCGGCGCCGAAGTCACGGCCCTGCGCGACCCGCTTGCCGTCCACCGTCGCGAGCCGCGCGACCAGCGAGGACGGGTCGGAGGGGTCGCCGGCGCGGCCGGTGGAGAAGGTGCCGGTGAGGTCCCAGTACTCGGCGGAGCGGAAGGCGATGCGCTCGCGCTCCCGCTCGACGACGAGCCGGGTGGCGACGGACTGGACACGGCCGGCGGACAGGCCCCGCATGACCTTCTTCCACAGGACCGGCGAGACCTCGTAGCCGTAGAGGCGGTCGAGGATGCGGCGGGTCTCCTGGGCGTCGACCATCCGCTTGTTCAGCTCGCGCGGGTTGCGCACGGCCTGCTGGATCGCGTCCTTGGTGATCTCGTGGAAGACCATCCGGTGGACCGGGACCTTGGGCTTCAGGACTTCCTGGAGGTGCCAGGCGATGGCCTCGCCCTCGCGGTCCTCATCGGTGGCGAGGAAGAGCTCGTCGGACTCGGCGAGCAGCTCCTTCAGCTTCCTGACCTGCGCCTTCTTGTCGGCGTTGACGACATAGATGGGCTGGAAGTCATGGTCGACGTCGACGCCGAGGCGGCGCACCTCGCCGGTGTACTTCTCCGGCACCTCGGCGGCGCCGCTCGGGAGGTCGCGGATGTGCCCGACGCTCGCCTCGACGACATAGCCGGGGCCGAGGTAGCCCTTGATCGTCTTCGCCTTGGCAGGCGACTCGACGATGACGAGTCGGCGGCCGCCCTGTGCGGTCTCGCTGGTCGGGGACAACTTCGCTCTTCTCTCCGGTCGACGCTCTCTGGCACGTACTGACTGCGTACGTACGGCGCAGCGTACGTACGGCGCTGGCACGCACGGCAGTGGCACGTACGGTGACACTGTCGTCGCTGCGGAGTGTGACGGTACAACCCGCCCCCGTGTCAAACGGCGAAAGCCCGCAACGGCCACTCGAACGGTAACCCGACTTCTGCCCTTCCTGCCGCCCGGACTCCCGGACCGGCGGGGCGTCCGTCCGGCCGGGGCCGCGTCACAGCCGCCCGAAGCACCAGATCCCGAGGAGAAGGAAGACGGCCCCGAAGAGGGTGCTGAGCGCGGCGGCGGCGCCCGGCGTGACGCCGAGCGCGACGGGCTCGCGGTGCCGCACCCGGACGCCCGTCCAGAGCAGCAGCGCGGCTCCGAACAGCGTGAACGCCGCTCCCGCGAAGATCGCCGGCCCGCTCTCCATGCCCGTACCCCGTTCCGTCGCCCGTGGCTCTTCGGCCCCCCGAGCCGAGGCTGGCACCTCGCGGCGTCGTAGGGGCGAATTCCGGGTGAACGGCGCGGAGGGTCCCGAACGGTTTCACGAGGATGGCCGGTACTCCTGCGTCCTCCTCTCTCCTTTCGTCATATCGCTCACATCACGACACTCACGTCACGTCGATCACGTCATGTCCTCCCCATCTCGTCCTCCCCATCACGTCGATCGCATGGGTCAGCGGCAGCAGCTCGCCGGCGATGCGCATCCACTCCGACAGGTGTCCCGGGGCACGGGGGCGCCCGTCAGCAGGAGCAGGCCGGGGCCGGGCAGCGCGCCCGGCGGCACGGGCAGGTCGAGCACGGTCGCGGCGGCGGTGAGCACGAACGCGCTGATGAGCAGCCCGTTGAGGACGTACGGCAGAGCGCGACCCGCCCACGCGGGCCCCGGTGCCGGGGTGAGAGCAGGACGGCCCCGAGGGCGCCGTACCGGCGCTCGTCGGCGACGGCCATCGTCCCGCCGTCCACGCAGGAGGCGGAAGCTGCGGGCACGGCGTTGCCGACACCATGGAAACGGTCGTCGGAGACGCCGAGTTCCCGTCCGAGGAAGACGAAGAAGAAAACCTGAAGGGGCGTCCCCACCAGCAGAGTTCCGATGAACCTGGGCGGCGTCGCCCAGTTGAACAGGGCGCGGTAGGACAGGGCCCCGCCGACCGGCAGCAGCCGGGCGGAGCCGAGGAAGCGGAACTTCTCTGGTGGCCTTTCGGGCCGTACGGCGCGATGGCCCCCTCCCACCGTGCCGCACAGGCGGCTGCGAGTGCCGCGCACGCCGCCTCAGGGTCCGTCAGATACGGCCGCAGGAAGGGTGCGTCCTCCGGTACGGCGTAGCAGTCGGCGACCTGTGCGCGTACCAGCGCGGGTCGGTGGCGCGCAGCAGGTCCAGGGCAGCGTCAGGTGGATGGCGCGGAAGGCGTCCCGCAGGGGGCGCATCGCGATCCGGGGCTCGACGAGGGCGCCCTCGTCGCGCTCGATTTGTATCGACTCACCCGGTCTCCTCTCCGGTGACCGGCAGCAGGAAGCCCTCCTCGACGAGCAGCCGGATGGCCTGCGGGGTGCGGTCCCGCAGCAGGACCGGGTCCTCGCCGGTGAGCTGCCCGATGGCGTCGAGGATCCGTCCGGCGCTCAGCGAGCCGTCGCACACGCCCGCGAAGCCGGCGGCGACGTGGTCGACGCGGGTGGCGCGGCGCATCCCGCGGTTCTGCCGGAGCAGCACATGCTCGGGGTCCTCGGCGCCGGGCAGGCCGACCTGCTCCTGCACGACCTCCGGCGCGAGGACGAAGCGGTCGGCGAGCAGGGCCGCGTCGTCGTGCGTGCGCAGATAGTCCTGGCGCTCGAAGTGGGCCCGTACGGTGTCGCCGAGCGGCTGCTCGACCGGGTGCGGCCACTCCTCCAGGACGATCGACGGCTCGATCGCGCCGGAAGCGACGGCGGCGTTCTTCCGCAGGGTGATCCAGCCGAAGCCGATGCTCCTGGTCCCGCGTGCCTCGAACTCGTCGAGCCACCGCCCGTACGCCAGCCGGTACTCCTCCGGGTCGCCGCGGTGCTCGCCGCTGTCGCGCAGCCACAGCTCGGTGTACTGGGTGACGTCCTGGACCTCGCGCTGCACGATCCAGGCGTCGCAGCCGCGCGGCACCCAGGAACGCAGCCGGTCCTGCCACTCCTCGCCCTCGACGTGCTGCCAGTTGGCGAGGAACTGGGCGTATCCGCCGTCGTTGAGCCGGTCGCCGGCCTGCTGCACGAGCGTGCGGCACAGGTCGTCGCCGGCCATGCCGCCGTCCCGGTAGGTGAGCCCGGTGCCGGGGGAGATCACGAACGGCGGGTTGGAGACGATCAGGTCGTACGTGTCGCCGTCGACCGGCTCGAAGAGCGAGCCCTGCAGCAGCTCGGCGCCGCGGGCGCCGGACAGGGCGAGGGTGAGCCGGGTGAAGTCCAGGGCGCGCGGGTTGAGGTCGGTGGCGGTGACCAGGGTGGCGTGCTGGGCGGCGTGCAGGGCCTGGATGCCGGATCCGGTGCCGAGGTCGAGGGCGGTGGCGACGGGCGTGCGCACGGTGATGCCGGCGAGGGTGGTGGAGGCCCCGCCGACGCCGAGGACGACCCCTTCGTCCTTCTTGCCGATGCCGCCGGCGCCGCCGACGGCGCAGCCGAGGTCGGAGACGATGAACCAGTCCTCGCCGTCCGGGCCGCCGTACGGCCGCACGTCGACCGTAGCGAACACCGCGTCGTCCTCGCGGACCACCCAGCCGTCGGCGATCGCCTCCTCCAGGGGCAGCGCGGCCGCGGCCCGCTTCCGCTCCACCGACCGCTGGAGCAGGAAGATACGGACGAGGGTCTCCAGCGGGGAGTCCCCGCGGGTGGCCCGGAGCGCGGGCACGGTCTCGCTGCGGGCGAGGGCGGCATAGGCCTGCGCACCGAGCAGCTCGAGCAGGCCGTCGGCGGTGAAGTCGGCGGCGAGCAGCGCCTCGCGCAGTCGGGCGGCGTGCGTGGGCACCGGAAGGCTGGGGGTCGTGCTGGTCGTACTCACGTGCCCCATTGTGACGGCCACCACCGACAACGGCCGCACCGACGAGGCCGCCTGTGGACAACGGGCGAGTTCGGCGGGCGGGGAGGGGGGCGCCGCGGCCGGGTTGTGGACAACGGCCGACGACGGGCTCGGCGTACGGCCGGGGACAGCGGCGGGCCGGTCCGGCGAGGACACCGGACCGGCCCGTGGCGCGGCTGCCCGCGGGGAGGGTTACTCCTCGCTCTTGGCGGAGGCGCTGGGCTTGCCGGACGGGCTGGTGGCCGGCGTGCTCGCCGGGCCGCCCGCCTTCGGGGAGGCGGGCGGGGTGGACGCCTTCGGGGTCTGGCAGCCCGGCTGCTTGGCCATGGCCTGGCCGAGCTCGCCCGCCTGGAGCTTGGCGACGGCGTCCTGGTCCATGTTCTGGATCTTCGCGAGGTTGTCCGAGACGACCTTGAGCCCGTCGGCGAACTTCTGCTGGTTCGACGTGTCGAGCGCGTCGACCTGCTTCTTCAGTCCGTCGTACGCGACCGCCGTGGCGTTGAGCTCCTTGATGGCGTCCTGCTGGATCTTCTCCCCGTTGGCGACGGGCGGCGCCCCGGCGCTCTCGACGGCCTTGGCGAGCGCCCGGTCGGCGTCGGCGATGTCCTGGAAGGCCTTCGAGTCGGCCGCCTGGATCGTGGCGGGCTTGCTGTCGGCCGCCGTGGAGATGATCAGTTGGTTGGCGTTGGCCCGCTTCTGGATCTGCGGCTGCGCCTGGTCGCAGAACGTCTTGGCCCAGTCGTTGACCTTGTCGCCCTCGTCGTCGCCGCAACCGGACAGCACGAGCACCAGTACCGCGCCGCCGGACAGTGCGGCCGCAAGCTTCTTGTTCACCGGATCGGTCCCTTCCAAGGCTCTCGGCCCCGGAACATACACGTCGTACCGACGACTTCCACCGATCGTGCGACCGATTCATCCGATATTGAATCCGTTTGCACCAAGGAGACAGGGGCAGACGTCACGTCAGAAAGACGACGCCCGCCCCGCCATGACGACCCGTCGGCGAGCGCTACGGAGTGACCGCCGCGCCCGTCGAGGAGTCGTCCCGGTCGTCGGCCGAGTCCGCCCCGACCGCCACCGACCGCCGCTTGGAGACGCGTACCGCGACCACGATCACGGCGATCGCCACGACGGCGACCAGCGCCCGCAGCCAGGCGCTGGCGTCGTCGCCGTAACTGAACTGCACCACGGCGGGCGCGATCAGCAGCGCGACCAGGTTCATCACCTTCAGGAGCGGGTTGATCGCCGGGCCCGCGGTGTCCTTGAAGGGGTCGCCGACCGTGTCGCCGATGACGGTCGCGGCATGCGCGTCACTGCCCTTGCCGCCGTGATGACCGTCCTCGACCAGCTTCTTGGCGTTGTCCCAGGCCCCGCCGGAGTTGGCGAGGAAGACGGCCATCAGGGCGCCGGTGCCGATCGCCCCGGCGAGGTACGAGCCGAGCGCGCCGACGCCGAGGGTGAAGCCGACCGCGATGGGGGCCATCACGGCGAGCAGTCCGGGCGTGGCGAGCTCGCGCAGCGCGTCCTTGGTGCAGATGTCGACGACCCGCCCGTACTCGGGCTTCTCGCTGTGATCCATGATCCCGGGGTGCTCGCGGAACTGCCGGCGCACCTCGAAGACGACGGCACCGGCCGACCGGGACACGGCGTTGATGGCGAGGCCCGAGAAGAGGAAGACGACCGCGGCGCCGAGGATCATCCCGAAGAGGTTGTTGGGCTGGGAGATGTTCATGGAGAGGTTCATCTCGCTCGCCCTCGCCCCCACTTCACTGACGGAGGTCGCGATGGCGTCCCGGTAGGAGCCGAAGAGCGCGGCCGCGGCGAGGACGGCCGTGGCGATCGCGATGCCCTTGGTGATCGCCTTGGTGGTGTTGCCGACGGCGTCGAGGTCGGTGAGGACCTGCGCTCCGGCGCCCTGTACGTCGCCGGACATCTCGGCGATGCCCTGGGCGTTGTCGGAGACGGGGCCGAAGGTGTCCATGGCGACGATCACGCCGACCGTGGTGAGCAGCCCGGTGCCGGCGAGGGCGACCGCGAACAGCGCCAGTGTGATGGAGGCGCCGCCGAGGAGGAACGACCCGTAGACCGCGAGACCGATCAGGAAGGCCGTGTAGACGGCCGACTCCAGGCCGATGGCGACGCCGGCGAGGACGACGGTGGCGGGGCCGGTCAGCGAGGACTTGCCGATGTCGCGGACCGGGCGCCGGCTGGGCTCCGTGAAGTAGCCGGTGAGCTGCTGGATGAGGGCGGCGAGCACGATGCCGATGGCGACCGCGACCAGGGCGAGCACCCGCGGGTCTCCGCTGTGGGCGGGGATGCCGGGATCGGTGACGCCCTTGAGGTCGGCGTAGGAGGACGGGAGGTAGGCGAAGACGGCGACGGCGACGAGGGCGAGCGAGATGAGGGCGGAGAGGAAGAAGCCCCGGTTGATGGCGGTCATCCCGCTGCGGTCGGCGCGCCGCGGGGCGACCGCGAAGATACCGATCATCGCGGTGACCACGCCGATCGCCGGCACGATCAGGGGGAAGGCGAGGCCGAGGTCGCCGAAGGCGGCTTTGCCGAGGATCAGCGCGGCGACGAGGGTGACGGCGTACGACTCGAAGAGGTCGGCGGCCATGCCCGCGCAGTCGCCGACGTTGTCGCCCACGTTGTCGGCGATGGTGGCGGCGTTGCGCGGATCGTCCTCGGGGATGCCCTGCTCGACCTTGCCGACGAGGTCGGCACCGACGTCGGCGGCCTTGGTGAAGATGCCGCCGCCGACCCTCATGAACATCGCGATGAGTGCGGCGCCGAGGCCGAAGCCCTCCAGGACCTTGGGCGCGTCGGCGGCGTAGACGAGCACGACGCACGAGGCGCCGAGCAGTCCGAGGCCGACGGTGAACATGCCGACCACACCGCCGGTGCGGAAGGCGATCTTCATGGCCCGGTGGGAGACGGACGGCAGATCCTTCTCCGGTTGCCCCTCGGCGGGCGTGGCCTCCCGGGCCGCCGCGGCGACGCGTACGTTCGCACGGACGGCGAGCCGCATGCCGATGTATCCGGTGACCGCCGAGAAGAGCGCGCCGACCAGGAAGAACAGGGAGCGTCCGGCTCGCTGCGACCAGTTGTCGGCGGGCAGCAGGAAGAGCAGGAAGAAGACGACGACGGCGAAGACGCCGAGGGTGCGCAGCTGCCGGGCGAGATAGGCGTTCGCGCCCTCCTGCACGGCCGCGGCGATCTTCTTCATGGTGTCCGTGCCCTCGCCGGCCGCGAGGACCTGGCGGACCAGGACTTGCGCCACGACCAGCGCCGCGAGCGCGACCGCCGCGACGACGACCACGATCACGCGGTTCTCCTGAGTGAGCACCGCGGCTGCGAGACCCGCCATTCCGTCCTCCTTGACGTCGCGTGGTCAAGACAAGCCGGATTGTAAGGAGGCAAACCCGGTCAAAGCAGGGCGCCGCAGTGCGAAATCATGAATAGTTCGTAAGTACCACCGAATGCGGTAACGGCCCTGAACCATTCGATGGCGTGCGAGAACGAAAAAGAGGCCCTGCGATGCAAGGCCTCTTTCCGGTGGCTGATCAGCTGACCGAGTGATCGGGTGATCCCGGGAGCGGCGCCGGGGTCAGGCGAGTGGGGCGTCCGGGTTGGCGGGCCAGCTCATGCGGATGGTGCCGCCGTCCTCCCCGGCCATCACCTCGACGTCGTCGACGAGCCCGCGGATCACCGCGAGGCCCATCTCGTCCTCGCCGTCGGCATCGTCGAACTCCTCGGCCGGCGCCGCGGCACGCGCACCGGGCACACCGGCGGCATCCGCCGCCGCCACGCCCGCGCCCGGCACCTCGTCGCCGACCTCGATGGAGAAGGTCTTCTCCTCCTCGGTGAGCACGACTCTGACCGGGGTGGTCACGCCGTTGCTGCGATGCAGCCCGACCGCTCGGGAGCAGGCCTCGCCGACGGCGAGCCGGACCTCGTCGAGGACCGCCTCGTCGACCCCGGCCCTGCGCGCCACCGCGGCAGCCACCAGGCGGGCCGTGCGGACGTGCTCGGGCTGGGCGCTGAAGAGGAGTTCAACGGTGGCCATGCGATCGATCCCCCTGGGGTTCTCGGCGGCTGCGCGGGCTCTGCGGAGCGACGGCTGCGCGTGGCCTCAGTCGGCGGCGTTGATGGCCTCGTCGACCGAGGTGTGGATCGGGAACACCTTGGTCAGACCGGTGATCCGGAAGATCTTGAGAATGCGCTCCTGGTTGCAGACCAGACGCAGCGATCCCTCATGCGCGCGGACGCGCTTCAGGCCGCCCACCAGCACGCCGAGGCCGGTCGAGTCGAGGAAGTCCACGCCTTCCATGTCGACAACCAGGTGGTAGCTGCCGTCGTTCACCAACTCGACCAACTGCTCGCGCAGCTTGGGCGCGGTATACACATCAATCTCGCCACCGACCTCGACGACCGTACGGTCGCCATTGGGGCCGGGCACAGTGCGAGTCGACAGAGACAGGTCCACGGGTCCTCCAGCACCTAGCTATCGAGCGGCCGTCCCTCGAGGTCTCCCGTGCGGAGCCACGGGACGGATGCCGGCCGCGATGGCATTCAATCACTTACCGGCAGTCATGCACGACGCCTTGGAAGCATTGTCCGTCACGCCGGTGACACACTCGGTGCCGATGGCCAAGAATCACCGTCCCAGCCGACCCACCGGGGAAGCGGGCAGTCGCCCCTCTCCCGGTGAGGTCCTCGACCGGCTCTCGCGAGGCGAGAGCCGGGCCGCGCGCATCACCCATACGGAGCATCTGCCCGCCCGTGCGGGCCGTCATGCCGTCTGGCCGCACCGCATCCGGGCCGAGGTGATCGCCGCCATCGAGAAGGCCGGCATCGAGCACCCCTGGGCCCACCAGGCCGAAGCCGCCGAGCACGCTCTGGACGGCACCTCGGTGGTGATCGCCACAGGAACCGCCTCGGGCAAGTCGCTCGCCTATCTCACCCCCGTCCTGTCCACCCTCCTGGACGGCGCCGAGGCCGCCAACGGGCGCGGCACCACCGCCCTGTACCTGGCCCCCACCAAGGCCCTCGCCGCCGACCAGCGGCGCGCCGTGCGCGAGCTGGCCGCACCGCTCGGCAACCGGATCCGGGCCGCCGTCTACGACGGCGACACGCCGGTCGAGGAACGCGAGTGGGTCCGTCAGTACGCCAACTACGTGCTCACCAACCCCGACATGCTGCACCGGGGCATACTTCCCTCCCACCCCCGTTGGGCCTCCTTCCTGCGCTCCCTGCGCTATGTCGTGATCGACGAGTGCCACACCTACCGGGGGGTCTTCGGCTCCCACGTCGCCCAGGTGCTGCGCCGACTGCGCCGTGTCTGCGCCCGGTACGGCTCCGAGCCGGTCTTCCTGCTCGCGTCGGCCACCTCCGCCGAACCGGCCCTCGCCGCCGGCCGTCTCACCGGCCTGCCGGTCACGGAGGTGTCCGACGACGCCTCCCCGCGCGGCGACATGGTCTTCGCGCTGTGGGAGCCGCCGCTGACCGAGCTGCACGGCGAGCAGGGCGCCCCCGTCCGCCGCACCGCCACCGCCGAGACCGCCGACCTGCTGACCGACCTGGCGGTGCAGGGCGTCCGCTCGGTCGCCTTCGTCCGCTCCCGCCGCGGCGCCGAACTGATCTCGGTGATCGCCCAGGAACGCCTCGCCGAGGTCGACCGCTCCCTCGCCCGGCGTGTCGCCGCCTACCGGGGTGGCTATCTGCCCGAGGAGCGCCGTGCCCTGGAGCGGGCCCTGCACTCCGGGGAACTCCTCGGTCTGGCCGCCACGACGGCCCTGGAGCTGGGCGTGGACGTCTCGGGCCTGGACGCCGTCGTGATCGCCGGCTACCCGGGCACCCGGGCCTCCCTGTGGCAGCAGGCCGGCCGCGCGGGCCGCAGCGGCGAGGGCGCGCTCGCGATCCTGGTCGCCCGCGACGATCCGCTGGACACCTTCCTGGTCCACCACCCGGAGGCGATCTTCCGGCAGCCCGTCGAGTCGACCGTCCTCGACCCCGACAACCCCTACGTCCTCGCCCCGCACCTGTGCGCCGCCGCCGCCGAGCTGCCGCTGACCGAGCCCGACCTGGCACTGTTCGGCCCGGCCGTGCCGGATCTGCTGCCCCAGCTGGAGGCCGCCGGGCTGCTGCGCCGCCGCTCCACGGGCTGGTACTGGACGCGCCGGGAGCGGGCCGCCGACCTGACCGACATCCGCGGTGGCGGCGGCACGCCCGTCCGGATCGTCGAGGCCGGCACCGGCCGGCTGCTCGGCACGGTCGACGAGGCCGCTTCCCACGCCTCCGTCCACGAGGGGGCCGTCCACCTCCACCAGGGCCGCACCTATCTGGTCCGCGAGCTCGACCTCAAGGACTCGGTGGCCCTCGTCGAGGAGGCGAACCCGCCCTACTCGACCACCGCCCGCGACACCACCTCCATCTCCGTCCTGTCCACCGACACCGAGATCCCGTGGGGAGCCGGCCGCCTCTGCTACGGCTCCGTCGAGGTCACCAACCAGGTCGTCTCCTTCCTCCGCCGCCGCCTGATCACCGGCGA
Source organism: Streptomyces sp. NPDC126499 (assembly GCF_040302485.1). NCBI lineage: Bacteria > Bacillati > Actinomycetota > Actinomycetes > Kitasatosporales > Streptomycetaceae > Streptomyces > Streptomyces sp. NPDC126499. The sequence goes on along the minus strand of NZ_JBEOUO010000007.1, from coordinate 216,209 downwards.
GGTGCTCGGCGAGACCAGACTCGACCTGCCGCCCCGCACCCTGCGCACCCGGGCCGTGTGGTGGACGGTCACCGAGGACCAGCTGGACGCCGCCCGGATCAACCCGGAGATCCTCGGCGGCGCCCTGCACGCCGCCGAACACGCCTCCATCGGCATGCTGCCGCTCTTCGCGACCTGCGACCGCTGGGACATCGGCGGAGTCTCCGTCCCGCTCCACCCCGACACCCTGCTGCCGACCGTCTTCGTCTACGACGGCCACCCCGGCGGCGCCGGCTTCGCCGAACGCGCCTTCCACACCGCCCGCTCCTGGCTCACCGCCACCCGCGAGGCCATCGCCTCCTGCGAATGCGACTCCGGCTGCCCCTCCTGCATCCAGTCCCCCAAATGCGGCAACGGCAACGACCCCCTCCACAAACGAGGCGCCGTCCGCCTGCTGACGGAGCTCCTGCGCGGAGCCCCTGAGGAGGACACCGAGAAGGGCGCAGGGGCCGGCTCGGGGCCGGGTGCGGGGCAGGAGGCGGGACCGGGTACCGGGCCGGACCCCGGACCCGACGCGGGACCAGGTGCCGGGCCGGACGCCGGACCGGACGCGCGACCAGGTGCCAGACCGGACACGGGACCAGGTGCCGGGCCGGACCCCGGACCGGACGCGCGACCGGACTCGGACGGGGCGTAGCCCGGGTGAGCCCGGGGGCCCGGGCGCCGACGAGGCAGGGCTCGTGATCAGCCTTACGGGCGAGGTGGCCCCGGCGACGGGCCGGGAAGGGACGCGGACAGCGGAGGGCCCGCGCGCGACCTGGTCGCGGTCGTCCAGGGGCCGAGGGTGACGCGGGCGGTGACGTCCGCGATGTCCTCGCGGACCCGGCAGCGCACCAGGGTGGCGCCCTGGGCCGCCGCCACCCGGGTGGCGGCCGCGCAGGCGTCCTCCTCGCCCCACAGGGCGCGGTCGGCGGCGGCGAGGGCCGCCAGGTCGGCCGCGCCGCCCGCACGGTGGCGCGCGGTGACGGCCTGGCCGAGCGCGAGCACGGCGCCGAAGACGACGCACAGCGCGCAGGCCGCGATCGCCGTCCACACCGTCGCCGCTCCCCGGTCGGCCCGGCCGGTGCCCCTCACAGCGTGTCCTCGGCGAGTGCCACCGCCGCGGCCCGCAGGGTGAGCCCCAGCCCGCCGGGCCCGGGTGTCGTCGACTCCACGGTGACCCGCCAGAGGTCGCCCTCCCGTACGACGCCGACCCTGGCGCCTTCGGGAGCGGCGGCCCTGGCCGCGGCCTCGGCGGACGGCACCGGCTCCGAGCGGGCCACCAGCCGTGCCCCGGCCCTGGCCGCGTCGACGCACTGGATCTGTGCGGCAGCCGCGGCCAGCGCCCACAGCAGAGCCGCGGTGAAGAGGACCAGGGCGGGCAGCACGACCGCGGCCTCCGCGCTCACCGAACCCCGGTCAGAACGGCGCATCGAGGGCCTTCCCGATCACCGACTCCAGGGCCTTCGTGACCGCGCCGCTGGTGAGGACCTTGTAGAGCACGGCGGCGAAGGCCGCCGCCGCGATCGTGCCCATCGCGTACTCCGTCGTGCTCATTCCGGCGTCCCGCCGTGCCGCGGCCCTCCGGGTCCGCCACCACCCGTTCACGCGCTTTCCGATCTTCATCCCGTCACTCCCGTTCGTCCCACTCGTGTCGTCGTGCCGGCGTGTCGTCATGTCGTCGTGCCGGCGCTCGCCTCGTCGGCGTGCCGTCGTGTCCCGGTGCCGTCCTTTTCTCGTCCGCTGTCACCGCCCACCGAGCAGTCCGCTCGCCAGACCGATCACCACCGGTGCCACCCCCACCGCCAGGAAGGCGGGCAGGAAGCACAAGCCGACCGGCGCGGTGATCAGCACCTGTGCCCGCTGTGCCCGGGTCGTCGCAGCGCGGGCGCGTGCCGCCCGGAGCCCGTCGGCGTGCCGCGCCACGGCCTCGGCCGCAGGGGCCCCGGAGGAGGCCGCGCGCTCCAGGCAGCGGGCCAGGCCCTCCGCGCCGGGTATCGCCCCGAACCTCCGCCACACCTCGGCCGGTTCGCCCCCGAGCCGAAGCTCCGCCGCCGTACGAACCAGCCGCTCCCCGAGCGGTCCGCCCAGCGACCGGCCGACCGCCTCGGCGGACTCGACCGGCCCGGCCCCGGCGGAGGCGCAGGCCGCCAGCAGGTCGGCGGCGAGCGGCAGCTGACGCACCGCCTGCGCGTCGACCGCGCCGCCACCCGCGACCGCGCCCGGTGGCCGTCGCGCTTGCCACCGCCTGAGTCCCCACGCGGCGCCGATCCCGGCGAGGAGACCGAGGAGCCCTCCCATCAGCACAAACGCGCCGAGACCCGCCAGGCACGGCACGCCCCAGGCCCTCAGCGGGGCAGGGAGGCCGCCCCTCCGGCCCGGCGAAGGCCCCGGCTGCGGCTGCCCGGCCGTGAGGAGTTCCGTCATCCGCCGGAGCGCCTGCCGGCGGCGGCGGCGCTCCGCGACGGCCACGGCCACCGCCGCCATGGCGCACAGAGCCGCGAGCAGTGCCGTCACGGCCGCTCACCCGCCCGCACGATCCGGGCCGCCCACCAGAGCCCCAGGGCCTCCAGAACGCCGCCGACGACCAGGCATCCCAGGCCCGCGGGAGTGTGCAGCAGCACCCACAGCGGGCGGGCGCCGAGGGCCGCACCGAGGCCGAGCCCTGCGACCGGAAGGACGGCCAGCACGGCCACCGTGGCCCACGCGCCGGCCAGTTGGGAGCGCAGCCGCTGCTGCTGGTCCCGGTGGGCGCGCAGGGCGGCCTCCAGTCGGTCGAGGCCGGCGGCCAGACCGGCGCCGCCGTCCACGGCCACCTGCCAGCAGGCGGCCATTCCCGCGAGGCCGTCGGCACCGTCCCGCCGCGCCGCGCGCCGCAGTGCCTCGGGCACGTCCCCGCCGAACCGGGCCGCCGCGAGGACCGCGGCCTCGTCCTGGTCGAGCGCCCCCGTCGTCCGTGCCGCGTAGGCGAGCGCCTGCGTGGGCTGCCGACCCGCTCTGAGCTCTCCGGCGACCGTCCCGCACAGCGTCACCACCCGGTCGGCGCGTGCCTCCTGCTCCCGCCCGGCGCGGGCCGCCCGCAGCCCGCGCCCGACCAGCGGCACGGCGGCCGCCCCGACGAGCAGCGGAAGAGGCGAGGAGCCAAGGAGCGCGAGCGCTCCCGCCACCGGCAGGCACAGCCACTCCCGCCGACCGCGCACCGCCTGCCACCACCGTCCGGCGACCACCGGCCAGAGCGACACCCCGGGGCCGCCCGGCAGGGCCAGAACCGTACGGGCCCTGCGGGCCGCCCGTTCACCCTCCGCCGTCCACCACAGCGCCGCCACCGCGCACAGCGCCGCCGCTGCCTGCGCCGGGAGTCCGCCCGGCATCGTCATCGTCGTCACCGCTCCCCTCCGATCAGCGACCGCAGTCGCCCCCAGCCCCGCTCCCGCTCGAATCCGTCCGCCGCCCAGCGCAGCGCGGGCACCGTCACCACCAGTCCGTCCCGGTCCCGTTCGAGGACGTGCACCTCGGCGATCCGCCGCCGCCCGGACCGGTCCCGCACCAGGTGCAGCACCGCCGAGAGACCGGCGCCCAACTGGCTGTGCAGGGCGGCCCGGTCGAGGCCGGCCGCCGTTCCCAGGGCTTCGAGACGGGCGGGGACGTCCGCCGCCGTGTTGGCGTGGACCGTCCCGCAGCCTCCTTCGTGGCCCGTGTTCAGGGCGGCCAGCAGGTCGACCGCCTCAGGGCCCCGGACCTCGCCGACGACGAGCCGGTCCGGCCGCATCCGCAGCGCCTGCCGCACCAGGTCCCGCAGCGTCACGAGGCCGGCGCCCTCCTGGTTGGGCGGGCGTGCCTCCAGGCGCACCACGTGGGGGTGGTCGGGGCGCAGTTCGGCCGAGTCCTCGGCGATGACGATCCGCTCCCGCGCGCCCACCAGGCCGAGCAGCGTGGACAGCAGGGTGGTCTTGCCCGAGCCGGTGCCGCCGCTGACGAGGAACGAGACGCGGGCCTCGACGAGCGCCCTCAGCACCGGCTCGCCGCCCGGCGGGACGGTGCCCGCGTCGGCCAGCTCCCGTACGGAGAAGGCCCTCGGCCGCACCACCCGCAACGACAGACAGGTGGAGCCGACGGCGACCGGCGGAAGGACGGCATGCATCCGGGTGCCGTCCGGCAGCCGGGCGTCCACCCAGGGCCGGGCGTCGTCGAGGCGTCGTCCGGCCACGGCCGCGAGCCGCTGGGCGAGCCTCCGTACCGCCGCCGCGTCCGGGAACGTCACCCCGGTCGGTTCGAGCCCCGCGCCGCGGTCCACCCAGACGCGGTCGGGCGCACAGACCAGGACGTCGGTGACGTCCGGGTCGGCGAGCAGCGGCTCCAGTGGTCCGGTGCCGACCAGTTCGCTGCGCAGTTCCTCGGCCGCGCCGAGCACTTCGGCGTCCCCGAGCAGACGGCCCTGGGCGCGCAGCGCCGCCGCGACCCGTGCCGGGGTCGGCTCGGCGCCGCTCTCGGCGAGCCGCTGCCGCACGGCGTCGAGCAGCCCCGCGCCGCTCATGCCGCACGCTCCGGGAGCAGGACCCGGTCCCAGAACGCGGTGGAGAACCGGGCGAGTGGGCCGCGGGCGTCGGTGCCGGGTGGTGATCCGCCGTCTCCGGCCGCCGAGAGGCCCGGTTCGTAGGGGAGTTCGCCGGCGAGGGGCAGTCGCAGGGCGTCGGCGATCCACCGCTCGTCGAGCCCGGGCGCGTAGGGCCCGCGCACCACCGCGCGGAGGTCCGCGAGCACCATGCCGACCTCGCAGGCCACACGCTGGGCAGCGGCGACGGCCCGCAGTTCCCCGGGGACGAGCAGCAGGCCGAGGTCGAGCTGGGCGAGGGCCTCGGTGGCGGCGCCGTCGATCCTGCGGGGCAGGTCGACCACGACGACCCCGTCGCGCCTGCGGGCGGCGGCCAGCACCGAGCGCATGGCCTCCGGTGGCACGAGGACCGAGTCGCCCCGGTCCCAGCTGAGCACCCGAAGGCCCCGCACCGAGGGCAGCGACTCCTCCAGGGCGCCGCCGGCGACGCGTCCCTTCGAGGCGGCGAAGTCGGGCCAGCGCCGCCCTTCGACCCGCTCTCCGCCCAGCAGCACGTCGAGTCCGCCGCCGAGCGGGTCGCCGTCGACGAGCAGAGTGCGCCGGCCGGCGCGCGCCGCGGCGAGGGCCAGGGCGCAGGCGAGGGTCGACGCTCCGGCGCCTCCTCGTCCGCCGATGACGCCCACGGTCAGCGCCTGCCCGTCGGCTCCTTCGACGGCGTCGGCGATCAGGTCGACGAGGCGGCCTTCGGCATCGGGCAGGATCAGGACGCTCTCCGCCCCGATCTCGACGGCGTGCCGCCACATGCCCGGGTCGTCCGGCTCGCGGCCGATGAGCAGCACGCCGGGCCGGCGGGTGGCGCCGCGGCAGCGGGCCGCCGCGTCGTCGCCGACGAGGACGAGCGGTGGGTCGGTCCAGGCCGCCCGGTGCTCGGGCACGGTGTGGTGTACCTCGGGCTCGGCACCGGCGGCGGCGCACAGCCGCAGCAGGTCGTCGAGGAGCACGAGGTCCTCGGTGACGATCAGCGGGCGGGCCGGCCGCACTCCGTCCGCGCTCTCCGCGTCCTGTGCGGCCGCGTACCCCGCCGGCCCGCCCCCGCCCCCACCTCTACTCGCACCCGCACCCGCACGTTCCCGTCCGTCCCCGCCCGGCCTGGCGGCCCGACCCGTGCTCGCGTACGGGCTGATCGCCGCCCCGTCTCGCATCCGCGTTCCGGAAGCCTTCGATCCCTTCACGGCACACCCCTCACGTGATTCCTGCGGTCCGCGGACTTCGCGGGCCGGAATCACCGTGCAGGCGTATCGGAAATCTTGTGGATCTTGGTCAAAAACTGTGGATAACTCATCGCCTGTGAATAACTTCGCCACCCGAACAGGTACTGCCCGGAGAGCATCCCTTCGACTACGGTGAGTAACGAAACGAGGGTGCTCACGCTCGGACGCCCGATGGCGGGCGTGGGTCGAAGGGAGAGGCGAAGATGGTGCAACGATGGACGAAAACGCGTCCGGACATGCGACGACCCCCGCCGGGGGGGAGAGCGGGGGTCGTCTCTCCGGCCGACTCGGGGGGGGAGGAGCCGGTCCGGGTTAGCACGGTCGCGAACGATCCGTGACTTCCATGGTGTACCCGAGAGCCTTCTCAGGCAAACCCACACGCCCGAGCGTACGCCGAATGGCGGGCACCTATGCTCGGGCTCGTGGAAAACCACTCGATGCCGCGCGCAGCCGCCTTCTTTGACCTGGACAAGACGGTCATTGCGAAGTCCTCGACGCTGACCTTCAGCAAGTCCTTCTACCGGGGCGGACTGATCAGTCGCCGTGCCGCGCTGCGGACGGCGTACATCCAGTTCGTCTACCTGGTGGGCGGAGCAGACCACGACCAGATGGAGCGGATGCGCGAATATCTTTCGACGCTCTGCAAAGGCTGGAACGTCGCCCAGGTCAAGGAGCTCGTGGCGGAAACGCTGCACGACCTCATCGACCCGCTCATCTACGACGAGGCGGCCTCGCTCATCGAGGACCACCACGCCGCCGGCCGCGACGTCGTGATCGTCTCGACGTCCGGGGCCGAGGTGGTCGAGCCCATCGGCGAGATGCTCGGCGCCGACCGGGTGGTCGCCACCCGGATGGTGGTCGGCGAGGACGGCTGCTTCACGGGCGAGGTGGAGTACTACGCGTACGGCCCGACCAAGGCGGAGGCGGTCCGCGAGCTCGCCGAGTCCGAGGGGTACGACCTGTCCCGCTGCTACGCCTACAGCGACTCCGCGACCGATCTGCCGATGCTGGAGGCCGTGGGCCACCCCTACGCCGTGAACCCCGACCGGACGCTGCGCCGGGAGGCGACCGCCCGGGACTGGCCGGTGCTGGTCTTCAACAGGCCGGTCCGGCTCAAGCAGCGGCTGCCGGAGTTCCGGATGCCGCCTCGCCCGGCCCTCGTCGCCGCCGCGGCCGTGGGCGCGGCGGCGGCCACCGCCGGACTCGTCTGGTACGCCAGTCGCCGTCGGCAGGCCGCGCTGACCCGCGCGGCGACGGCCGCCAAGGCCGTTCCTCTCGCCGATCGCTTTGCCCGGATTTGAGACGAAAGCAAAGAAGCGGAGCCAGGACTTTCGCTTCCTTCCGGACAGGAGTAGAAAGGAATCAGGCCCGCGAGACCTAGGACATCCGAGAGGATCACCTGTTGAGCAAGAAGGCCCCACGGACCTAAGCACGGAAACCTGGCACCCACGCGACGTCGACCCTTCGATTAAGGGCCAGCCGCACCAGGCGAAGGGCAAAGTTCCCCGCCTGATGGGCACATATCGAGGACGCTTGGTAACTGGGCGGACGTGCCAGCGGCGGTACCGAAGTCTGGTACCGCCGCAACCCTTGTCGGCGCAACGACAGCGCAATCCTCGTCAGGCCACCCCTTGTCAGCGCGCCCCTCTGCCGAGGGTGCGCGGCCTCAGGCCGCGCCGCGCTGCAGCGCCTCGCAGACCGCCGTCGACTCCCGGACGCCGAGCTCCACCGCCCGACCGCAGTGCGCGATCCAGGTGGCCATGCCCTCCGGGGTCCCCGACAGGTATCCCTCGAAGGCGGCCAGATAGGCCGCCCGCCCGAGTTCCGCGTGGCCGACCTCGGCCGGGCAGATCGCCTTCGGGTCGAGCCCGCTGCCGACCAGCACGATCCGCTCCGCCGCCCGCGCCACCAAGCCGTTGCGCGAGGTGAAGGGCCGCAGGGCGAGCAGCTCGCCGTGCACGACGGCGGCCGTGACCAGGGCCGGGGCGTTGCCGCCCGCGATGATCAGGTCGGCAAGCCCGTCGAGCCGGCCCGAGACCTCGGCCGGATCCGGCAGCGGCGCCTCGATCAGCGGCTCGTCCACCGCCTCGCCCGCCTGGCGCGGCCGGCCCGTCGAGTCGCGCGGCTCACCCTCGGCGACCAGGTGCAGCCGGGCGAGCACCCGCAGCGGCGACTGGCGCCAGATGGAGAGCAGCTGACCGCACTCCGCCGTCAGCCGCAGGGCCCCGCCGACCGTGCGGGCCTCCGCGTCCGCGCTGAAGTCCGTACGCCGCCGGACCTCCTCCAGGGCCCAGTCGGCGCCCGAGAGCGCGGCCGAGGCGCGCGCCCCACGCAGCGCCGCCTCGGAGGTGATCTCGTTGCTGCGGCGGCGCATCACGCGGTGGCCGTAGACCCGGTCGACGGCCTTGCGTACGGAGTCCACCGAATCGGCGACGCCCGGCAGGGAGCCGAGGGTGGCCAGGGGGTCAGAGGCGTGCGTACTCATAAGTAGGGAGGCTACGCGTCCAGGGCGCCCGCCCCACCTTGGAGTGGTCTTCTTCACGCAGCTTGACCACACGCCGCGAGCGTGCCGCTACGCTAGGTGAACATGAAGATCGCTTTCGTGGGGAAGGGCGGCAGCGGCAAGACCACGCTGTCCTCGCTCTTCATTCGACACCTCGCCGCCGCCGGGGCTCCGGTCCTCGCGGTCGACGCCGACATCAACCAGCACCTCGGGGCGGCGCTCGGCCTCTCCGACGAGGAGGCGGCGGCGCTGCCCGCGATGGGCGCGCACCTGCCGCTGATCAAGGAGTACCTGCGGGGCTCGAACCCGCGGATCGCCTCCGCCGACACGATGATCAAGACCACGCCCCCCGGGGAGGGTTCGCGGCTCCTGCGGGTCCGCGAGGACAACCCGGTCTACGAGGCCTGCGCCCGGCCGGTGGCCCTGGACGACGGCGGCATCCGGCTGATGGCCACGGGCCCGTTCACCGAGTCGGACCTCGGTGTGGCCTGCTACCACTCGAAGGTCGGCGCGGTGGAGCTGTGCCTGAACCACCTGGTGGACGGCCCGGACGAGTACGTGGTCGTCGACATGACCGCCGGCTCCGACTCCTTCGCCTCCGGCATGTTCACCCGTTTCGACATGACCTTCCTGGTCGCCGAGCCGACCCGTAAGGGCGTCTCCGTCTACCGCCAGTACAAGGAGTACGCGCGGGACTTCGGGGTCGCCCTGAGGGTCGTCGGCAACAAGGTGCAGGGCCCGGAGGACGTGGAGTTCCTGCGCGCGGAGGTGGGTGACGACCTCCTGGTGACGGTCGGCCACTCCGACTGGGTCCGCGCCATGGAGAAGGGCCGCCCGCCCCGCTTCGAGCTCCTGGAGGCCACCAACCGCACGGCCCTCCAGACGCTCCAGAACGCGGCGGACGACTCGTACGCCCACCGCGACTGGGAGCGCTACACGCGCCAGATGGTCCACTTCCATCTGAGGAACGCGGAGAGCTGGGGCAACGCCAAGACCGGGGCGGACCTGGCGGCGCAGGTCGACCCCGGGTTCGTCCTCGACGAGCGACTCGCCGTGCCCCAGCCGAGCTGAGGCGCCCCGCGTCGGCGGCCCGGGCCGGACCTCGTCACGAGATCCGGCCCGGGCCGTGGCGTCGACCGGTCTGGAGGCCGACAGGGTGGTGCCGGCGGTCAGTGGCGTCCGGCGGTCACTGGCGCGCGGCGGCCGGCTGGGTCGCCGGGGCCGGGGGGCCGGCCGGCACGGCGGGCTGGGGCGCCAGGAAGGACTGCCAGCCGCCCGGCGGGGCCTCGCCGACCTTCAGCGTGCGGAGCTTGGCGAGGACGTCCGGGTCCTGGGCGTCGAGCCAGTCGGCGAGCTGGCGGAAGGAGACGCACTTGACGTCCTTCTGCACGCAGACCGTCGCGATCGTCTCCTCGATGGCGCGCATGTACGTGCCGCCGTTCCAGGACTCGAAGTGGTTGCCGATGATCAGCGGCGCCCGGTTGCCCCGGTACGACCGCTCGAAGGCCTGCACCAGCCCGTCGCGCATCTGGTTGCCCCAGAACCGGTGCATCGACGGGTCGCCCTTGGTCGTCCCGGACTGGTTGACCAGGAAGTTGTAGTCCATGGACAGCGTCTGGAAGGCGCGCCCCGGCATGGGGACGAGCTGCAGCGACAGGTCCCACAGGCCCATGTCCTTCTTGGGCCAGATCTGGTCGTTGACGCCGCTGGTGTCGTAGCGGAAGCCCATCTGGGCCGCCGCCCGGACGAAGTTCTTGCGGCCCTCCAGGCACGGCGTGCGGGCGCCGACGAGCTCCTTGTCGTAGTCGAACGGAAGCGGCTTCTCCGCCTGCAGACCGGCGTTGGTCTTCCAGTTCTTGACGAAGGACTTGGCCTGGTTGATCTCGCTCTTCCACTCCTCGACCGACCAGGTGCCCACGCCTCCGTCCTTGCCGCAGAAGTGGCCGTTGAAGTGGGTGCCGATCTCGTTGCCCTCCTCCCACGCGCCCCGCAGCTCGCGCACGGTGTCGCGGATGCCCTCGACGTCGTTGAAGCCGATGTCGGAGCGGCCCGGGGAGTGCCGCGGCGGGTTGTACAGCTCGCGCTTCTCCTGCGGCAGGAGGTAGACGCCGCTGAGGAAGTACGTCATCGTCGCGCCGTACTTCTTGCCCACCTTGCGGAAGTGCGAGAAGAGCTTCTGGCTGTCCTCACCGGCTCCGTCCCAGGAGAACACCACGAACTGGGGCGGCTGCTGACCGGGCTTCAGGCGTTCCCAGACCGGCTGGTGGGGCTGGGCGCCGGTGAAGGCGGTGGAGCCGTCGCCGATCAGCCGCACCGCGCTCTGCGGGGCCCCGGCGGGGCCCTTCTCGGCTCCCGCGCCGCCCGGACCCCCGCCCGGGGCGGAACCGCCGGAGCCCGAACAGCCGGCCAGGCCGGTGGCGAGCGCGACGGCGAGGGCGCCGACGGCGAGCGCCCTCTTCTGGACTGAGGCCCTCTTGTGGACTGCGGTCCCTCTCGCGGCGGCTGACATCCGCACACCTCTCCTCGGATCCTCGGATTTCCGTACGAGCGGCGTCAACGTCGCACCACGACGGCCGGGGAGCGTCGCCGACAAGCGGCATGGGCACGTTCTGTCACCGGAATCGGTGAATCATTGCCCTGTTTGCCCCGAAAATAATGCCGGAGTCTTTACTCTCCATTACTGTTCATTTACCGAGCGTTGATCGGTATCCCGCCGCTGCACCCCGCACGAGCCGCGACCGCGCTGCCCCCGGAGGAGACGGGAACATGACTCTCTGCACCCCTGACCGCACGACCAACCGACCTCGCGTCCAGCGGCCCCACAGCCCGCCGGACGGCGCGGACGGTCCCCGCCGCCGCTTCCGCATCGCCGGCGCGGACGTCTCCGCGTCCATCACCGTCTTCCTGATCGCCCTGCCCCTCTCGCTCGGCATCGCCCTCGCCACCGGCGCGCCGCTCCAGGCCGGCCTGGTGGCCGCCGCCGTCGGCGGCATCGTGGCCGGCCGCCTCGGCGGTTCGCCCCTCCAGGTCAGCGGCCCCGCCGCCGGACTGACCGTGGTCACCGCGGAGCTGATCCAGCGCTACGGCTGGCGCACCACCTGCGTCATCACGCTCCTCGCCGGACTCGCCCAAGTCGGCCTGGCGGCCCTGCGGGTGGCCCGCTCCGCCCTCGCCGTCTCCCCCGCCATCGTCCACGGGATGATCGCGGGCATCGGCGTCACCATCGCCCTCGCACAGCTGCACATCATGCTCGGCGGCAGCCCCCAGAGCTCCCCCGTGGACAACGCCCTCGGACTGCCCGCCCAGCTGGCCGAGGTGTCCCCGGCCGCGGTCGCCGTCAGCGCCCTCACCGTCGCCCTGCTGCTGCTCTGGCCGCGCCTGCCCGGCCGTACAGGACGACTGCTGCGCACGGTCCCCGCGGCGCTCTCGTCGGTCGCCGCCGCGACGGCGCTCGCCGTGCTCGCCGGTCTCGGCGTGCCGCGGGTCGACCTGCCGGCCTGGACCAGCCACGCCCTGCCCGGGCTCCCGGACGGGCCGGTCCTCGGGCTCGCGGCCGGGGTGCTCACCATCACGCTGGTCACCAGCGTGCAGTCGCTGCTGTCCGCCGTCGCCATCGACAAGCTGGCCGCCAAGCGCGCCGCCGACACCGGCGGCGCCGGCGTGCCGCGCTCGCGGCTCGACCGCGAACTCGCCGGCCTCGGCGCGGCCAACATGGTCTCCGGCGCGCTCGGCGGTCTGCCCGTGGCCGGGGTCGCGGTGCGCAGTGTCGCCAACGTCACGGCAGGCGCGGTGAGTCGCAACTCGGCGATTCTGCACGGCGTGTGGATCGTGCTCGCGGCCCTGCTCCTGGTCCCGCTGCTGGAGCTCATCCCGCTGCCCGCGCTCGCCGCCCTCGTCATGGTGGTCGGCGTCCAGATGGTCAGCATCACCCACATCCGCACGGTCACCCGCCACCGCGAAGTGCTGGTGTACGCGGTGACGGTGGCGGGTGTGGTGTTCATCGGCCTCCTCCAGGGCGTGGCCATCGGCATCGCGGTGGCGGTCGCCGTGGCGATGCACCGCCTCGCCCGTACCCGGATCACCCGGGAGGAGCGGGACGGGCGCCATCTGATCCGTATCCGCGGGCAGTTGACCTTCCTCGCGGTGCCGCGGCTGAGCCGTACCCTGCACCAGCTCCCGGCGGGCGCCGACGTCGTCGTGGAGCTCGATGGTTCGTTCATGGACCACGCGGCGTACGAGACGCTGCACGACTGGCAGACCTCGCATCTGGCCCATGGCGGCAGCGTCGACATGACCGGCCCCTCCGGTCTGCGGATCACCGAACCGACGCATGGTCACGGACCGGTGGACGCATCCGACGCCGAGGGCTCCAGAGCCGGGTCCGGGTCCGGCGGGCACTCCTGTTGCCGGCCGTGGACGCCGTGGCGCAACCACCAGTGCCAGGAGCAGCCGGCCAGCGAGACCGACGGCGAAGCGCCCGGGACCACCACGACCGCGCAGCGGCTGGCGAGCGGCATCGGCGCGTTCCAGCGGGACACCGCCCCGCTGGTCAGGGACGAGCTGGCCCGGCTGGCCCGGGAGGGGCAGCGGCCTTCCCAGCTCTTCCTGACCTGCGCCGATTCCCGGCTGGTCACCAGCATGATCACGTCCAGCGGCCCCGGCGACCTGTTCACCGTACGCAATGTGGGCAATCTGGTGCCGCTGCCCGGCGAGGAGAGCGGGGACGACTCGGTCGCGGCGGCGATCGAGTACGCGGTGGAGGTGCTGCGGGTCGACTCGATCACGGTCTGCGGCCACTCCGGCTGCGGCGCGATGCAGGCCCTGCTGAACAGCGGGCCCGACGACCCCTCGAGCCCCCTGCGCCGCTGGCTGCGGCACGGCCGGCCGAGCCTGGAGCGGATGGAGAGCCGCAGGCACGCCTGGGCCAGGATCTCCGGGCGGCTGCCGGCCGACGAGGTCGAGCAGCTGTGCCTGACCAATGTCGTCCAGCAGCTGGAGCACCTGCGCGCGTACGAGTCGGTGGCGCGGCGGCTCGCCGAGGGCACGCTGACCCTGCACGGGATGTACTTCCACGTGGGCGAGGCGCAGGCCTATCTGCTGGCCGGCACGGACGAGGTGCACAGCTACGACGACGTCTTCAACCACGTGCCGCCGACGGCGGCCGGAGCCGGCGACCGGCCCGGTGCCATGCCGTTGCCGGGCAGCGGCGCCCGGGAGACCGCCCGCGCGTCCTGAACCTTCCGTTCCGTTCGTCCGTGAAAGTGTGTGGCCCCCGCTCCCCTCCGCTCGGGGAGCGGGGGCCACCTCCGCATGCCGCTCACAGGTCTAAACCAATTGCCCGGAGGCTCTTGTCACCCGGGCATCTGGCTGATGAGCTATGACGCGGGACACACAGGCACGTAGGACGCCCTGGGAAAGGGAGATGTCGTGAGCAACGAATCCTTGGCCAATCTGCTCAAGGAAGAACGCCGCTTCGCGCCGCCGGCCGAGCTGGCCGCGCACGCCAACGTCACGGCGGAGGCGTACGAGCAGGCCAAGGCGGACAGGCTGGGCTTCTGGGCCGAGCAGGCCAAGCGGCTCACCTGGGCCACCGAGCCGACCGAGATCCTGGACTGGTCGAACCCGCCCTTCGCCAAGTGGTTCGCCGACGGCGAGCTGAACGTGGCGTACAACTGCGTGGACCGGCACGTCGAGGCCGGCAACGGGGACCGGGTCGCCATCCACTTCGAGGGCGAGCCCGGCGACAGTCGCTCCCTCACCTACGCCGAGCTCAAGGACGAGGTGTCCAGGGCCGCCAACGCCCTCACCGAGCTGGGTGTCCGCAAGGGCGACCGGGTCGCCGTCTACCTGCCGATGATCCCCGAGGCCGCCATCACGATGCTGGCCTGTGCCCGCATCGGGGCCGCCCACTCGGTCGTCTTCGGCGGCTTCTCGGCCGACGCCGTCGCCTCCCGCATCCAGGACGCCGACGCCAAGCTGGTCGTCACCGCCGACGGCGGCTACCGCCGCGGCAAGCCGTCCGCGCTCAAGCCGGCGATCGACGAGGCCGTCGCCCGCTGCCCGCAGGTCGAGCACGTCCTCGTGGTCCGCCGCACCGGCCAGGAGACCGCCTTCACCGAGGGGCGCGACGTCTGGTGGGACGACGTCGTCGCCCGCCAGTCCGCCGAGCACACCCCCGAGGCCTTCGAGGCCGAGCACCCGCTGTTCATCCTCTACACCTCCGGCACGACCGGGAAGCCGAAGGGCATCCTGCACACCTCCGGCGGCTACCTGACCCAGGCCGCGTACACCCACCACGCCGTCTTCGACCTCAAGCCGGAGACCGACGTCTACTGGTGCACCGCCGACATCGGCTGGGTCACCGGCCACTCGTACATCGTGTACGGGCCGCTGGCCAACGGCGCGACCCAGGTCATGTACGAGGGCACCCCGGACACCCCGCACCAGGGGCGCTTCTGGGAGATCGTGCAGAAGTACGGCGTCACCATCCTCTACACGGCGCCGACCGCGATCCGCACCTTCATGAAGTGGGGCGACGACATCCCCGCCAAGTTCGACCTGTCGTCGCTGCGCGTCCTCGGCTCCGTCGGCGAGCCGATCAACCCCGAGGCGTGGATGTGGTACCGCAAGCACATCGGCGGCGACCGGTGCCCCATCGTGGACACCTGGTGGCAGACCGAGACCGGCGCCATGATGATCTCCCCGCTGCCGGGCGTCACCGAGACCAAGCCCGGTTCCGCCCAGCGCCCGCTGCCCGGCATCTCCGCCACCGTCGTCGACGACGAGGCGAACGAGGTGCCGAACGGAGGCGGCGGCTACCTGGTCCTGACCGAGCCGTGGCCGTCGATGCTCCGCACCATCTGGGGTGACGACCAGCGCTTCATCGACACCTACTGGTCCCGCTTCGAGGGCAGGTACTTCGCCGGCGACGGTGCGAAGAAGGACGACGACGGCGACATCTGGCTGCTCGGCCGGGTCGACGACGTCATGCTGGTCTCCGGCCACAACATCTCCACCACCGAGGTCGAGTCCGCGCTCGTCTCCCACCCGGCCGTCGCCGAGGCGGCCGTCGTCGGCGCCGCCGACGAGACGACCGGCCAGGCGATCGTCGCCTTCGTCATCCTGCGCGGAACGGCCAGCGAGGACGACAGCCTGGTCGCCGAGCTGCGCAAACACGTCGGCGCCACCCTCGGCCCGATCGCCAAGCCGAAGCGGATCCTGCCCGTGGCCGAACTGCCCAAGACCCGCTCCGGCAAGATCATGCGGCGCCTGCTGCGGGACGTCGCCGAGAACCGCGAACTGGGCGACGTCACCACCCTGACGGACTCGTCGGTCATGGACCTCATCCAGACCAAGATGCCGGCCGCCTCCAGCGAGGACTGAGCGGCGAAAACGCAGGTGAGCGCCCGTCCCGGGCCCCGGGGCGGGCGCCTTCGCGTGATCCACAGGTGGTTGTCCACAGGGCGTGCCGCCGTCCCCGTATGCGCATAAAGTGACCATCACCGGACGCCACCGAGCATCTTTAGGTAGGGTAAGGAACGCGTCAATGACGTGACAAGGAAACCTAGGTGCGCCGGGAAGTCTGGTCGGCATGTGCTCCGCGCTGCCCACCGACCGGAGGTTCTCACCGTGCCCGCGCCCACGTCCCACCGCCCCAGCTTCCTCGGCCGCCTCTCGCTGCCCGAGCGCCGGTTCCTCGCCGCCGCCCTGCGCACCGAGACCGTCGGCGGAGTGCTGCTGCTCGTGGCCGCCATCGTCGCGCTGGTGTGGGCCAACACACCCCTGAAGGACAGTTACGCCTCCCTGCGGGACCTCCACATCGGGCCGGCCGCCCTCGGGCTCGACCTCTCCGTCCAGCACTGGGCCGCCGACGGCCTGCTGGCGATCTTCTTCTTCGTCGCCGGCATCGAGCTGAAGCGTGAACTCGTCGCGGGCGAGCTGCGCGACCCCAAGGCCGCCGCCCTTCCCGTCATCGCCGCCGTCTGCGGCATGGCGGCACCCGCCCTCGTCTACGTCCTGGTCAACACGGTCGGCGACGGCAGCCTCGCGGGCTGGGCCGTGCCCACCGCCACCGACATCGCCTTCGCGCTCGCCGTCCTCGCCGTGATCGGCACCTCCCTGCCGTCCGCGCTGCGGGCCTTCCTGCTCACCCTCGCGGTGGTCGACGACCTGTTCGCCATTCTGATCATCGCGGTCTTCTTCACCGGCGACCTGAACTTCGCCGCCCTCGGCGGTGCCGTCGCCGGACTCGCCGTCTTCTGGCTGCTGCTGCGCAAGGGCGTCCACGGCTGGTACGTGTACGTGCCGCTCGCCCTGGTCATCTGGGGCCTGATGTACAACAGCGGCGTCCACGCCACCATCGCCGGCGTCGCCATGGGCCTGATGCTGCGCTGCACCACCCGGGAGGGCGAGGAGCACTCCCCCGGCGAGCACATCGAGCACCTGATACGCCCCCTCTCCGCCGGTCTCGCCGTGCCGCTGTTCGCCCTGTTCTCGGCCGGGGTCGCGGTCTCCGGCGGCGCCCTCGGCGACGTCTTCACCCAGCCCGTCACCCTCGGCGTCGTCCTCGGGCTCGTGGTCGGCAAGACCATCGGCATCTTCGGCGGCACCTGGCTCGCCGCCCGCTTCACCAGGGCCGAGCTCAACCCCGAGCTGGCCTGGCCGGACGTCTTCGCCGTCGCCTCGCTCGCCGGCATCGGCTTCACCGTCTCGCTGCTCATCGGGGAGCTCGCCTTCGCCGGCGACGCCGCCCTGACCGACGAGGTCAAGGCCGCCGTCCTCGTCGGCTCGCTGACGGCCGCCGTGCTCGCCTCCGTGCTGCTGAAGCTGCGGGTCCGCAAGTACCAGGCGCTGGTCGTGGAGGAGGAGCGCGACGACGACGAGGACGGCATCCCCGACGTCTACGAGGAGCACAACCCGGAGTACCACCTGCGCATGGCCGCGATCCACGAGCGGAAGGCCGCCGAACACCGGGAGCGCGCCCGACTGGCGGGGGCACCGCGCGATGAGGCCGACCGTCCGGCATGATCTGAGGTCGGACCGTAGAAGAGGAGAGGGAACAGCCATGAGCGACCCGTTCGACGGAGCCGAGCGCAGCCTCGGCCAGCTGGTCGCCTCGGCGACCGCCGAGATGTCCGCACTGGTGCACGACGAGATCGCCCTGGCCAAGGCCGAGATCCGCCAGGACGTCAAGCGCGGCGCGATGGGTGGCGCGGCCGGAATGGCGGCGGGCGTCGTGCTGCTGTTCTCGCTGCCGCTGCTGAGCTTCGCGCTCGCCTACGCCATCAACGCCTGGACCGGCGGGCACAACGGCAACGGCGGCTGGAACATGGTCTGGTGCTTCCTGCTCTCGTTCGCGGCGAACGTGCTGCTCGCCGGGCTGCTCGCGGTGTTCGCCGTGGCCAAGTTCAAGAAGGTCAAGAAGCCGGAGAAGACCATCGCCTCGGCCAAGCAGACGGCGGCGATCATGCAGAACGTCAAGCCGCATCCTCGTCCGGTCGCCGACGCGGCGCCGATCGCCCTGGACAAGGCCCCGTCTGTGGCACGCTCGTCTGCATGACCGTCCCTGAGAGCAGCAGCGCCAACGGCGGAAGCCCCGTCCGCATCGACGGGCCGTGGACCCACCGTGACGTGGCGGCCAACGGTGCCCGCTTCCACATCGCCGAGATGGGCGACGGCCCGCTGGTGCTCCTGTTGCACGGCTTCCCGCAGTTCTGGTGGACCTGGCGCCACCAGCTGCCCGCCCTCGCCGAGGCCGGGTTCCGGGCCGTGGCGATGGACCTGCGCGGCGTGGGCGGCAGCGACCGTACGCCACGGGGCTACGACCCGGCCAACCTGGCCCTCGACATCACCGGCGTGATCCGCTCGCTCGGCGAGCCGGACGCCGCGCTCGTCGGCCACGACCTGGGCGGCTACCTCGCCTGGACCGCCGCCGTGATGCGGCCCAAGCTGGTGCGCCGGCTCGCGGTCTCCTCCATGCCGCACCCGCGCCGCTGGCGCTCGGCGATGCTCGCCGACTTCTCGCAGACCCGGGCCGGCTCCCACGTATGGGGCTTCCAGCGGCCGTGGCTGCCGGAGCGTCAGCTCGTCGCGGACGAGGCGGCGCTCGTGGGCAGACTGATCGAGGACTGGTCCGGGCCGAATCCCCGGTCCGCCGCCGACCAGGAGGCCCTGGAGGTCTACCGGCGGGCGATGTGCATCCCGTCGACCGCGCACTGCTCGATCGAGCCGTACCGCTGGATGGTCCGCTCCCTGGCCCGGCCGGACGGCATCCAGTTCAACCGGCGCATGAAGCGGCCCGTGCGGGTGCCCACGCTGCATCTGCACGGCTCGCTCGACCCGGTGATGCGGACCCGCAGCGCGGCCGGCTCCGGGCAGTACGTGGAGGCCCCGTACCGCTGGCGGCTCTTCGACGGACTCGGGCACTTCCCCCACGAGGAGGACCCCGTCGCATTCACCACCGAGCTCGTCAACTGGCTCAAGGACCCCGAGCCGGACCGCTGACGCTCAGGCGTCCGTCGAACTGCCATGTGCCCCGCGCATACGCCAATTGGCGGGCTCCGGGGAGGTTACCGACCTTGGGGCCCGGGCACACGTCCCGGTATGGGCTGGACGCACGACTACGGTGACACGGCACGCGACCGCCGCTCGATCGGCGGATCGGCCGCCCCCGAGCGGGGCGGTACGCAGGACCACGGCCACTCGCACCCCGAGGCGGACGTGGGAATCTCGCGCATCCTGCGCCGCCGGGCCCGCTGGGTCTCGGCGCGGCTGCGCCACACCCGCACCTAGGCAATGCCCGAGGGCGGGTCCCGCGGCGCTCCCTGAGAGCCTGCGGGACCCGCCCTCGGGCGCGGTCCGGGCTCCGCTCCGAAGGGGCGCGGCCCGCGGTGCGGGCCCTGCACAGCGCGGCCCCGGGCCGGGACGCTCTAGAGGGCGCAGCCCTGGCTGTCGACCTGCTGGTTGGCCGCGCGGCCCCGGGTGATGTCCTCCTGGATCTCGTCGACCGTCAGCGCGTAGCCGGTGTTGGCGTCGTCGAGGGACCGGGCGAAGATCACGCCGTAGACCTTGCCGTCCTCGGTGAGCAGCGGGCCGCCGGAGTTGCCCTGACGGACCGTCGCGTACAGCGAGTACACGTCCCTGCGCACCTCGCCGCGGCGGTAGATGTCGGGCCCGTCGGCGGTGATCCGACCGCGCACGCGCGCCGAGCGGACGTCGTACGCGCCGTTCTCCGGGAAGCCGGCCACGATGGCGTTGTCGCCGCTGCGGGCGTCCCGGTCGGTGAACTCCAGCGGCCTGGCGTCCAGATCGGGCACGTCGAGGACCGCGATGTCGCGCTCCCAGTCGTAGAGCACGACCTTGGCGTCGTAGAGCTTGCCCTCGCCGCCTATCTGCACCGTCGGCTCGTCGACACCGCCGACGACATGGGCGTTGGTCATGACCCGGCGCTCGGCGAAGACGAAGCCGGTGCCTTCGAGGACCTTGCCGCAGCTCGGGGCGGTCCCGACGACCTTGACGATCGAGCGCTGGGCGCGCTCGGCGACCGGGCTGCCGGCGAGCGCCGGGTCCGGCGGCCGGACCTCGGTGATGGGCTCGTTGGCGAAGGGGTTGAAGACCTGGGGGAAGCCGTTCTGGGCGAGCGTGGAGGTGAAGTCGCTGAACCAGCGGGATGCCTGATCGGGCATCACCTCCTCGACGCCCAGCAGCACCTTGGAGTTGCGGACCTGCTTGGCCCACGTGGGCACGGCGGTGAGGGCCAGGGCCGAGCCGAGCAGCCAGGCGACCAGCAGCATCGCGACCACGTTGACCAGGGCGCCGCCGGTGGCGTCCAGGGCGCGCGCGGGGGTCCAGGTGATGTGCCGGCGCAGCTTGTTGCCGAGATGGGTGGTGAAGGCCTGGCCGACGGAGGCGCAGACGATGACCACCATCACGAAGATGACCGTCGCGGTCGTGGTGACCTGGCTGTGATCGGTCAGCTGGTTCCAGATGACCGGCAGCAGCAGGACGGCGACGAGACCGCCGCCGAGGAACCCGATCACCGAGAGGATGCCGACGACGAATCCCTGGCGGTAACCGATGATCGCGAACCACACGGCGGCGAGCAGCAACAGGATGTCCAGCACGTTCACCGTCAATAGCCTCGCAGATTCGTCTTCGGTCGCCCCGGGGTCAGCCTGTCATGACCTCCAGTCGAGCGGGACCCGCTTGGACCGGTCCCAGGGGCGCTCCCAGCCCGCGTAATGCAGGATCCGGTCGATCACTCCGGCGGTGAAACCCCAGACCAGGGCCGATTCGACCAGGAACGCGGGGCCCGTGTGGCCCCTGGGGTGCACAGCCGTCGCGCGGTTCGCGGGGTCCGTGAGATCCGCCACGGGGACGGTGAAGACCCGGGCGGTCTCGGCGGGGTCGACGACACCGACGGGGCTGGGGTCGCGCCACCAGCCGAGCACGGGGGTCACGACGAAGCCGCTGACGGGGATGTAGAGCCGGGGCAGCACGCCGAACAGCTGGACGCCGGCCGGGTCGAGTCCGGTCTCCTCCTGCGCCTCACGCAGCGCGGCCCGCAGCGGCCCGCTCCCGGCCGGGTCGCCGTCCTCGGGGTCCAGCGCGCCGCCGGGGAAGGAAGGCTGTCCAGCGTGCGAACGCAGGCTGCCGGAGCGCTCCATCAGCAGCAGCTCGGGGCCGCGCGCCCCCTCGCCGAAGAGCACGAGCACGGCGGACTGCCGCCCGGCGCCGTCCTCGGGCGGGAGGAAGCGGCTCAGCTGCTCGGGCGCGACCGTGCGTGCCGCCCGGTCGACGGGGGCCAGCCAGTCGGGCAGCCCGTCCCGGTCGAGCAGTCCGCCCGCTCCGTGGAGCTCTTCATCAGTGCGCGTCATAGGCACCCCCGTGTTTCACAACGCGGTCGGAGTGTGGGTTCGTTCCCCCGGTGCCCCGGGGCCGTCGGGGGCCCTCACGAGCTCGCGCCCAGCGGGGGTGCCGGGCGGCCGGGATAGTCCGGGGGCGGATTGAGCCGCTGGCCGGGGAAGCCGCCCATCTCGTACTTCAGGAGCTTCTTCGCCTTCTCCGGGTCGGTCTCGCCCTCCCCGTAGGCGGGGCAGAGGTGGGTGATCGGGCAGGCGCCGCACGCGGGCTTGCGGGCGTGGCAGATGCGCCGGCCGTGGAAGATCACCCGGTGCGAGAGCATCGTCCACTCGCTCTTCGGGAAGATCTCGGCGATCTCCGCCTCGATCTTGACCGGGTCCTCCTGCTCGGTCCACTTCCAGCGGCGGACCAGGCGCATGAAGTGGGTGTCGACGGTGATGCCGGGCACGCCGAAGGCGTTGCCGAGGACCACGAAGGCGGTCTTCCTGCCGACGCCGGGCAGCTTGACCAGGTCCTCCAGGCGCCCGGGCACCTCGCCGCCGAAGTCGTCCCTGAGGGCGGTGGCGAGCCCCATGATCGACTTGGTCTTGGCGCGAAAGAAGCCGGTCGGCCGGATCAGCTCCTCGACCTCCTCGGGGACGGCGGCGGCCAGGTCCTCGGGGGTCGGGTATTTCGCGAAGAGCGCGGGGGTGGTCTGGTTGACCCGCAGGTCGGTCGTCTGGGCGGACAGGACCGTGGCGACCAGGAGCTCGAAGGGGTTGCGGAAGTCGAGCTCGGGGTGGGCGTACGGATAGACCTCGGCGAGCTCGCGGTTGATCTTCCGGGCGCGCCGCACCATGGCGAGGCGGGATTCGGGCTTCGCCTTGGCTGCGGGCCTGGTGCCGGCCACGGGCCTGGTGCCGGCCGCGGGCTTCGCCTTGGCCGCGGGCTTGGTGCTCGCCTCTGGCTTGGTGCCGGCCGCGGGCTTCGCCTTGGCCGCGGGCTTGATCACGCCTTGGGCGGCGGGGGTGGCCGGGGTGGCGGGCTCCTCCGCCGAAGTGGAGGTCGACGGGGACTCCGTCGCCCCGACCGCCCCCTTCGGGGTACGTTTCGTCGCTTTCGTCTGTTTCGACACGCCGCGTTCGCCCACAGCGGAATTACCTTCGACCCGCACTCTTCCAGCCCCCTTGGCCTGTGCTCTCACCGGCGAGTTGGACACCCGGCCAGCCTAGGCGCCGCCACCGACATCCGCCCCGCGCACACCGGATCGCGACCCAATCGGGCCCCTGACGTACGGAAAGGCCGTCCGGTGAGTCAAACTTGTTGTGATTGATCGCACTGAGGTCGACATAGGAGAGAACTCGTGGACGACGTTCTGCGACGTGCCCCGCTGTTCGCGGCGCTCGACGACGAGCAGGCCGCTGAGCTGCGTGCCTCGATGAGTGAGGCGACGCTTGCCCGTGGCGACGCGCTGTTCCACGAGGGCGACCCGGGCGACCGGCTCTACGTGGTCACCGAGGGCAAGGTGAAGCTGCACCGGACCTCGCCCGACGGCCGCGAGAACATGCTGGCGGTCCTCGGCCCCGGCGAGCTGATCGGCGAGCTGTCCCTCTTCGACCCGGGCCCGCGCACCGCCACCGCGACCGCGCTGACCGAGGTCAAGCTGCTCGGCCTCGGCCACGGCGACCTCCAGCCCTGGCTGAACGCCCGCCCGGAGGTGGCCAGCGCCCTGCTGCGCGCCGTCGCCCGCCGCCTGCGCAAGACCAACGACCAGATGTCCGACCTGGTCTTCTCCGATGTTCCGGGCCGTGTCGCCCGCGCGCTCCTCGACCTGTCGCGCCGCTTCGGCGTGCAGTCGGAGGAGGGCATCCACGTGGTGCACGACCTCACCCAGGAGGAGCTGGCCCAGCTCGTCGGCGCCTCCCGCGAGACGGTCAACAAGGCGCTCGCCGACTTCGCCCAGCGCGGCTGGCTGCGCCTGGAGGCCCGCGCCGTGATCCTCCTGGACGTGGAGCGCCTCGCGAAGCGCTCGCGCTGAGCACCGCCTCGTAGTGAGGTCTGCTCCTGGCACCGCCTCGTAGCGCGGCCTCGCAGCGCCGCTTCTTAGCTCCGCCTCGTACGTACGAGAAGGGGGCCGCCCGGTTCGACCGGGCGGCCCCCTTCCGTATCGCCGCGTAGGGCTGCCGTCGGACTAGCGCTTCGTGCCGTCCACGATCAGCGGGTTCGAGCCGCCGCCACCACAGGGCACCGCGTAGACCGGGTTCTTCGCGGAGGCCTCCTTGTAGGCGTCGATGCACTGGTTCATCAGGACCTTGTCGGTCAGCGAGTCGTTGAGGATCTTGTTGGCGCGGGCGATGCCCTCGGCCTCGATCCGGCGGCGGTCGGACTCCGCCTTGGCCGTACGGGCGGCTTCCAGGGCCCGCTCGGTGGCCTGCTGCTGCTGGATCTTGCGGTCGATCTGGTCCTGCAGGGCCTCGGAGGGCTTCACGTTGCGCAGGTTGACGGTGGTGACGTCGATGCCGCGCGGGGCGAGGCGCTCCTTGATGAGGCCGGCGATCTCCGCGTTGATCTTCTCGCGGTCGGAGGCGTAGCCCTGCTCGCTCGTGTGGCGGGCGAAGACGTTGCGCACGATCTCACGGCTGTCGGGGTAGACGAGCCGCTGCTGGATGGCGTCCTCGCTGCCGGCCAGCTTGTAGAGCTCGACGGCCTTGGACGGCTGCACGGCCCACTTCACGGTGACCTCGGCGTACATCACACCGCCCTGGGACGAGCGGACCTCGACCACGTCCTTGTCGGAGAGGTTCAGGTCCACGGGTCGCGTGGAGAACGTCGTGACGTTGGTGAACGGCGACTTCAGGTGCATGCCGGAGGACATCGGCGTACCGACCTTGCCGAAGGCGACCGGCACGCCGACCTCGTACGCGCTGATCACGTACGTCATGCTCACGATCAGCGAGAACAGGCCGGCGAGCAGGGCGCCGACGGCGCCGAGCTTGAGACCGCGCGTGTCGTTCGCGCGGCCGACGAAGTAGAGCACCGCTGCCGCGATGACCAGCAGGATGGCTATGACGAACACGGGCTTCCCCCCGAGAGCTACGGCCAGATGTAAGCGGAGCGTAAGACACATCTCGGGGCAGGAAGGTTCCCGGGGCCCCCTCGGAGGCCCCGGCTCGTCGGAGGCCCCCGGCCTGCCGAACCGGCTCAGATCAGGCCGTGCTCCTTCAGGTAGTCCAGCTGCGCCCGCACCGAGAGCTCGGCGGCCGGCCACAGCGAGCGGTCCACGTCCGCGTACACGTGGGCCACGACCTCCGGCGCGGTCCGGTGGCCGTTCTCGACCGCCGTCTCCACCTGGGCGAGCCGGTTGGCGCGGTGCGCGAGGTAGAACTCCACGGCACCCTGCGCGTCCTCCAGGACCGGTCCGTGCCCCGGCAGGACCGTCCGCACGCCGTCGTCGAGGGTGAGCGAGCGCAGCCGCCGCAGCGAGTCCAGGTAGTCCCCGAGCCGTCCGTCCGGATGGGCCACGATCGTCGTGCCGCGCCCCAGGATGGTGTCCCCGGTCAGCACCGCCCGGTCGGCCGGCAGGTGGAAGGAGAGCGAGTCCGAGGTGTGCCCGGGTGTGGGGACGACCCGCAGTTCGAGCCCGCCGGTGGTGATCACGTCCCCCGCGGCGAGGCCCTCGTCGCCGAGCCGCAGCGCCGGATCGAGCGCCCGCACCTTGGTCCGGGTCAGCTCCGCGAAGCGCACCGCGCCCTCGGCGTGGTCCGGGTGGCCGTGGGTGAGCAGCGTGAGGCCGATCCGCTTGCCGAGCCGCTCGGCGGTCTCCACCACCCGCCGCAGATGACCTTCGTCGAGCGGGCCCGGGTCGATGACGACGGCGAGGTCGGAGTCCGGTTCGGCGACGATCCAGGTGTTGGTGCCGTCCAGGGTCATCGCGGACGGGTTCGGCGCCAGGACGTTGACGGTGCGGGCGGTCGCGGGCCCGGAGACCACGGCCCCGCACGGCTGCCCGGGGAGGGCGGCGGCGTCGCTCATGCGGCACCTCCGGGAGCGTCCGGGGTGGCGGGAGTGGCCGGGGTGGCCGGGGCGTCCGGGGTGGCCGGGGCGTCTGGGGTGGCCGAGGCGTCCGGGGTTGGGGGGGCGTCCGGGGTGGCCGGAGCGTCCGAGGTGGCCGAGGCGTCCGGGGTTGGCGGGGCGTCCGAGGTGGCCGGAACGTGCTTGGTGAACTCGTCGTGCCCGGGCCAGCTCAGGATCACCGCGTCACCGTCCAGGCGCGCCTCGGCCAGTACGGGGGTCATGTCCTGGTCCGCGGCGGCGGCCAGGGCCTCCTCGGCGCTGCGGAACCGCTGGAGCCCGCGCAGGGTCGAGATGGTCGGCGGCATCATCGTCAGCTCGCCGCGGTCGTAGCCGGCGGCCGCGTCCGCCGGGCGGATCCACACCGTACGGTCGGCCTCGGTGGAGGCGTTCCGGGTGCGCTGGCCGGCCGGGAGGGCCGCCACGAAGAACCAGGTGTCGTAGCGCCGCGGCTCGAACTCCGGGGTGATCCAGCGGGCCCAGGCGCCCAGCAGGTCCGAGCGCAGCACGAGGCCGCGCCGGTCGAGGAAGTCCGCGAAGGACAGCTCGCGGGCGACCAGCGCCTCCCGGTCCTTCTCCCAGTCGTCGCCGGTCGTGTCGCCGACGACCGTGTCCGCCGTCTCCCCGGCGAGCAGGACGCCCGCCTCCTCGTACGTCTCGCGCACGGCGGCGCACACGACGGCCTGCGCCTGCGCCGGGTCGGTGAGGCCGAGCCGGGCGGCCCACTCCTCGCGGGACGGGCCCGCCCAGCGCACCGGGTGTTCGTCACGGGGATCGACCCCGCCGCCCGGATAGGCGTAGGCGCCGCCCGCGAAGGCCATGGAGGCGCGGCGGCGCAGCATGTGGACGAGGGGGCCGCCGCCGTCTTCCGTCCCGTCGGAGCCGTCCTTCAGGAGGAGCACGGTGGCGGCCCGCTTGGGTGTCGCGGGGACCAGCTCGCCCGCGGCGAGGGCACGGATGCGGTCGGGCCACTCCGGTGGGTACCACTGACCATTCGACTGACCATTGGGCATGGCCGGATGCTATGCGCAAGCATGGAAATGCACGAGGGCCGGTTTTCCAGCCTGTGGAAAACCGGCCGTGTGCCGTGCTACGGGGTGCGATGTCGCGCTCTGTGGTTGCCTGCCCGCTGGTGTGCCTGGCTCAGGCTTCGAGTTCCACCTGGACCTCGAGCTCGACCGGCGCGTCGAGCGGGAGGACCGTGACGCCGACGGCGCTGCGGGCGTGCACGCCCTTGTCGCCGAGGACGGCGCCGAGCAGCTCGCTGGCGCCGTTGATGACGCCCGGCTGCCCGGTGAAGTCGGGGGCGGAGGCGACGAAGCCGACCACCTTCACGACCCGCTTGACGCGGTCCAGGTCACCGGCGATCGACTTCACGGCCGCCAGCGCGTTGAGCGCACAGGTCGCGGCGAGCTCCTTGGCCTCCTCGGCCGTCACCTCGCCACCGACCTTGCCGGTCACCGGCAGCTTGCCGGCCACCATCGGGAGCTGGCCCGAGGTGTACACGTACACGCCCGACCGCACCGCCGGCTGGTAGGCGGCGATCGGCGGCACGACCTCCGGCAGGGTCAGGCCCAGCTCGGCGAGCTTCGCCTCGACGGCCCCGGTCCCGCTCACGAGGACTTCTCCCGCTTCAGGTAGGCCACGAGCTGCTCGGGGTTGTTCGGCCCGGGCACGACCTGGACGAGCTCCCAGCCGTCCTCGCCCCAGGTGTCAAGAATCTGCTTCGTCGCGTGCACCAGCAGCGGCACAGTCGCGTACTCCCACTTGGTCATGAGGCGACTGTAGCCGCTGCCGGAGGGCGGTCCTCCGAGGCGTCCCCCGGGCAACCCCTAGGTGACGGCGGGGGCGCATTGGGGGGCGCGTCCGGGGCGACCCTCTGATTGGGCCGGGCTGCCAGTGGTTAGGCTCGAAGGCGTGAGCAGGCTCCAGGTCGTCAGCGGCAAGGGCGGTACCGGTAAGACGACGGTCGCCGCCGCACTCGCGCTCGCCCTCGCGACCGAGGGCAAGCGGACCCTCCTCGTCGAGGTCGAGGGCAGGCAGGGCATCGCGCAGCTCTTCGAGACGGAGGCGCTGCCGTACGAGGAGCGGAAGATTGCCGTCGCGCCGGGCGGCGGCGAGGTGTTCGCCCTCGCGATCGACGCCGAGCGCGCCCTCCTCGACTACCTCCAGATGTTCTACAAGCTGGGCAGCGCCGGCCGGGCGTTGAAGAAGCTCGGCGCGATCGACTTCGCGACGACGATAGCCCCGGGCGTCCGTGACGTGCTGCTGACCGGCAAGGCGTGCGAGGCGGTCCGCCGCCGCGAGAAGCACGGCGGCTTCACCTACGACTACGTGGTGATGGACGCGCCGCCGACCGGCCGGATCACCCGCTTCCTGAACGTCAACGACGAGGTGGCGGGCCTGGCGAGGATCGGTCCGATACATCATCAGGCCCAGGCGGTCATGCGCTTCCTGAAGTCCCCCGACACGGCCGTGCATCTGGTGACGCTGCTGGAGGAGATGCCGGTCCAGGAGACGGCGGACGGCATCGCCGAGCTGCGCGAGGCCGAACTGCCGGTCGGCCGCGCCATCGTGAACATGGTCCGCCCGCACGTTTTGGACGAGGCGGCGGTACGGGCCGCCTCCGGTGACCACCGGGAGGCCATCGCCGGGACGCTGGCGTCCGTCGGCATCAAGGGCGCCACGAAGCTGGTCGAGCCGCTGCTCGAACAGGCCGCGGAGCACGCCCAGCGGGTGGAGCTGGAGCGCGCCCAGCGGGAGGCGCTGAACGGCATCGGGGTGCCGACGTACGAGCTCCCCTTCCTGGGCGACGGGGCGGACATCGCCGGGCTGTACCGGCTGGCGAAGGAGCTGCGGAGGCAAGGGGTGGGCGCGTGACGGAGAAGACGGTGACCGGGCGGTCCGGGGCCGAGGGGACCGAGGCAGCCGGCGGAGTCCGGGGAGCCGAGGCCAGGGGAGCCGACCGAGCCCGGGGAGCCGGCGGGGTCCGGGGAGCCGGCGGGCCCCGGGGAGCCGGCGGGGTCCGGGGAGCCGGCGGGCCCCGGGGAGCCGGCGGGGTCCGGGGAGCCGGCGGGCCCCGGGGAGCCGCGGTGGACGGAACAGCCGAGATGAGCGGGACAACCGGGGAGGCCGGGGGCTCGAACGGGCTCGACACCGTGCCTGTCCTCGAGCTGGACCCGCTGATCGACGACCCCGCCACCCGGATCATCGTGTGCTGCGGCGCGGGCGGGGTCGGCAAGACGACGACCGCGGCGGCCCTCGGCGTACGGGCCGCGGAGCGCGGCCGTCGCGTCGTGGTCCTCACCATCGACCCGGCCCGCCGGCTCGCCCAGTCGATGGGCATCGACTCGCTGGACAACGTGCCGCGCAAGGTGGAGGGCATCAAGGGCTCCGACGGCGGGGAGCTGCACGCGATGATGCTCGACATGAAGCGGACCTTCGACGAGATCGTCGAGGCGCACGCGGACGCCGACCGGGCCCGGGCGATCCTGGAGAACCCGTTCTACCAGTCCCTGTCGGCCGGTTTCGCCGGCACGCAGGAGTACATGGCGATGGAGAAGCTGGGCCAGCTCCGGGCCAGGGACGAGTGGGACCTGATCGTGGTCGACACGCCGCCGTCCCGCTCGGCGCTGGACTTCCTGGACGCGCCGAAGCGGCTGGGGTCCTTCCTGGACGGCACCTTCATCAAGCTGCTCATGGCACCGGCGAAGGTGGGCGGCCGGGCCGGGATGAAGTTCCTCAATGTCGGCATGTCGATGATGACGGGGACGCTGGGGAAGCTGCTCGGGGGTCAGTTCCTGAAGGACGTGCAGACGTTCGTGGCGGCGATGGACACGATGTTCGGCGGCTTCCGGACCCGCGCGGACGCCACGTACAAGCTGCTCCAGGCGCCGGGGACGGCCTTCCTCGTGGTCGCCACACCGGAGCGGGACGCGCTGCGCGAGGCGGCGTACTTCGTGGAGCGGCTGGCCGCCGAGAAGATGCCGCTGGCCGGGCTCGTCCTCAACCGCGTCCACGACAGTGGAGCCGCCCGGCTGTCGGCCGAGCGGGCGCGGGCCGCCGCGGAAAATCTTGACGAGGGCCGCATTGTGGATCAGGGGGGCGGGAAGACTGCTGGACGTGGCTCCCGGGCCACCTCTCCCGAGCCGTCCGACTCCGCGGCGGAAGACGCCGCAGACCTCGCCACCGCCGCCGTACCCGCCGGGTCCGAGGCTGCCCCCACAGCCGAAACGGACACGGATGTCCAGCAACTGACCGCAGGACTGCTCCGCCTCCATGCCGAGCGGATGCAGGTGCTCGCTCGAGAACAGCGCACGCGCGACCGCTTCACCGCCCTCCACCCCGAGGTGGCGGTCGCGGAAGTGGCCGCCCTGCCCGGCGATGTGCACGACCTCGCGGGGCTGCGGGCGATCGGTGACCGTCTGACGCTCGGTCGCCTGCCGTGAGGGAGACGTCGCCGCGACACGCGTGACGGGCGACGTGACAGGCGCGAGCCGGGCGCACCCGGCCGACACCGACCGGCGTAGCGGGTGAGCCGACGCGTCTAGCCCGCCGCCGCGTACGTCTCGTACGTCGCGTCGTCGTCCATCGCCACGGGCAGCAGGCCCGCTCCGCGCTCGTACTCCGTGCGCGCGGTCTCCAGGAGCCGGCGCCACGAGGTGACGGTCGGCCGCCGGCGCAGCAGGGCGCGTCGCTCGCGCTCCGTCATGCCGCCCCACACGCCGAATTCCACGCGGTTGTCGAGGGCGTCGGCGAGGCATTCGGTCCGCACCGGGCATCCGGTGCACACCGCCTTCGCCCTGTTCTGCGCCGCGCCCTGCACGAAAAGTTCATCCGGATCGGTAGTGCGGCAGGCCGCCTGCGCACTCCAGTCAGCTACCCAGCCCATACCGGCGCCGTCCTCTCCCGAATCGAGGCTCCCCCACGGCGGTAGCGGCATATTCACCGCTGCCAGTTGGGACGTTACGGAAGGCGGGGACAGCGCAACACCCCCTTCGGGCCCAATCTTGGATGGCCCGAACGGACTATGCGTGCGCGGGAGATCACCCAGGGGAGTGACCCCAGGACATGACGACCATATCGGGCATGAGCCGAATTCGGGCATGAAGTCACCGCGCTTCGGGGACGCGGAAGTTCATGCCGACGTCACGCACGGGTCTTGATGCGGGACCACTCTGCTGTGACAGTTGGGAGCAGCTTAGGCCAAGGCATATACGCGTGTCCGGCGAATGAGAACGTAGGCTGCCCCCATGGCAAAGAAGCGCTCGGGCGGAGGTCTGACCGGGACCCAGCAGGCCGCCAAGTTCCTCGGGGTCAGTGTGCTCTCCGGAGCCGTGCTGGCGGGCATCGCCCTGCCCGCGGCCGGGGCGCTGGGGCTGGCGGCCAAGGGCACGGTCGAGGGGTTCGACGAAATCCCGTCCAACCTGAAGACGCCGCCGCTGAGTCAGCGCACCACGATCCTCGACTCCGAGGGCGGCCACATCGCCACCGTGTACTCGCGCGACCGGAAGGTCGTGCCGCTGGAGAAGATCTCCCCGTACATGCAGAAGGCGATCGTCGCGATCGAGGACTCGCGTTTCTACGAGCACGGCGCGGTCGACCTCAAGGGCGTGCTGCGCGCGATCAACCGCAACGCGCAGTCGGGCGGGGTCGCGCAGGGCGCGTCCACGCTCACCCAGCAGTACGTGAAGAACGTCTTCGTCGAGGAGGCCGGCGACGACCCCGAGAAGGTCGCCCAGGCCACCCAGCAGACCCTGGGCCGCAAGGTGCGCGAGCTGAAGTTCGCCATCCAGGTCGAGGAGGAGCTCGGCAAGAAGAAGATCCTGGAGAACTACCTCAACATCACGTTCTTCGGGCAGCAGGCCTACGGCATCGAGGCCGCCTCCCAGCGCTACTTCTCCAAGCCCGCCGCCGACCTCGGTCTGGAGGAGGCGGCGATGATGGCGGGCCTCGTCCAGTCGCCGAGCCGCTACGACCCGGTCAACGACATCCAGGAGGCCACCAAGCGCCGGAATGTCGTCCTCCAGCGCATGGCCGACGTCAAGGACATCAGCCAGGCGGAGGCGGACGCGGCGAAGGCCAAGCCGATCAAGCTGAAGGTGAAGTCGCCGAAGAACGGCTGCATCACCGCCGTGGACGGCGCCGGCTTCTTCTGCGACTACGTCCGCAAGACGATCCTCACCGACCCGGTCTTCGGCAAGACGGCCGAGGAGCGCCAGAAGCTGTGGAACCTGGGCGGCCTGACCATCCGGACCACCCTCGACCCGCGCGCCCAGGCCGCCGCCAACGAGGCCGCCGTCGCCAAGATCGACAAGGACGACAAGGTCGCCGCCGCGGTGGTCCAGGTCCAGCCCGGCTCCGGCAAGATCCTCTCGATGGGCCAGTCCCGCCCGTACGGCCTCGACCAGAAGCTGCACCAGACGACGCTGAACCTGTCCGTCGGCAAGAAGATGGGCGGCACGACGTACGGCTTCCAGGTCGGTTCGACGTTCAAGCCGATCACGGCCGCGGCGGCGCTGGAGAAGGGACTGAGCCCGGCGCAGTCCTTCACCACCGGCTACAAGATCTCCGTCCCCATGAGCTCCTACCGCACCTGCGCGGGCGGCCCGGCCGGCTCCGGCAACTGGGACCTGTCCAACGAGGTCGAGTCCGAGACCGGCACCTGGGACATGACCAGCGCGCTCGGCAAGTCCATCAACACGTACTTCGCGCAGCTGGAGCAGATGACCGGCCTGTGCGAGACGGTGACGATGGCCCAGAAGATGGGCTACGAGCGGGAGCTCGGCAAGAAGCTGAAGGAACTCCCCTCCATCACCCTCGGCGGCCAGGAGTCCACCCCGCTGGACATGGCGGCCGTCTACGCGACCTTCGCCAACCGCGGCACGTACTGCACCCCCGTCGCCATCGAGTCGATCACGACGGCGGGCGGCCAGAAGCTGCCGGTCCCGCAGACCGAGTGCTCGCGGGCCATGAGCGAGCGGACCGCCGACATGGTCAACCAGATGCTCAAGGGCGTCGTCGAGGACGGCACGGGTACGAAGGCCGGTCTGAGCGACCGCGACAACGCGGGCAAGACGGGTACCACCAACGACCGCAAGGACGCCTGGTTCGTCGGCTACACGCCGAACCTGTCCACGGCGGTGTGGGTCGGTGACGACGTCGGCGAGAAGCAGTCGATGTACGACATCACCATCGGCGGCCAGTACTACGACAAGGTCTGCGGTGGCTGCCTCCCCGGCCCGATCTGGAAGATCGCGATGACCGGGGCGCTCAACGCCTCCGAGACCCCCTCCTTCGTCCCGGTGAGCGTGCCGCGCGGTGCGGCGCCCGCGGACAAGGAGAAGGACAAGCGCCCGGGCGCCGACAACAAGCCGGGCGACCGGCAGCCGGGCACCACGCTCCCGGGCGGGATCGTGATCCCGCCGGACCTGATCGGCGGGACGAACGGCCGCGGGGGCGGCCGTGGCGGCGGCGGAGGCGGCGGGAACGACTGACGCCGGTCTCCCGCGCGGAGCTCGTACGGACGAAGGCGCCCCACCCGGTCTCGGGTGGGGCGCCTTCGTCGCTATGTCAGGTGCGCCGCAGGTCCGGGGACGCCGCCCGGGGACACCCCACACGGGCGAGTCCGAGAGGGGACGCGGACGGGACGCGTACGGGCCACGGACGGGGAGCGCGCCGCACGGGCGGCGTCGGCCCCTGGGGGCGCACCCCGTTCGACGGGGCCGAGGGTCGGGCCGCGGAGGTGCCGGCGAACCGGTGGGTCAGCCCGCGAGGAGCTTCTTCACGGCGGCGGCGACCCGGCCGCCCTCCGCCTGACCGGCCACCTTCGGGTTGACGATCTTCATGACGGCGCCCATGGCCCGCGGCCCTTCCGCCCCGGCGGCCCTGGCCTCCTCGACGGCGGCGGCGACGATGCCCTCGAGCTCCTCGTCGGTCAGCTGCTTCGGCAGGTACGCGTCGAGGATCTCGCCCTCCGCGCGCTCGCGCTCGGCCTGCTCGGTGCGACCGCCCTGGGCGAAGGCGTCCGCGGCCTCGCGGCGCTTCTTCGCCTCCTTGGCGATCACCTTCTGCACCTCGTCGTCGGAGAGCTCGCGCTTGGTCTTGCCCGCGACCTCCTCCTTCGTGATGGCGGCGATGGTCAGCCGCAGGGTCGAGGAGCGCAGCTCGTCGCGCTCCTTGATCGCGGCGTTGAGGTCGTCCTGAAGCTTGGCCTTGAGCGTGGTCATGGGCTCAAGTGTGTCAGTGCCGGGCCCGTACCGCCCGCACATTTCCTCGGCCGGGGTCTGCGACGATAGGGCGATGCGCGCACGGTACGGGATCCCCCTGAAGATCACGGCAGGCCTCACCGCGACGGCGGCGGCCGGACTCGTCTACGCGGCGGGCTTCGAAGCCCGCTCGTTCCGACTGCGCCGGGTGACCGTCCCGGTGCTTCCCCGGGGCATGCGTGACCTGCGGGTCCTCCAGGTCTCCGACATCCACATGGTGAGCGGCCAGCGCAAGAAGCGCGCCTGGCTCCAGTCCCTCGCCGGGCTCCGCCCCGACTTCGTGGTCAACACCGGCGACAACCTCTCCGACACGGAGGCCGTCCCCGAGGTGCTGGACGCGCTGGGGCCGCTGATGGAGTTCCCGGGCGTATACGTCTTCGGCTCCAACGACTACTACGGGCCGCGACTGCGCAACCCCGCCCGCTACCTGATGGAGAAGGTGCAGGGCCGGCACGGCCTGAACGGCAACCCGCCGGTGGTCGGCGCCGTCCACAACCCGTGGGAGGGCATGCGGGACGCCTTCGACGCGGCGGGCTGGGTGAACCTGACCAACGCCCGTGGCCGCCTGAAGCTGCCCGACCTGGACCTCGCCTTCACCGGCGTCGACGACCCGCACATCAAGCGGGACCGTTACGAGCGGGTCGCCGGCGGCCCCGACCCGGACGCCGACTTCACCATGGGCGTGGTCCACGCGCCGTACCTGCGCGCCCTCGACGCGTTCACGGAGGACGGCTACGACCTGATCCTGGCCGGTCACACCCACGGCGGGCAGCTGTGCATCCCCTTCTACGGGGCCCTGGTCACCAACTGCGACCTGGACACCGACCGCGTGAAGGGCCTCTCCACCCACACGGCGGCCGGCCACACCTCGTACCTGCACGTCTCCGCCGGCTGCGGCACCAACCGCTACACCCCGGTCCGCTTCGCCTGCCCCCCGGAGGCGACCCTCCTCACTCTCACGGCCCGGACCTGAGCCGCCGCCCGGCCGGCGGCGGACACGTACCTGGGCCCCGGCTTCCCGACCCCCGGCCTCGCCCTCGCCCTCGCCACCGTGGACCGCTTCCGACCTGCGGTGGGACGCCGCGAAAACCGGATTTCGTCTCTGGGCGCGGGTGGGCTAAAGTAATCGATGTCGCCGCGACGTGAAGAGCAGAGCAGCGACATCGGGGTGTAGCGCAGCTTGGCAGCGCGCTTCGTTCGGGACGAAGAGGTCGTGGGTTCAAATCCCGCCACCCCGACAGCCGTAAGACCAGGTCAGGGGCCTGATCCGAGACATCGGATCAGGCCCCTGAGTGGTTTCCGAAGACCTCTTGGGAGCCATGCGGGAGCCGAGGGGGAGCCGGCGCCCGCCCCTCGGGCGCCGCGCTGCAGCATCGTCCGGTAACCCTGGAAGGCTGCGACCCCGGGCTGTCGCCTGGGGCTGTCAGACCGGTGATGCATTCTGAGGCGGTCACCAACCTGGGGGAGGAATCGTGCCCGGCGTCCCTGCCACATTCCTGTCGGGGGGTCCGCGACCCGCTCAGACGCGCCGGCCGCCTGCCGAGGACCGCGGACCGTTCTGCACCACGTGCGTACTGTGCGAGGAGTCACTCGTACCGGGTCGCCAGAGGTTCTTCACGGTCGGCGCGGAAAACGGCTGGCCACTGGCCTGGCACACCCCGACCGAAAGCACGACGTGCGTTGCGGGAGTCAACCCCACTCCCGTCACGCTCGCCGCCCTCAAACCGGGCGACCACATCATGGGGCCGGGGGGCCTCCCCATGTTCGTCCACGAGTGCAGGCGGATCCGTAAGTCGAATCAGCCGCCGTACTACCGTCTTCGCACCGGCAGTTCCGCGCCGGTGTACCTTCACCGCGCGCACTTCTTCCTCGTCCCCGGCCCCGACGAGCTGGCCCGTCTGAAGGAGCAAGCACGCGCGAATCGGGTGGACCTGCTGCCCGACGACGGGTTCCTCTTTCCCACGTACGACTCGCTGCGCATCGGCCCGGCGACGATCGACCGCCTCAAGCCGGACCAGTTCGAGCAGTTCGTAGCCGAGCTGCTGGAACGATCGGAATGCTCGATCACCCGACGTGGGGGCCGAGCCAACGACATGGCCGCCGACATCCTCGCCACCGATCGCGACGGGGTCTACATCGCGGTCCAGTGCAAGCACACCCGAACCGGGCGGAACGTTGGTGCTGCGACCATGTACGAAGTGAACGGCACCGCCGCTCCCGAGCACGGGGCGAGAGTGGCGCTCGTGGTGACGAACGGCGGTTTCACCAAGTCGGCGCTGTCCTTCGCGGACAGGCACGAGATCCGGACCGTGGCACGAGACGACCTGGTGAAGTGGGCCGACGGGTCGCTCACTCTGGCCGAGATCCTTGGTGAGGTGCCTGCCGGCCCCTGAAACCTCTGACGGAGTCGTACGGGAGAGTCGAGCGCTGCCTCCCACTGGTCCGTAGCATTCCGGCCCGCCGCAAGGACCCTTCAAAAACCGCTCTACGATGAGGCGTCCAAGGGAAGGGTGGGTCTTCAGGTGCTGGTCGCGGACCGATATCGGCTCCAAGTGTGCGTCGGGCGTGGCGGCATGGGCGAGGTGTGGCGGGCGACCGACGAAGTGCTCGGGCGGGACGTCGCCGTGAAGCTGATGCTGGGTCAGGACCACGACCCCTCGGCGGCCGACCGGTTCCGGATGGAGGCGCAGACCGCGGCGCGGCTCAGCCATCCCCATGTGGTCGGCGTCTTCGACTTCGGTACGTGGGACGGAAAACTGTTCCTCGTCATGGAACTGGTGGACGGCGACAGCCTGGCCGGTGACCGGGCGAGACCCACGGTGCTGTCCGCCGAGCAGGTCGCGACGGTGGCCGCGCACGCGGCGGCCGGGCTCGCCGCGGCCCACAAGCAGGGCGTGGTGCACCGGGACATCAAGCCCGGCAACCTCCTGATGGACGCCGACGGCACGGTGAAGCTGGCCGACTTCGGCATCGCGCGCTTCGTCGACGACCCCTCGGCCGGGCTCACCACCACCGGGCAGATCGTGGGCACCGGGCTCTACCTCGCGCCCGAGCGGGCGCTCGGACGGCCCGCATCGCCCGCGTCCGACGTGTACTCGCTCGGCTGCGTCCTCTACCAACTGCTGACGGGCCAGCCTCCGTTCCGCGCCGACACCGCCACGGCGCTGCTGTACCAGCACATCGACACCCCGCCGACGCCGCCGCGGCAGCTCGGGGTGCCGATACCGGCCGCGTTCGAGGGATTCCTGCTGACGCTGCTCGCCAAGCAGCCCGAGCAGCGCCCCGGTGCACAGGCCATCGCCGACTGGTTCGCGTCCGGGGCCTGGCGCGACCGTCCGATGCCGCTGCCCCAGGCCGTACCGCAGACGGCACCGCACACGGCACCCCACACGGTGCCGCACGCGCCGCACACGGCACCCCAGATGGTTCCCCAGGCGCCGCCGCGGCCGGCGCCGCACACCGCTGCCCACGCCGCGCCCTCCGGTATCCCCCACGGGATCCCGCAGCAGCGCGGGGCCGTACCCATGGCGCCGCCCGCGCCCTCGGCTGCGCGGGTCCGGCGGGCTCAGGCGCCCGCCGAGAATCCGCTGGCCGCGATCTCACGGCGCCGGCCCCGCAGGACCGCCGCCGTCGCCGGAGCCGTCGCCTTCGTCGTCTTCCTGCTGATCGGGATGGCCTGGCTCAGCTGACCGCCCCGGCCAGGGGCGCGTCCGGCCTCAGTAGGCACGAGGGGCCATCACATGACCCTCCTGGTCCTCGGGACCGAGCAGCAGACAGCGCGGCATGCCCGGGCCCGGGGTCGCGCGGACGGCCACGGGGGTCGGCGGTTCCGTCGGCAGCTCGACGTGGACGGTGACCGGGCGGTCGGCGTGGGTCGTGGCATAGCCCGTCTCCTTGCCGTCGACGAGGACCTCGACCACCGGTTTGTGACCGGTCTGGACGGTGGCGCTGACCGAGTGGCCCCGGTAGTCGATGTGGAAGTGGTGTCGTGCTCTCATGACGTCGCCTCCGGGCCCTCGGGCCGCCGCGCCTCCGCACGCTCCCGCATGCCGTCTCCGCCCACGCATCCGCACATGGCGTCCCCTTCAGCCTAGGACGCCGGGAGGTGTCCGACACGCGGGATGACGCCGGGGCCGGCCGGCCGTCCCTCGGGGCCGGGCCGGTGCGGAGCGGTCCCGCCGAGCCGGCCGGGTGGCTCCGAGCCGCCCCGGTCCCGCCGAGCCGCCCCGGTCCCTCCGCCGCGGTCCCTCCGCCGCCGTCACGCCATGACGTACGCGAGGCAGCCCATCAGGACCAGGCCCAGGCAGATGCCCAGGTTCACCGCCCGGTACTCGAGGAAGATCGCGGCGAACTCGCGGATGGTCGCGCTCGGCCAGAAGTACGCGGCGGTCGGCGAGCCCACCACCTGGCCGTTCACGCCCGCCTTCCGCGCCATCAGGGCGGCCCGGAAGGCGTGGAAGTTGTTGGTGACGATCACGCACTCCGCTCCGGGCCGCTCCGCCTCCATGAGGGCCTTGCTGAAGAGCATGTTCTCCTCTGTGGTCCGCGAGCGGTCCTCACGCACGATCCGGTCGGCCGGAAAACCGCGTTCCACCAGGTAGTCGGCCATGGCGTGCGACTCGGCCAGCTCCTCGTCGGGACCGCGGCCACCGGAGGTGACGAGCACCGGGGTCCGGTCCACCTCCCGGCGCTTCGCCAGCGTCTCGTACACCTGGCGGCCCCGCTCCAGACGGCTCGCGAGCAGCGGCGGTACGTGGCGGCCGCCTATCAGGCCGGAGCCGAGGACGACGACGTAGTCGGCGTCGCGGCGGATGCGCATGCGGCCGTAGAGGAAGGCGTAGCCGATGAAGCAGAGGAAGAGGAAGGAGACGTAGCCGAGGACCATCAGCAGGGTGCCGACGACGATGACGAACGTCTTCGAGTGGGAGACGACGGCGGCGGCCATCAGGGCCATGACGCCGAAGATGCCGAGTCCGGCGAGCAGCGAGAGCAGGTTGGCGGGGCGGCTGCCTTCCTTGCGGACCATCTGGACGCCGTTGGCGCACAGCAGCCCGGCGAGCGCGACCGGGCCGAGGGCGAGCACGAGCAGCACGACGACCATGACCGTGACGGCGACGCCGGGCGGGGCGTCCCGCAGGCCGGCGAGCAGGCCGAGGCAGAGGAAGGTGACGGCCAGGCCGAGGTAGACCGCGTTGCTGAAGCGCCGCCGGTCGCGCAGCACACCGGCCCCGAACAGGGCGAGGAAGACGGCGGCCACGACGTAGGCGATCATGTCGTCATCGTAGACACCGCATCCGACAACCAGGCCTGCTGCGACGGGAGATGGCCGAGGCGTGACGTGCCGAGGCGGGGGGCTCCCTCGTGATGCGCGACGACGAGAAGGACGGAGCCCCGCCGCACCGCTCGACGGTGGATCTGGCGAGCGGGCGCGCCGTGATCAGGCTGAACGGCTCGGAGCGCCGCGCCCGACCGCTTGATCGAGGACATCGGCGGGAGTTATCCACAGGTTGGTCGCACGCCGAACACTTTGTCGGTCGCGCGGAGCATGATGGCTCCATGACTGAGAGCAACGACGCCAGGTCGACCGAGGACAGGTCGACCGACGACAGGCTGGCCGAGGACAGGTCGACCGAGGACAGGCCGGCCGACGGCAAGTCGACCGATGACAGCAGGACGGACAGCGGCTCGGCGTTCGAGGGGTTCGCGGACGCGCCGCTCTGGGAGCAGCGGTTCCGCGCGCCGCGGGTCTCGCTGCCGGAGTGGGCGGAGGAGGCACCGGACCGTTCGCTGTTCGTGTCGAACGCGACGGGGACGTACGAGCTGTACGCATGGGACCGGGCGACCGGCCGGCAGCGGCAGGTCACCGACCGGCCGAACGGGACGACGGACGGCACGCTGAGCCCGGACGGCCGGTGGATCTGGTGGTTCAAGGACAGCGACGGCGACGAGTTCGGGGTGTGGATGCGCCAGCCGTTCGACGGCGGCGCGGACGAGCCCGCCGTGCCGGGGCTCGAGCCGTCCTATCCCGCGGGCCTCGCCATCGGCCGGGACGGCACGGTCGTCGTGGGCCGCTCGACCGACGAGGACGGGTCGACGGTGCATCTGCTGCGGCCGGGCGCCGAGGCACCGGTGGAGATCTACCGGCACCGGCAGTCGGCCGGGGTCGGCGACCTGTCGTACGACTCCAGCCTGATCGCCGTCGAGCACACGGAACACGGCGACGCGATGCACTCGGCGATCCGGGTCCTGCGCGCGGCGGACGCGTCGGTGGTGGCCGAGCTGGACGACACCAAGGGCGGTACGGAGGAGCTGGGCCTGAGCGTCCTCGGCTTCGCCCCGGTGGCCGGGGAGACGCTGCTGCTCGTGGGGCACCAGCGGCGCGGCCGCTGGGAACCGATGCTGTGGGACGTGGCCACGGGCACGGAGACCGATCTGCGGCTCGACCTGCCGGGTGACGTGTCGGCCGAGTGGTATCCGGACGGCTCGGGGCTGCTGATCGTGCACAGCTTCGAGGCCCGCAGCGAGCTGTGGCGGTACGAGATCGCCACCGGCGCCCTGGTCCGGGTGGAGACCCCGGCCGGGTCGGTGTCGAGCGCGACGGCCCGCCCCGACGGCTCCGTGGAGTATCTGTGGTCCTCGGCCGCCCACCCGCCGGTGGTGCGGTCCACGGACGGCTCGGTCGTGCTCGACCCTCCCGGCCCCAAGGCGCCCCCGTCGGTGCCGGTGGAGGACGTGTGGGTGGAGGGGCCGGGAGGCCGGGTGCACGCCCTGGTGCAGCGCCCGGCCGAGGGCGAGGGCCCGTTCCCGACGGTCTTCGAGGTGCACGGCGGCCCGGCGTGGCACGACAGCGACGCCTTCGCCTCCGGCCCCGCCGCCTGGGTCGACCACGGCTACGCGGTGGTGCGGGTGAACTACCGCGGCTCCACCGGCTACGGCCGGGAGTGGACGGACGCGCTCAAGCACCGGGTCGGCCTGATCGAGCTGGAGGACATCGCCGCGGTCCGCGAGTGGGCGGTGGACAGCGGCCTCGCCGACCCCGAGCGGCTGGTCCTGGCCGGCGGCTCCTGGGGCGGCTATCTCACCCTGCTCGGCCTCGGCACCCAGCCGGACGCCTGGGCGGTCGGCCTCGCCGCGGTGCCCGTCGCCGACTACGTGACGGCGTACGAGGACGAGATGGAGGCGCTGAAGGCTCTGGACCGCACCCTCCTCGGCGGCTCGCCGGATGAGGTGCCGGAGCGGTTCGCCGCCTCCTCGCCGCTGACGTACGTGGACGCGGTGAAGGCACCGGTGCACATCTCGGCCGGCGTCAACGACCCGCGCTGCCCGATCCGGCAGATCGACAACTACGTCGACCGGCTGGCCGCCCGCGGCGCGGTGCACGAGGTGTACCGGTACGACGCGGGGCACGGCTCGCTCGTGGTCGACGAGCGGATCAAGCAGGTCGCCCTCGACCTGGACTTCGCGGCCCGTCACCTGGGGACGCCGGCGCCGCAGGGGACCCGGAAGGAGGTGGACTGAGCGGTCTTGCGTACCGTGGGAGCGTGTACCGGTTCCTGAGAACGCCCCGCTGGTGGGGGATCAACGTCTTCGTCCTCCTCGCCATCCCGTTCTGCCTGTTCATGGGGACCTGGCAGATGGGCAAGTTCGAGGACCGCGTCGACTCCCACCGGGAGGCGGAGCAGCGGCCCGATCCGTCGACCCGGTCGGCCGAGGCGCTGGACGCGTTGCTTCCGGTGGACAAGGAGACCTCCGGCCGGATCGCGCGGGCCAGCGGGCGGTACGGGGAGCAGTTCCTGGTCCCGGGCCGTGAGCTGGACGGCCGCTCCGGCTCGTACGTGCTGACGCTCCTGAGGACGGACGGCGGCAAGGCGCTGCCCGTGGTCCGCGGCTGGCTGCCGTCGGGCGGCAAGGCTCCGGCCCCGCCGTCCGGAGAGGTCACCGTGACGGGTGCGCTCCAGGCCTCGGAGAACGCGGGCACGAAAGGGGTCCACGCGGCGGGCGGCCTGCCCGAGGGTCAGCTCGGCATGATCAGCGCGGCGTCCCTGGTGAACGTGGTGTCGTACGACGTCTACGACGCCTGGGTCACCCTCACGGACTCCCCCGCCGGGCTCACCCCGGTTCCGGCGGCGGCCGCCGCGGGCACCGGTCTGGACGTGAAGGCGTTCCAGAACCTGGGCTACACGGCCGAGTGGTTCGTCTTCGCCGGCTTCGTGGTCTTCATGTGGTTCCGGCTGCTCCGCCGCGAGGTGGAGGCATCCCGGGACGCCGCCCTCGGGCTGTAGAGACGCCACCCTCGGGCTGTAAAGGCGCAGAGGCGTAGAGCTTGCAGAGGCGGTAGGCCGCGGGGCGCACGGGGCCCTACCCATGGCTCGCGGGAGGTCTCCCGCTCGGAAGCGTCCAGGCCCCCCGGTGGGGCGCTCAGGAGGCGTCAGGGCCCCGGTCGGGCCCTCCAAGAGACGTCCAGGACCCCGGCCCGGCGCTCAGGAGGCGTCCAGGACCCCGGTCCGGTAGATGGTGCCGGCGCACGCGTGGGGGATGGTGGCCGCCGCGACCGGGGCGCCCGGGTCGGCGGTGTGGGTCACCTCGACGCTGCCGTCCGCCGGGGTGCCGTCCGTGCCGAGCTGGGGGGAGACGTTGCCGTCGGGGCTCGTGCCCGTCGAGCCGGTGGCGCCGCCGCTCGAGGACGAGCCGCCGTCCGGGGTCGGGGTCGGGGTCGGCGTCGGGTTGGGGCCCGTGGTGGGGCAGGTCTCGCTGGGCACCCAGGCGAAGCGCACCTCGTAGGCGTTGGCCGGGGTGAGCAGCAGCG
The DNA here is from genome assembly GCF_040302485.1 of Streptomyces sp. NPDC126499. Lineage (NCBI taxonomy): Bacteria > Bacillati > Actinomycetota > Actinomycetes > Kitasatosporales > Streptomycetaceae > Streptomyces > Streptomyces sp. NPDC126499. The sequence goes on along the minus strand of NZ_JBEOUO010000007.1, from coordinate 173,881 downwards.
AGGTCGACTCCTGCGAGGGGTCGGGCAGACCGCTCGCGGCGTCGCCGGAGGTGTGCTCGACGACCGTGATCTTCGACTGGTCGGCCGCGCCCCGCGCCTCGAAGCCGACCAGGCCGTCGCCGACCAGACAGTCGCGGCCGGAGACGTTGGCGATGCGGAAGGTGCCGTACACCTTCCCCGTGGAGTCGGGGGGGCCGGTCTCGACGGAGCTGACGGCCAGTTGGTCGGCCGCGCAGGCCGGCCGCTCGTCCGAGGAGCCGGACGGGGCGGTGCTGCCGCCGTCGGCGCCGCCGCCGGGGCCCTCCGCCGACGCGGTGGGCTTTCCGGCGCCCTCCGCCTCGCCCTCACTGGGCTCGGGGGTGCCGGACGGCGGGACTGCGCTCTTCTGGCCGCCCTCGATGCCGGTCTCGGTGCCGGTGCCGCCCTGGGCCTGCTCGCCGTGCCCGGCGTTGACCGGCTGGTCGGCGGAGATCCCCCCGGACGAGGCCACGTGCACCAGGGCCGGCACGGCGGTGCCGACGAGGACGATCGCGGCGGCCATGCCGACCACGGCCTGCCGCTTGCGAGCGCGGCGGGCGGGCACGGCGCGACGGAGGTGGTCGAGCGCGCCCTCGGAGGGCTCGAGACCGGCCACCGCGCCCTGGAGCAGCCGCCGCAGCGCCAGCTCGTCGGGCATGCCGTTCTCCGGCGCTTCGCCCGGCGCTTCGTTCACCATCCCGCGTCCACTCAGGTCGTCCTGGTCGTCGCCGCGCCGATCACCCTGATCGTCCCGGCCGTGCTCGTCGTGGTCGTCGCGCCCCTGGGGCTTGCGCAGATCGTGCGGCTCCTGAAGCTCGTGGGGCTCCTGAGGCTCCTGGAGCTCGTGGGGATCCTGCGGCTCCTGGGCCCCCCGGGCCTCCTGCGGCTCCCGCGCCCCCTCGCCCCCCTGGATCTCCCGCGGCCCGGCGTGCTCCCCCCGCTCACCGCGCCCGCCCAGCGGCCCGCTCATCGGCCCGTCCGGCGGTCCGCCCATCGGCCCGCTCATGACGCGGCCTCCATGGCTATGCGGAGCGCCGCGATGCCGCGCGAGCCGTACGCCTTGACCGAGCCCAGCGAGATTCCGAGGGTCTCGGCGACCTGTGCCTCCGTCATGTCCGCGAAGTATCGCAGCACCAGGACCTCGCGCTGCCGCCGCTGGAGTCCGCGCATGGCCTTGATGAGCGCGTCCCGCTCCAGCTGGTCGTAGGCGCCCTCCTCCGCACTCGCCATGTCGGGCATGGGCTTGGAGAGCAGCTTGAGGCCGAGGATGCGCCGGCGCAGCGCGGAGCGCGAGAGGTTGACGACGGTCTGCCGCAGATAGGCCAGCGTCTTCTCGGGGTCGCGCACCCGGTTGCGCGCCGAGTGCACGCGGATGAAGGCCTCCTGCACGACGTCCTCGCAGGAGGCCGTGTCGTCGAGGAGGAGCGCGGCGAGGCCGAGCAGCGAGCGGTAGTGGGCGCGGTAGGTCTCGGTGAGGTGGTCGACGGTGGTACCGGCAGCCATCGTGTCGTCAGCGCCCTCGCGGGGCGCCGGAATGCCGCTCACGGCGGCCGGGCGGGTCCTGATCGGCATGGGCGCGATCACCGGCATGCCGCTGACCGGGCGCGGCCGCCGGAGCGGGCGCACCGCGGTGCTGTGCAGCGGGATGACCGCCGCGATGTCGAGTACCTCTGCCACGCCTGTTGGACACGCTTCCCCCCGTCAGGGTTGTACGCGTACGCCACCGTTTTTGACGGTGCGTCGTTTGCCCTCATGCGTACCCGTTCTCCCCGATGCCCGCTTGTGCGGCGTGCTCCACGTCACATGCTCCTGGGTGCACGCGAAGACGCTCCCGCCCGACCACTGGTTGCAGAGGGGAGGGAAGAGCATCGTCGTCCAGGACATCTGACCTGATCAAGAGGCATCCGACGCCGATTTGCTCACAAGGTCTTCAAGGTCTTCACAGAGCCTACAAAGACGAGCGGTGAGGCGATGCCGATTTCCGGACACCCGGGCGACGACGGACGAAGGGCACCGCGTCACGGCCGAGGGGACTCGCCCGCGATGCGCTCCGCGATCTGTACGGCGTTCAGCGCGGCCCCCTTGCGCAGGTTGTCCCCGCACACGAAGAACTCGAGCGCCCGCTCGTCGTCCATCGACCCGCGCACGCGTCCGACCCACGTCGGGTCGGTGCCCACCACGTCCGCGGGCGTCGGGAAGTCACCCGCCGCGGGATCGTCGTACAGCACCACGCCGGGCGAGGTGGCCAGGATCTCGTGGGCGCGGGCCACGGTGACCGGCCGCTCGAAGCGGGCGTGCACGGAGGCCGAGTGTCCGGTCACGACGGGGACCCGGACGCAGGTGGCCGCGACCCGCAGCCCCGGCAGGTCCAGGATCCTGCGGGCCTCGTCCCGGATGCCCAGCTCCTCCGAGGACCAGCCGTCCGCGGCGGGCACGCCCGACCAGGGCAGCACGTTGAGGGCGAGGGGACCGGGGAAGGGGCCGGCGTGGTCGCCGACCGCCCGCCGTACGTCTCCGGGGTGGGTGCCGAGCTCGCTGCCGGCGACCAGGGCCAGCTGCCGGCGCAGGGCCTGCGCACCCGCCCCTCCGGCGGCGCTGGCGGCCTGCTGGACGGTGACGACGATCTCGGTGAGCCCGAACTCGGCGTGCAGGGCGCCCACGGCGACGATCAGCGCCAGGGTGGAGCAGCCGGGGCTCGCGACGATGCCCCGCGGCCGGATCCGTACGGCGTGCGGATTGATCTCGGGGACCACCAGCGGCACGTCCGGGTCGGCCCGGAACGCGGCCGAGGTGTCCACGACCACCGCTCCCTTGGCAGCGGCGATCGGTGCCCACTGCGCCGCCACGGCGTCGGGCACGAGGAAGAGGGCGAGGTCGACGCCGGTCAGGTTCTCCTCGCTCAGGGCGAGAACCTCGCACTCCTCCCCCCGTACGGCCAGCTTGCGGCCGGCCGAGCGGGGGGAGGCGAGGAGTCGGATCTCGCCCCAGACGTCCGCGTGGTGCGTGAGCGTCTGGAGCAGCACCGCCCCGACGGCCCCGGTCGCTCCCACGACCGCGAGCGCCGGCCCGCGGCTCGTCAAGATGTCACCACGAGGTCAGCGACCGGTGCCGCCGTAGACGACGGCCTCGTCCGAGTCGCTGTCCAGACCGAAGGCGGTGTGGACGGCACGCACGGCCTCGTTGACGTCGTCGGCGCGGGTGACGACCGAGATGCGGATCTCGGAGGTGGAGATCAGCTCGATGTTGACGCCCGCGTCGGACAGCGCGCGGAAGAAGTCCGCGGTGACGCCCGGGTTCGTCTTCATCCCGGCGCCGACCAGGGAGATCTTGCCGATCTGGTCGTCGTAGCGCAGCGAGTCGAAGCCGATCGTGGCCTTCGTCTTCTCCAGGGCGTCGATGGCCTTGCGGCCCTCGGCCTTGGGGAGGGTGAAGGAGATGTCCGTCAGACCGGTGGAGGCGGCGGACACGTTCTGCACGATCATGTCGATGTTGATCTCGGCGTCCGCGACGGCCCGGAAGATCGCCGCGGCCTCGCCCGGCTTGTCCGGCACGCCGACGACGGTGATCTTCGCCTCGGAGGTGTCGTGGGCGACACCGGAGATGATGGCCTGCTCCACCTTGGAGTCCCCTGTCGGTTCGTTGCTGACCCACGTGCCCTGCAGCCCCGAGAAGGAGGAGCGGACGTGGATCGGGATGTTGTAGCGGCGTGCGTACTCGACGCACCGGTGCAGCAGCACCTTGGAGCCGGAGGCGGCGAGCTCCAGCATGTCCTCGAAGGAGATCCAGTCGATCTTCTTCGCCTTCTTCACCACGCGCGGGTCGGCGGTGAAGACGCCGTCGACGTCCGTGTAGATCTCGCAGACCTCGGCGTCGAGCGCGGCGGCCAGGGCGACGGCGGTGGTGTCGGAGCCGCCGCGGCCCAGGGTGGTGATGTCCTTCTTGTCCTGGGACACGCCCTGGAAGCCGGCGACGATGGCGATGTTGCCCTCGTCGAGCGCGGTGCGGATGCGGCCCGGCGTGACATCGATGATGCGCGCTTTGTTGTGGACCGAGTCGGTGATGACACCGGCCTGGCTGCCCGTGAACGACTGGGCCTCGTGGCCCAGGTTTTTGATCGCCATGGCCAGCAGGGCCATGGAGATCCGCTCTCCGGCGGTCAGCAGCATGTCGAACTCACGGCCGGCCGGCATCGGCGATACCTGCTCGGCGAGATCGATCAACTCGTCCGTCGTGTCGCCCATCGCGGAAACCACGACGACCACCTGGTGGCCGTTCTTCTTGGCTTCCACGATCCGCTTGGCGACGCGCTTGATGCCTTCGGCATCGGCAACGGAGGAGCCTCCGTACTTCTGCACGACAAGGCCCACGTGCGCTCCTCGCTCAGTCCTTGCCACAGCTGGCACTGCGGTCGGTTCAGTCTAACGAGGGACCGGAAAACGCCACCGTGATATCAGATGGTGAGATTCCCTGTTCGGACAGCGGACCGAAACGGACCGGGGCTCACGGCCCCGCACCGCCCTGACCAGGGCCTGGGGGCAGGAAACACGCCCTTCACAAACGTCCGCCATACGAGACCACATGGGCGTGACCTGGACACCTTCCCTTCCCGGGTGCGAATCTCCCGCCATGCGTCCTGCCTCCCGCCTCGCCGCCGGCGCCGTCACCGCCGCCGCCACCGCGCTCGTCGCCCTCGCCACGTCCGCCTGCGCGCCGCAGCCCGAGGCCGGCGGCTCCGGCCCGTCCGGTGCCGCGTCCGCGTCCGGTTCCGCCTCGGCCGCGGGCACGCCCGCGTCCTGCGCCCCGGACGCGCTGGCCACCAAGGCCAAGGGAAAGCTGACCGTCGGCACCGACACGCCCGCGTACGCACCCTGGTTCCAGGACGACGACCCGGCCAACGGCAAGGGCTACGAGTCCGCCGTCGCCTACGCGGTCGCCCGGAAGCTCGGCTTCGCCAAGGAGGACGTCGTCTGGCAGAAGGTCGCCTTCAACAACGCCTTCGCGCCCGGCGAGAAGACCTTCGACTTCGACATCAACCAGGTCTCCATCAACGAGGACCGCCGCAAGGCCGTGGACCTGTCCACCGGCTACTACGACGTCCGCCAGGCCGTCATCGCGCTCAAGGACTCCAAGGCGGCCAAGGCGACCACCCTCGCCGAGCTCAAGGGCGCCAAGCTCGGCGCGCAGGTCGGCACGACCAGCCTCGACGTCATCAACGAGCAGATCAAGCCACAGCAGCGGCCCTCCGTCTTCCAGAAGAACGACCTCGCCAAGGCCGCGCTCAAGAACGGCCAGGTCGACGCGATCGTCGTGGACCTGCCCACCGCGTTCTACATCACCGGCGCCGAGGTCCCCGAGGCCAAGGTCGTCGGCCAGTTCCAGACCACGCCCGGCGCGGGCGCCAAGGAGCAGTTCGGCCTCGTCCTCGACAAGGGCTCCGCACTCACCTCCTGCGTCTCCCGGGCCGTCGACGCCCTGCGCGCGGACGGCACCCTCGCCGCCATCGAGAAGCAGTGGCTGTCCGACGCGGCGGGCGCACCGGTGCTGAAGTGACCGTCACCAAGGAAGACGCGCCCCAGGACGACGCCCACGGGAAGGGCCCCCTGGGCCAGGACCAGGTCCGGGCCCAGGACCAGGACCAGGCCCCGGACCACGGCCAGCGCCAGGGCCACGGCCAGGACCGGCACCAGGACCAGGACCGGGCCCCGGACGCGTACACCCCGTCCGCGCGACGCATCGAGCGCGAGCGCTTCAAGCGCTCCCGCACCCGCCGCGCGACGGCCGTCGCCGCGCTGAGCACCCTCGTCACCCTGGCCGTCCTGTACGTGGTCGTCACCGGCTCCCCCGGCTGGCCGCGCACCAAGGAGACGTTCTTCGACGCGGGGTACGCGCGCCAGGCGCTCCCCCTGGTGCTCGACGGCCTCTGGCTCAACCTCCGCCTGCTCGCCGTCTGCGGCGCCGTCACCCTCGTCCTCGGCCTGCTGCTCGCCGTCGCCCGCACCCTGCGCGGCCCGGCGCTCTTCCCGCTGCGCGCCCTGGCCACCGCGTACGTCGACTTCTTCCGCGGCCTGCCGCTCATCATCTGCCTGCTCGCGGTGATCTTCGGCCTGCCCGCGCTGCGCCTCCAGGGCGTCCCCACCGACCCGGTCGTGCTGGGCGGCATCGCGCTGTCCCTGACCTACTCGGCGTACATGGCGGAGGTCTTCCGGGCCGGCATCGAGAGCGTCCACCCCAGCCAGCGGGCCGCCGCCCGATCGCTCGGCCTGTCGAGCGCGCAGACCATGCGCTTCGTGGTGCTGCCGCAGGCCGTACGGCGCGTGGTGCCGCCGCTCCTGAACGACCTGGTCTCGCTCCAGAAGGACACCGGCCTGGTCTCCATCGCGGGCGCGGTCGACGCCGTGTACGCGGCGCAGATCCTGGCCAGCAAGACCTTCAACTACACCCCGTACGTCGTCGCGGGCCTGGTGTTCGTCGTGCTGACCATTCCCATGACCCGGTTCACCGACTGGGTCACGGCGCGGATGAACCGGCGCCAGTCGCAGGGAGGCACGGTATGACGGAGACGCACGGCACGACGGAGACGCACGGCACGACGGACCCCGTCCTCCGGCTCGAATCCGTCCGCAAGACGTACGGCTCCACGGTGGTCCTGCGCGATGTCGACCTGGAGGTCCCGCAGCACACCGTCACGGTCCTCATCGGCGCCTCCGGCTCCGGGAAGTCGACGCTGCTGCGCTGTTCCAACCTCCTGGAGGAGATCGACGACGGCGCGATCTTCCTCGACGGCGAGGAGATCACCGATCCGCGCACGGACCCCGATGCCGTACGGCGCCGGATCGGCGTCGTCTTCCAGGCGTACAACCTGTTCCCGCACATGAGCGTGCTCGACAACATCACGCTCGCCCCGCGCCGGGTCCACCGCACCGAGCGCCGGGAGGCCGAGGAGCGGGCCCGCGAGCTGCTCGACCGGCTCGGACTCGCCGGCAAGGCGGGCGAGTACCCGGACCGGCTCAGCGGCGGCCAGCAGCAGCGCGTGGCCATCGCCCGCGCCCTCGCGAACCGGCCGCGCCTGCTGCTGCTCGACGAGGTGACGGCGGCGCTCGACCCGGAGCTCGTCGGCGAGGTCCTGAGCGTGGTGAGGGACCTCAAGGAGGAGGGCATGACGATGGTCATCGCCACCCACGAGATGGGCTTCGCCCGCGAGGTCGCCGACCAGGTCTGCTTCCTGGAGAACGGCGTGATCCTGGAGCGCGGCACCTCGGCGGAGGTCTTCGGCGCCCCGACGCACGAGCGCACGCGCCGCTTCCTGCGCCGCATCGTGGAGGCGGGACGGCTGTAGGGCGGGACGGCTGTAGGGCGGGAGGGGTGGTGGGCAGGACGGCTGGGGGCAGGACGGCCGTAGAGGGCGGGCCGCTTCAGGTCCCGTCCCAGTCCCCGCCCCGGCCCCGCCCCGGCCCCTATGCCTTGCGCCGCACCAGACCCAGCGGGCCCGCGATCTCCCGGGCCATCACGCGTCCCGCCTCCTCCGCGAGGTCCTCCTCCGTGAGGTCCTCGTCCGTGTCGAGCCCGTCGAGCTCGGCGAGCGGCTGGTCGAGGCGGATGTGGGCGATCAGGGACTGCAGCGCGCGCAGGGTGGCGGAGGCGGTGGGCCCCCAGTTCGAGAAGTACGAGAACTGCCACCACCACAGCGCCTCGCTCGTACGGCCCGCCCGGTAGTGGGCGAGGCCGTGCCGCAGGTCCGTGATGATGTCGGCGAGGCTGTCGGAGATCCGGGCCGGCACCGGCGCCTTGCGCGGCTCGTACGGGTCGAAGACCTCGGAGAAGACGTCCACCGGCTCCAGGAGCCCCGCGAACCGCTCGCGCAGCTCGTCCACGTCCATGTCGGGGCCCGTGTCGGTCTCGTACTGCTCCTCCGGGACGAAGTCCTCGTGCGCCCCGAGCCGCCCGCCCGCGAGCAGCAGCTGGGAGAGCTCCAGGAGCAGGAAGGGCACCGCGCTGCCCGGCTCGTCGCCCTTGGCGACCTCGGTCGTCGCGACGATGAAGCTCTCGATCGAGTCAGCGATCTGGACGGCGAAGTCGTCCGGGTCCTGCGTGATGGAGTGCAGCGTGGGATCAGACATCGAGGAGCCTCCCTGCGAGTGCGCCGTCGCGCGCACGGACCCGGTCGTCGTCATACATCTAGCAGCCGCCGCCCCTCGAAGGCACGTCCCAGGGTGACCTCGTCGGCGTACTCCAGGTCACCGCCGACCGGCAGACCGCTGGCCAGACGGGTCACCTTCAGGCCCATGGGCTTGATCATCCGCGCCAGGTACGTCGCGGTGGCCTCGCCCTCCAGGTTGGGGTCGGTGGCCAGGATCAGCTCGGTGACCGTGCCGTCCGCGAGGCGGGCGAGCAGCTCGCGGATGCGCAGGTCGTCCGGGCCGACGCCCTCGATGGGGCTGATCGCGCCGCCGAGCACGTGGTAGCGCCCGCGGAACTCCCGGGTCCGCTCGATCGCCACGACGTCCTTCGGCTCCTCGACCACGCAGATGACCGTCTGGTCCCGGCGCGCGTCGCGGCAGATGTTGCACAGCTCCTGCTGCGCCACGTTGCCGCAGACCGCGCAGAACCTGACCTTCTCCTTGACCTCCAGGAGCGCCTGCGCGAGCCGCCGCACGTCGGTCGGCTCGGCCTGGAGGACGTGGAAGGCGATCCGCTGGGCGCTCTTGGGACCGACGCCGGGCAGCCTGCCCAGTTCGTCGATGAGGTCCTGAACCACGCCTTCGTACAACGGAACGCCCTTCGGGAGTGCTTGATTCTTACGGTAATGGCTGGACAGCAGCCGCAGTAGGTGTACGGATCAGAAGAGGCCGTACGGGAACGACGGCGTACGGGTCGGACGCCCGGCGGAGCGCAGGCCCCCGCGGTTCGGAAGCGGATCAGAAGCGCATCAGAAGCGGACCAGAAGCGGGTCAGAGCGGATCCGCAGCGGATCAGAATCCGAGGCCCGGCATGCCGCCGAGGCCCTGCGCCAGCGGACCCAGCTTGGCCTGCTGCAGCTGCTGGGCGTTGTCGTTGGCGGCCTGCACCGCGGCCAGGATCAGGTCGGCGAGCGTCTCGGTGTCCTCCGGGTCGACCGCCTTGGGGTCGATCACCAGGCCGCGCAGCTCGCCCGAGCCGGTCACGGTCGCCTTGACCAGGCCACCGCCCGCCTGCCCCTCGACCTCGGTCGCCGCGAGCTCCTCCTGGGCGCGGGCGAGGTCCTGCTGCATCTTCTGGGCCTGCTGGAGGAGCTGCTGCATGTTGGGCTGGCCACCACCGGGGATCACGGTCACTCCAAACGTTCGACGTCTCGGTGAACCGAGCCTACGTGCTCGCGGAGCGGGGCGCCGACACAACTCTTTCGAGTGAGAAACTGCGGGCTCCTCTACCTGATCAACACCCTCTTGCGGGCGGAAATCCCGGGATTCCGGGCCCACAGCCCACCATTCGGCGGTAGGAAGGGCAGGCACCACGTGCACCGCACGTCACAGAAGGACACGAGCGCTGAGCTGAACAGAGGAGTTCCCCGGTGAGCCAGCAGCCGGACATGCAGCCGCAGCCGGGGAATCCCGAAGGTCCGGACACGCCCCCGCCCCCGGGGCAGCCCGGCCCTCCGGGGCTGCCCGGCGGCCCGGGGAAGCCCGGACGTCCGGCCGTCCACCGCGACCTGACCGGGGCGCCCTTCCCCCTGGGCGACTGGGGCGAGCCCGCCGAACGCCTCGACGAGCTCTACCGCTGGGTCGAGTCGAACGCGCTGCGCACCGCCGAGTGGTATCTCTCCGACCGCGTCTGGAAGCGCCGCTGCGCCCGCGCGCTGCGCGTCGGCACCGCCCTCGGGGTGATCGCCGGGGCCGCGCTGCCGCTGCTCGACCTCACCGGAGCCGCCGAGGGCACGGCCGCGTGGGGCTACCTCTCGCTGCTCGTCGGCGCCGCCTGCCTGGCCTGCGACCGCTACTTCGGCCTGACCTCCGGCTGGATCAGGGACATGGCCACCGCCCAGGCGGTGCAGCGGCGGCTCCAGGCCCTCCAGTTCGACTGGGCGTCGGAGAGCGTGCGCGAGGTCCTCGGCCCCACCGAGGGCACGGCCGGCGAGGCCGCCGAGCGCTGCCTGGGCGTGCTGCGCCGCTTCTCGGAGGACGTGACCGAGCTCGTACGGGCGGAGACCGCCGACTGGATGGTCGAGTTCCGCTCGGGCCCGGCGCCGCTGGCCCTGCAGTCGGTGGGCACGGCCCCGTCCCGGCCCGAGACCAGCCACCCGCCGGGCCGCTTCCCGCTGCCGCCGGGCACGCGGCCCAACATGCCCCGGCAGCGCCCGCCGGAGCCGCGCTGACGGCGTGGCGGGGGGCCTGACGTACGAGGGCGGGTGCCCCGCACGGGGGTCCGTGGTCCCGTACGGGGGGTCCCGTACGGGTACGGCGCCCCCCTGGCCGTATCGGTACCCAGGTGGCCGTATCGCTACCCAGGTGACAGTGGCCTGACGCTCGGGGGGCGGGGCCGGTCCGGCACGGGCGGCCGCTAGCTCAGGATGATCATCGAGCCCTGGCCGAGGCTCCGGGTCGCCGCCGCGTGCAGGCCGAGCCAGACGTGGCGCTCGCGCGCGAAGGGGCTGTCGTCCTGGTACGGGACGGGGGCGGCGGGTTCCTCCAGGGCGGTGGGCCGGTCCGGGGGCCGCGGGGCGGCCGGCGGGTTGGCCGGGTCGATGCCGATCGCGGGCGCCACGAACTCCAGCTCCCGCAGCAGCCCGTGCGAGGAGCCGAGCGGGCCGCCGCCCTCAAGGAGCCGGTCGTTGGTCAGCGGCACGGGGAAGTCGACCGGCACGTAGGCACCGGCGTGGTCGTAGTGCCACACCAGGTGGGACTGCTGGGCGGTCGCCTCGAACATCTCCAGGAGCTGCTCGTAGTCCCCGCCGAGCTCGCCGACCGGTTCGACGGGCAGTCCGCACATCTGGAGCAGATAGGCGCGGCGCAGGAAGTGCAGGGCCTCGTAGTCGAAGCCCGCGACGGGGGCGACGTCCCCGGACAGCCCCGGCATGTACGCGTAGACGGGCACGGTGGGCAGTCCGGCCGCGGTCAGCGCCTGGTCGTAGGACGCGATCTCTTCGGCGAAGGGGTTGTCGGGGCTGTGGCACAGCACGTCGACGAGGGGGACCAGCCACAGGTCACAGGCCAAGGGAAGCTCGCTCTCCGTCAGTTGCGCGGGTCGGTCGGGGGTCGGTCGGGGTCGGTCGCGGGTCGGTCACGGGTCGGTCGGGGATCGGCCGGAGGGGACCGCCAGGTTAGTCCGGCCGGGTCGTACGGGGGACGCGTACGGGGGGACTGCCCCCGGAAGGGCCGCCTCAACCCGCGCGGGCGTCCAGCCGGTCCGCCCACTCCAGCGACCGCGCGTTGTACTCCCGTACGACCGCGACGGCCCCGTCCGCGTCGCCTCGGGTGATCGCGTCCACCAGGTCGACGTGCCCGCTCCACAGCCAGCCGAGCAGGTCGCGGTCGGAGCGCAGGTAGGGCACGGAGAACACCCAGGCCTGGACGCGCAGCCGGTGCAGGAAGTCGGCGATGTAGTCGTTGGCGGAGACCAGCCGGCCGAGCTCGCGCCAGTAGCGGATGTCGTAGCCGATGAGGACGTCCAGGTCACCGGCGCGGGCCGCGCGGGCGGCGGCCTCGCCCCGGCGCCGTATCGACACGAGGGCGACCCCGGCGGAGACGTCCGGGTCGGCGGTGCCGGCGCCCGGCGGGGCCTGCGGGGGCGGGGTGGTGCGCGGGGCGTGGCGGCGGAAGATGCCGTCGACGACGAGCATCCGGGCCTCGACCATGCCCCGGTAGTCGTCGACCGAGAACTGGTGCACGCGGAAGCCGCGGTGCTGGTCGGAGTCGAGGAGCCCCTGGGCGCACAGGTCGACGAGGGCCTCGCGCACGGGTGTCGCGGACACCCCGTACTGCTCGGCTATCTGTTTCACGGTGAATTCCTCGCCGGGCTGGAGACGCCCTGCGAGGACCTCGTCACGGAGCGCGTCCGCGATCTGCCGGCGCAGGGTGTTGCGGGTGACAGCTCCGCTCGCGGGCATGTGTTCGGCCCCCTCCGTCCGGTTCCCGGACACCCTAGTCGAGACCACGGAGAGGGCCGATCACGTCACGCGCCGTGCGCCGGGCGCCGGTGGCGGGCCGGTCAGACCGTGTGCCGGTCGGCCACGGTGAGCGCCGCGTCGAGGGCGGCGAGGCCCTCCTTGGCCTCCGCCTCGCTGATGTTGCAGGCGGGGACGGCGTGGGTGCGGTTCATGTTCACGAAGGGCCACAGGCCGTTCTTCTTCGCCTCTGCGGCGAAGGCGGCCATCGGCGCGTTGGCCTCGCCCGCCGCGTTGTACGGGACGAGCGGCTCGCGGGTCTCCTTGTTCCGGACCAGGTCGAGCGCCCAGAAGACGCCGAGTCCGCGCACCTCGCCGACCGACGGGTGGCGCTCGGCGAGCTCGCGCAGGCCGGGGCCGAGGACGGTCTCGCCGATGTGGGCGGCGTGCTCGACGACCTTCTCGTCCTCCATCACCTGGATGGTGGCGACGGCGGCGGCGCAGGCCAGCGGGTGACCGGAGTAGGTCAGACCGCCCGGGTAGGGCCGCTTGTCGAAGGTGGCGGCGATCTCCTCGCTGATGGCGACGCCGCCGAGCGGCACGTATCCCGAGTTGACGCCCTTGGCGAAGGTCAGCAGGTCGGGCACGACGTCGAAGTGCTCGGCGGCGAACCACCTGCCGGTGCGGCCGAAGCCCGCCATGACCTCGTCGAGGATGAGGACGATGCCGTACCTGTCGCAGATCTCGCGCACGCCGGCGAGGTAACCGGGCGGCGGGATCATGATGCCGGCGGTGCCCGGGACGCTCTCCAGGATGATCGCGGCGATCGTCTGCGGGCCCTCGAAGGCGATGGTGTCCTCCAGGTGCTGGAGGGCCCGCGCACACTCCTCCGCCTCGGTGGTGGCGTAGAAGGGCGAGCGGTAGAGGAAGGGCGCCCAGAAGTGCACGACGCCGGCGGAGGCGGTGTCGGAGGCCCAGCGGCGCGGGTCGCCGGTCAGGTTGATCGCGGTGGAGGTGGCGCCGTGGTACGAGCGGTAGGCGGAGAGCAGCTTCGTACGGCCCGTGTGCAGCCGGGCCATGCGGACGGCGTTCTCGACGGCCTCGGCGCCGCCGTTGGTGAAGAAGATCTTGTTCAGGTCGCCGGGGGTGCGCTCGGCGATGAGGCGTGCGGCCTCGGAGCGGACGTCCACGGCGAAGGCGGGCGCGAAGGTGGCGAGCTTCCCGGCCTGCTCCTGGATGGCGGCGACGACCGTGGGGTGCTGGTAGCCGATGTTGGTGTAGACGAGGCCGCTGGTGAAGTCGAGGTAGCGGTTGCCGTCGTAGTCCCAGAAGTACGAACCCTCGGCGCCGGCGACGGCGAGCGGGTCGATCAGGCCCTGGGCGGACCAGGAGTGGAAGACGTGCGCGCGGTCGGCCGCTTTGACGGCCGCACCGGCCTGGGGGTCGGGTTCGACATGAGGGGTCATGCGTCGAGCGTAGGTATGCGCAGGTGGGAGGGGCCATGACCATCTTGTCCACCGAGACGGGGGCGGACCCGACACGTTGACTCCCTCGGCGGATTCCGAAGGGCATTGACAGCATGCTGACCAGATGACAGCCTCCTGTCATACGGGGATTCGTCCCACGGAGCCAGGGAGGCCGCCATGACCAGCACCACCCGCACCACCGACGCCCGCACCACCGTCCACCTCGCCGTGTACGACACGCTCGCCGACTGGGAGACGGGCCATGCCACCGCCTGGCTCGCGCGCGCCGGATACACCGTCACGACGGTCGGCCCGGTCGCCGGGGAGCCCGTCACGACCATCGCCGGCATCCGGATCGTCCCGGACCTCTCCCTCGCCGACCTCGCCCCCGAGGACAGCGCCCTGCTGATCCTCCCGGGCGCGGAGAAGTACGACGAGGGCGACGAGCTCGCCCCCTTCACCGCCAAGGCCCGCGCCTTCCTCGACGCCGGTGTCCCCGTCGCCGCGATCTGCGGCGCCACCGCCGGACTCGCCAAGGAGGGCCTGCTCGACGACCGCCCGCACACCAGCGCCGCCTCCTTCTACCTGGCGGCCACCGGTTACAAGGGCGGCGAGCGGTACGTGGAGGCGGACGCCGTCAGGGACGGCGACCTGATCACCGCGGGCCCGACCGAGCCGGTCGCCTTCGCCCGCGAGATCTTCGCCCGCCTCGGCGCGTACGAGGGCAAGCGGGACGCCTGGTACCGCCTCTTCCACGACTCCGACCCGGCGGCCTTCGCCGAGCTCAACGCGGACGAGGACTGACCCCGTGACCCGCGCGCAGCAGGAGGCCCTGTCCCGCACGGCGCTGGGCGTCTTCCGTCTCAACGGCCAGTTCCTGGCCGTCTCCGAGAAGCTGGCCGCCCCGGCCGGCCTGACCGCCGCCCGGTGGCAGGTCCTCGGCGCCGTACTGACCGAGCCGCTGCCGGTCGCCGGGATCGCGCGCGTCATGGGCATCACCCGCCAGAGCGTCCAGCGCGTCGCCGACCTGCTCGTACGGGACGGCCTCGCCGCCTACGGCCCGAACCCGGCCCACCGCCGCGCCAAGCTCCTCACCCCGACCGAGGCCGGCCGCGCCGCGATCCGGCACATCGAACCGGGCCACGCGGACCTGGCGGCCCGCCTCACGCGGGAGCTGGGCGGCCAGGAGGCGTTCGAGGAGACCGTACGGGTCCTGGAACGGCTCTCGAAGGCGATGGAGGCACTGGAGGCCGTGGACGCCGTGGAGGCACTGGAGGCCGTGGAGGCAGGCGGGGCGGCGGGCGGCGAGGACTGACCCCCCCCCGAGGGGCTTTGGCCAAAGCTTGGCCGGTTCCGTCGCTGTCCGACGGACGGTGGGCGCCTAGTCTGCCCGTCTGCCCTACCGTACGGACAGCGCGGGGGAGGCCGGATGGCAGGCGACGACGGCGCGGCGACGCACCTCGCGGCAGCGCCCGCCGAGCGGACGTGCGTGGGGTTCGCGGTGGACGAGGCGTACGCGCTGCCGATGGCCGTCGCGGGCCGGTCGCTCATCGACCACTACGCCGGCCCCGCGCCCCTGGAGATCATGGTCCTCGACCTCGGCATCACCGCGCCCACCCGCGCCCGCGTCCTCGCCTCCTGGCCGCCGGGCACGCGGGTCCGCTTCGTCCCGCTCCCCCGCGAGAACCTCGACGGACTTCCCCTCTCGGACCACGAGTTCGTCCTCCACCTGAACCGCAACGTCTACGGCCGCTGGTTCCTGCCCGAGCTCCTTCCCCCCGCCTACCGGCGCCTGGTCTACCTGGACGCCGACATCCTCGTACTCCGTGACCCGTCCCCGCTGTGGCGGATCGACCTCGAAGGGCAGCCCTTCGCCGCCGCCCAGGACAAGGGCATCCCGTACGTCTCCTCGGAGCTGGGCGTGCCGGACTACCGTGAGATGGGGCTCCCGGCGCGCACCAAGTACTTCAACGCCGGCGTCATGGTCATCGACCTCGACCGCTGGCGGACCGCACGCATCCGCGAACGCGCCCTCCACTACGCGCGGAGCCACCCGGACATGCGCTTCGCCGACCAGGAAGCGCTCAACGCCGTGAGCGGCGGTGCCTGGACCGAGTTCCCGAGGGAATGGAACTGCCCCGTCGAGGAAGAACTCCTCGCCGCCCACCACCAGGCCGACCCCCGGATCATCCACTTCCTCGGCCCCGACAAACCCTGGGTCACCGACGTCACCTGGGCACCCCACTGCCAGGCCGCCTACACCGCCTGCCTTCGCCGCACGGCCTGGGCGACGGAACTCCCGGCCTGACGACCGTCAAGGCAGCAGCTCTGTCACAGCACTGCGCAGAAGCAGCGGATGGACGAAACGGTCCGGCCCCGTCGGCGGGAACCGCCAGGCGAGCGGCCAGGTCCTGCCGGTCAGGGCCGGCACCGGCACGTAACTCACGTGTCCCGGCCCGGCATTGAACCGCGTCACACCACGGGGCCACGACCGGTGGGTCGTAGAGCCCGGCGGAAGCAGGAAGTAGACCCCGCGCCGCCCGTTCTCCTCCACGACGACTCCTCGAACAGCGGCGACGCCGCCGTCCACGTCCGTGACTCCAAGGTGCAGGACGGCCTGACGTTCGCCGTCGAGCCGTCCGCGTGGTCCTCGTTCCTCGCCTGGCAGGGCTGAGCGCGCCCGGCTGAGCTGCCGGGACAAGCGGAGGGTGCCGTCCGGGACATGTCCCGGACGGCACCCGGACTTCCCGTGCCCGGTCGGCCGCGACGAGAGTGGCGCCCCGTCGGGCCCTGGAACCCCAGGACCCTCAAGCGACGGAGGACCATCATGCGTTTCCGTATGCTCGCCGCGGCCGGTGTTCTCGCCGGTGCCGTGATGACCGCGACCGCCACGGTGCCCGCCCAGGCGGCACCCGCCGCCCCGACGGTCGAGGCGGCCGGGTGGGCGATGTCGATCGGCGGACCGATCAGGAGCTGCGCGGCCGCCAGTTGCGGTGTGGTCTACCAGACGTCGTACGGCCAGGACGTCTACTGGGACTACAGCAAGATCAATTCCGCGGGCAACCGCTGGTACCACGTGACCTCGCCGGCGACCGGCTGGATCTACTGCGGCAACATCAGCGCCCCCTGCTGACCGGCGGCTGGTCAGCAGTAGAGGTTGGACCCGGTGGGGACGCCCAGGATCTGGGTGAACTGCTGGTACTTGGCGACCCGGCTCTGCACCTGGGCCGGGTTGCCGCCGTTGCATTCCAGGGCGCCGTTGATGGAGCGGATGGTCTCGCCGAAGCCGGCGCCGTTGACCATGGCGTTGTGGGCGGTCATGGTGCCGGGGCCGTTCTGGGTGTTCCAGTACCAGAGGCCGGTCTTCCAGGCGACGGCCGGTTCGCGCTCGACGCGGTAGGGGTCGCTCAGCAGGTTGATGCCGAGGGCGTCGCCGGCGGCCTTGTAGTTGAAGTTCCAGGAGAGCTGGATGGGGCCGCGGCCGTAGTAGGCGGCCTGGCCGGCGGGGCAGCCGTAGGGCTGGGTGGCGTCGCAGTAGTGCGGGTAGTTGGCGGTGTTCTGCTCGACGACGTGGACGAGGCCGCCGGTCTCGTGGTGGACGTTGGCGAGGAAGGCGGCGGCCTCCTGCTTCTTCACGGTGTCGCCGCCGGTGGTGGCGAAGCCGGGATACGCGCTGAGGGCGGCGGTCAGGCCGGCGTACGTGTAGAAGGAGTTCCGGTTCGGGAACATCTGGTTGAACTGGGCTTCTGAGACGACGAATCCGGACGGGGCGGGCGGCGGGGTGGTGCCGCCACCGCCGCAGGCGCCCTCGTCGCGCCAGACGTCTGCGGAGCCGGGACGCTCGTTCTGCGTCCACCACTTGGCGTACCAGTTACGGCCGTTGTACGAGGCGGTCATGCCGCCGGTGTAGACGCTGGAGGAGTTCCAGGCGGCGACGCAGGCGGGGGCGGCGCCGGCCTGCGCGGCGGGGAGGAGTACGGCGAGGCCGACGACCGTACAGATCGCGGCGAGGACAGTGAGCAGACGTCGCAGCATGCGCTCGTCCTTCCGGTGGGGGAAGGCCAGCGAAGCGCGATTGGTCTGAACCTGTCAATGGTCTGGACCGGACCGGACCCGTCCGCACTTTTCCGCTCAGCGGGTCGTCACACGCTCCAACAGGCTGACGAGCAGTGCTCGTTCGGCGACCGAGAGCGGCTCCATCAGTTCGTTCTGCGCGTCGGCGAGGACCTTGTCGAGGCGCTTGAGGTGCTTGCGGCCCTGCGGGGTGAGGGTGACGACGTTGCGGCGCCGGTCGCCGGGGTCGGGGGTGCGGGCGACGTGGCCGCGCTCTTCCAGCTCGTTGATGACGGCCACGAGGTCGCTGCGGTAGATGCCGGTGCTGCGGCTGAGGCCGGCCTGGCTGGCCGGGCCGTGCTCGTCGAGGGAGACCAGGACCGCGTAGTGCCACTTGCGGGCGTCCTCGGCGGCGAGGCGCTCGCTGACCATGCGGTCCGCGCGGGCGGAGGCCAGGGCGAGCAGGCGGCTGGGCAGGCCGCGGAGGCGGTCGGGGGTCCGTGACTCGTCCGCGTCGTGCGGCGCGGGACGGTCGGGCCGGTCGGGGGTCTCGCTCATGCCGTGCAGATTACCCCTTGCGTTAGTGGCCCGAACGATCTAACGTCGTTAGTGCCACAAACGTTAGTCGACCGAACGTTAGAGGAGTGAACGAGCATGCCCGCGTACGACACCCCCTCCCAGGCCACCGCCATTTCCACCCCCACCCCCGCCGCCACCCGCGCCTCGGCCCCTTCACCCGCCCCCACCCCTTCACCCGCCCCCGCTCCCCGCGCCGACTCCCGCGCCCTGGGGCTCGCCCACTACGCCGCCCGTGGCGTTCTGGAACACGTCCTGGGAGGGCACGGCCTCACCTTCCAGCAGCAGGTGGCCCTGCGCGTGGCCGTCGCCGCCGGCACCCCGCTGACGGCGGAGGAGCTCGTCGACCAGGTCCGGGCCTCCCTCAAGGCCGATCCGGCCGACATCCGCACCACCCTCGACGAGCTGATGACCAAGCGGCTGCTCGTCGTGGACGGCGCCCACCTGCGCGCCACGGACGCGGGGCGCGCGGTGACCGCCGCCGTCGGAGCGGAGATCGCGCCCGTCACGGCCCGGATCTGGGGCGGAATACCGGACGAGGACCTGGCCGCCGCCGGCCGCGTCCTCGCCCACGTCAGGGAGCGCGCCGACGCGGAGCTCGCGACGCTGGGCTCCTGAGGCGGGGCCTCGACGGCCCTCCCCCGGGGCCCGTGGGCAGCGCGCTCTTGAACGAGTTCGAAATTGGCTCGCTGGGTGTTCGATCATGCTGTTACGCTCGCCTTCCGCCTGCGACGGGGGGTCGAAGCAGGGGACCAGGGACACAGGGGCCCGGGAACCGCCTGACCGGCGGCCCGGGAAAACGGGGAGGGAACCACGTGGTTCGTCATGCCCTCGCGCGGGGGGCTTCCGTCACCGCGCTCGGACTCGCCGTCGCGGCCGGCGGGGTGATACCGCTCGCGGAGCCGGCAGTCGCCGCAGAGGTGCCGCAGGAGCTGGTGATCCCGGCGGCCCACCACAAGGATCCCCGGGAGGCCAAGCTCTTCCGGGCCGGGAGTGCGGCGACCGGTGACGCCGACGCCGCGGGCACGGAGGGCGTCTTCCACTCGGAGGCGGGGACTCCGGGCACTCTGTGGACCCGTTACTCCGACGGGAAGAGCTTCCCGGTCGCCCTCCAGGAGGGCACGCCCCGGGGCACGGGGACGGACGCGTTGGCGTACGTCCACCCCGACCGCGTCGAACTGCGGCACGCGGACGGCACCGTTCGCACCATCACCGTGCCGGTCCACCTGACCGGCGTGAAGGTCTACGGCTCGACCGTGGTCGCCTTCGACACCACCGCCAAGACCGCGCACCTGCTGACCCTCAAGGCCGACGGCAGCACCGCCGACGTGCAGATCGAGGAGCCGCCGGGCTTCGACTACACCACGGCCGTCGCCGGCGACGCCGAGTCGATCGTGCTGCCGGGACCGACCTCGTACGACGGCAAGCACCGCTTCGTCGTGGTGTCCGCCGTCACCGGCCGGATCCAGGGGCTCACCCCGTGGATGGCCTCGTGGGACAAGCAGGTGAAGCTCTCCCGCGACTACCTCGCGTTCTACGGCGGCCCGAACGACAGCAGCGTGGAGATCGCCCGGCGCGCCGATCTGGCGGCACCGCTCGTCACCCGATACCTGAGCGCGCCGCTCGACCACATGAACATCGTCGGCGACTGGCTGGTCTACAACGCCTTCGCGGAGACCCACACGCTCAAGGCCCTGCCCATCCAGGGCACCGGCTCGATCACGCTGATCAAGGAGAGCTACAAGACGGCGGCGGCAGCGGACGGCACGGTCGTCGCCGTGGGCGGCACCGGGCCGGCCGACTGGGGCATCCGGCGGATCACAGCGGGCCCCGACGGCAAGCCCGTGGTGTCCCTGGTGAAGCGACTGGCCCCGCACACGGCCCGCGTCGAGAGCCTCTCGCTCGCCCAGGGGGAGCTGTCGGTCGTCGACCGCAGCGCCTCCTTCAGCTGGTACCCGTGGGACACCCCCCAGCGCTGGTCCCGCCTGATCAGCACGACGGGACCGCTCGCCTACGGCGAGCGCACGTCCGGCGGTAGCGCCTGGTCCTCCTGCTACAAGCACAAGGACGAGTGCGCCCGCTCCTGGGCCACCGGCGACGGCCGCACCCTCACGCTGTACGGCAGCCTGATCACCCTCAGTGGCGACGGCGACTACAGCTCCACCCAGCAGGGCGACGAGCCCCGGGTGCGGGACCTCAGCGGCCCGTACCTGATCGTGGACAGCGAGGTCGACTCCACGCTCACCCAGCGCGTCGTACGCGTGGAGGAGGGCGCCGACACCGGCACGGTGCTGGAGGAGCGTGCTCCGGTCGCCTCCGCCCTGTGGGGCTCCGTGCTGTGGACCGCGCAGCAGGAGCCCGGAGTCGTGACGGCCAAGGACCTGAAGACGGGCCGGGCGGTCGAGACCCTGAACACCGGCGCCCCGTGCGTCCCCGAAGAGCTCCAGAGCACCAGCCGGTGGCTCTACTGGAGCTGCGGCCCCGGCAAGCAGGCCGGCGTCTACGACCGTACGGCGAAGTCCTCGGTGACCGTGCCGTCGGACGAGGCCCTCCTCGGCGACGGCTATGTCGTCACCCACGACAAGGCCGCCGGCAAGCTCGTCCTCACCGGCACCGACGCCGCCCGGCCCGTCACCCGGATCGTCGGCGACCTGCCGGACACCGGCACCTCCCAGCGCCGCGTCCGCTGGACCGTGGACCGGTTCGGCGGCCACCTGGCGTACGCGGATGCCCAGGAGCGGGTGCACGTCGTCCCCAGCGGCATCGCGCCCCAGCCCCTGCACATCCTGTCCCAGCAGGATTCCCCCCGCACCCTCCCCGGCACCAGCACGCCGCTCACCGCGATCACGGCGTCGCGGCCCTTCGGCGCCTGGACCCTGACGGCCCGGCACCTGCGCACCGGCAAGGTCAGCGTGCTCGCCTCCGGCACCGACGCGCACTACCTGCGCCCCGTGTGGAGGGGATACGACAAGGACTGGAACCACCTGCCCAACGGCGAGTACGCCTGGACGCTGTCCGCGCGGCCGGCCGACGGAGTCGGCGCCGACGTGAAGCTGACCGGCTCCACCGTCCTGCGCGGCGGTTCCTCACCCGCGAACAGCTCGTTCACCAGCCTGCCGACCCGGCGGGTCATGGACACCCGTGACGGAACCGGTGTCGCCAAGGCGAAGATCGGCCCCCAGGGCACGGTCACCCTGGACCTCAAGGGCGTTCCCGGGATCAGCGAGTACACGACGACGGCCGTGGCCCTGCACGTCACCGCCACCAACGCGACCTCGGGCACCTTCGTCACCGCGTACGACTCGATAGGCCCGCGCCCCGGCGCGTCCCACCTCAACGTGCCGGCGGGCAGGACGGTCTCCAACCAGGTGATCGTGCCCGTCTTCATGGGCAAGGCCGTCTTCTACAACCACGCGGGCACCGTCGACCTCATCGCCGACCTCGCCGGCGCGTACGCGCACAACGACGAAGACGGCGCCCTCTACCGGCCCAAGGCCCCCTGGCGGGCCCTCGACACCCGCAGCGGCCTCGGCGCGCCCAAGGCGAAGGTGCGGGGCGGCTCGCGGGTGCACCTGACCTTCGGCGGCACGGCCGTCGGCGGCGCGCAGGTGACGGCGGTCGTGCTGAACCTGACGGCCACCAACGTGACCGCGCCGACCTTCGTCACCGCTGTGCGGACCGGTGACCCGGTCGTCGGTTCGCACCTGAACCCGGGTGCGGGCGAGACCCGGTCGAACCTGGTCGTCGTGCCGGTCAAGGACGGCGGGATCGACCTGTACAACCACTCCGGTTCGGCCGACCTGATCGCCGACGTGGCCGGCTACTACACGAGCGGCGACCTGGGCTCGCTGTACAAGCCGCTCGATCCGGCCCGGCTGATGGACACCCGCAGCGGCACCGGAGTCGCCAAGGCCAAGATCGGTGCCGGCCGGACGGTCACCCTGACCGTCGCCGGCAAGGGCGGGATCCCCTCGACCGGGGCCACCGCCGTCGTGCTCAACGTGACCGCCACCAACACCACGGCGCCCACGTACGTCACGGCGTACCCCTACGGCACCGCCCGGCCCGGCGCGTCCAACCTGAACGTGCCTGCCGGGGCGACCGTCCCCAACCTCGTCACCGTCCCGGTGAAGGACGGAAAGGTGACGTTCTACAACCACGGCGGCACGACGGATCTCATAGCCGACGTGCAGGGGTTCTTCGCGGAGTGATCCCTGCACGCCCCGCTCCGGCCGGATCTCAGATCATCAGGATGATCCGGCCGGGCCGGTGGCCCGACTCGGCGCGGCGGTGGGCCTCGGCGGCCTCTTCCAGGGGCATGACGTCGGCCACTCGGGTGATGAGCTCGCGGTCCGCCACCTGCTGGAGGATCTGCTTCAGGGCGCGGGGGTCGGGGGTGGCGAGGACGGTCTCGACGCGGATCTCCCGCTCGGGGGCGGGGGCCCGGTCGGGGGCGAGGGCGAGGAAGACGCCGCCGTCCTTCACCGCGGCGAGCATCGGCGGGCCGACCAGGGCGCCGTCGAAGACGGCGTCGACCCGCGCGGGGGCGTGGTCGAGGACCCTGGTGAGCACCTCGGCCGGTTCGCCCCGGGTGACGCAGTGCTTGGCGCCGAGGACCTTCAGCTCGCTCTCGTCGCCCTCGTAGGAGACGGCCACCACGTCCAGGCCGGCGGCCCCCGCGAACTGGACGGCGAAGCGGCCGACGACGCCGCTGGCGCCGGTGACGAGGAGCGTCGACCCGGGCGGGAGCTGGAGCCGGTCGAGGGCCTGGCGGGCGGTGACGGCGGCGAGGGGGACGGAGGCGGCCGCGGTGAAGTCCACGTCGTCCGGGACGGGCGCCAGCCACGCGGGGTCGACCTGGATGACCTCCGCGTAGGTGCCCTCGCCGCTCAGCTCCTGGAGCCAGGGCCGGAAGCCCGCCACCCGGGTGCCGGCCGGGAGGCTGCCCTCGGGGCCGGGGGCCGGGTCGAGCAGGCGGCCGGCGAAGTCCGTGCCCAGCACGAAGGGGGGCCGCAGGTCTCCGGTCTCGTGGACGTACAGGCCCGCGCGGATCCTCAGGTCCGCGACGGTCACACCGGCCGCTTTCAGCCTCACCCGCACCCGGCCCGGCACGTCACCGGCCTCCGGCTCGGGGCGGCGGGCCATCCTCAGCACCTCGGGTCCGCCGTACTCGCTCACTTCGACGACACGCATGGGGTTCTCCTCCTGCGGAAGGCCCCCTCGTCGCCATTAGACCCACGCCCGCCACCCCCGGCAACAGATGGCGGAAGGCCGAACTCCAGGTGGCGGTATGCGGGCTCCCCCACCGAACCGCACACACGTCCGTACGGTGGCGTCCGTGGACTGGGTCAGCCCCGAGAACGTCATCGCCGTCCTCACCGCGCTGCTCGGTGTGGCCGTCACCCTCGCCTCGCTCGTGATCGAGCGGCGGATACCGCGCCGCAAGCGGATCGGTTACCGCGTGCAGCTGGACACCCCGGTGGGTGAACGGGACGACGCCCGCCTGGGACTGTTCAACGAGCAACCGAACATGGCGGACGCCACCCTCGTCCTGCTGCGGATCGAGAACGACGGCGGCGTCTCGATCGGCCGGGAGGACTACAACGGGGAGACCCACGGCCTGACGGTCGCCTTCACCGGCCGGACGGTACGGGCCGCGGCCCTCACCCACGCCCCCTTCGGCACCGCCGCGCTCGGTCAGCACGGCTCGGAGATCAGGCTGCCCAAGGTGCCGCTCAACCGCGGCCAGTACGTCAAGCTGCTCGCCCTGCTCACCGGCGGGCCCGTCGGCAGTCCCGTCACCGTCACGGGTGAGATCCGCGACGGCGACATCCACGTCAACCACAGCACCACCGTCGACGACAAACCGCCCGTCTTCAGCCGCGCCGCCCGCGCCGTCACCGTCACCCTCACCGCCTGCGTCATCGCCCTCGCCTCGATCATCGTGGTGCGCGACGACGCCCCGCCGCCCATGGGCTGCGCCCGGGGCACCCTCACCGTCACCGGATCCACCGCCTTCGCCCCCGTCGTCCGCGAGCTCGCCCGGCAGTACGAGAAGGACTGCGACGGCGCGAGCGTCGTCGTCGACGCCCACGGCTCCGCCGCGGGCATACGGGAACTCGCCGAGCGGGGCACCCGGGAAGCCGACGGCTCCCCCGCCCTCGTCGCCCTCTCCGACGGCCGCAAGCCCGGCGGCTACCCGCAGCTGCGCGAGCACATGGTCGCCGTCTCCCTCTACACCCTCGTCCTCAACGACGACGTCCCCCTGGAGAACCTCACCCTGGAGCAGATCCGCCGCCTCTACCGCGGCGACGTCACCAACTGGCGGCAGCTCGGCGGCCCCGACCTGCCCGTCCGGCTGGTCAGCCGCGACGCCAACTCCGGCACCCGCGAGGTCTTCCAGCGCCGGGTCCTCGGCCGCAACGAACCCGCCCTCTCCTCCCGCGACTGCGCCCGCAAGGACGACCCCGAGGCCCGGGTGGTGCGCTGCGAACTCGACAGCACCGAACAGGTCCTGTCCACCGTCGCCGCCCTGCCCGGCGCCATCGGCTACACCGAGCTGCGCTCCGGCACCGGCCTCGCGGGGCTGCACCGGATCGCCGTCGACGGCCGCAGGCCCAACCTCGACGAGATCGGCGCGTCCCCCTACCCGTACCGGGAGATCGAATACGCCTACACCTGGGGCCAGCCGCCCGCCGACTCCCTGACCTCCAGTTTCCTCACCTACCTCAGCCGCGGCGCCGGGCAGGCCGTCATCTCCACCCACGGCCATCTGCCCTGCTCCACCCCCAAGGGCCTGAGGATCTGCGGCGAGGGATGAGAAGCCGTCATGGCGGCCGGTCACCGAACGCCCGGCCCCGCCGCGGACCGCGTCTGGCATCCTCTTTCGACGTGGATCCCTTGAACGCGGAAGACCCGGTCACCATCGGTCCGTTCCGGCTGCTCGGCCGGCTCGGCGTGGGCGGCATGGGCCGGGTGTACCTGGCCCGTTCGGCGGGCGGCCGTGCCGTCGCCGTGAAGGTCGTGCACCCGGAGCTGGCCGCCCAGGACGAGTTCCGGCGCCGGTTCGCCCGCGAGGTGGCCGCCCTGGAGCGGGTCGGCGGCACCGGCACCGCGCCCGTCCTCGGCGCGGACACCGACGCCGAACTCCCCTGGGTCGCCGTCGGATACGTCCCCGGCCCGTCCCTGCGCACCGTCGTCAACGACGAGTACGGGCCGCTGCCGCCCGCGAGCGTGCGCACCCTCGCCTCCGGGCTCGCCCGCGCCCTCACCCACATCCACGCCTCGGGCCTGGTCCACCGCGATCTGAAGCCGTCCAACGTGCTGCTGACCGTCGACGGCCCGCAGATCATCGACTTCGGCATCGCCCGCGCCGTCGACACCGTCACCGACGGCGGTCTCACCAGCACCGGCGCGGTCGTCGGCTCGCCCGGCTTCATGTCCCCCGAGCAGGTGCGCGGCGAGAAACTGACGCCCGCCTCGGACGTGTTCTGCCTGGGCTCGGTCCTGGCGTACGCGGCGACCGGCCGTTCCCCGTTCGGCGGGTCCGACAGCGGCGTCCACGCGACGATGTTCCGCATCGCCCACGACGAGCCCGACCTGACCGGGCTCGCACCCGAACTCGCCGGCCTGATCCGGGCCTGCCTCGCCAAGGACCCGGCGGCGCGGCCCTCGGCCACCGAGCTGGTCGACACCCTCCCAGTGACGGATCCGTGGCTGCCCGCCGACGTCCTCGCCCGCCTCGGCCGCCACGCCGCCCGGCTCCTGGAGACCGAGGACGGCGCACCCGCCGAGTCCGGCGACCCGACGCCCGCGACCCCGCTGCCGCAGACCCGCGAGGCCGGGCCGCGCCGCCGCCGCACGGGCCTCCTGGCCGCCGTCACCGCCCTCGCCGTGGCCGCCGCCGCGGGCCTGGCGTACGTGTACGGGCCGGGCCTGTTCGACGCCTCCGCCGTCGGCGACGACGGGCGCAACGGCACGGCGCGCGGCACCACCGGTGCCGCGTCGGCCCGGCCGGCCGCCGGGATCGTCCCCGACGCGTTCCTCGGCGCCTGGGAGGGCGTCCTGCGGGGCACGGCGAACAACCCGTACGAGACCAGCCGGATCGAGATCTCCCAGGGCCCGGCAGGGGCCAGGACGGCCGTCTACACCCATGTCACCGGGGAGCGGCTGTGCATCGGACGGGCGGTGCTGCTGTCCGCCACCGACAGCGAACTCGTCCTCGGCGAGGCCGAGATCACCGAGAGCGTCCCCGCCCAGCGCTGCACCCCCGCCGCCCGCCAGACCCTCCGGCTGCGCTCCACCGACGTCGTCGAATGGACCTCCGGCGTCGCCAGGAGCACCTTCCAGCGGGTCAGGGCCGGCGCGAACGTCGTCCCCGCCGCCCTCGTCGGCAGCTGGAAGCAGATCCCGCTGTCCGAGATGCCGGCCGGCCTGGCCGACCGCTACGTCTACCGGGTCACCATCAACCAGGGCCCGGTCGGCGCGCCCCTCGTGCGCTTCGAGCAGTCCTACCCGCGCACCGACAACGACGGCAATCCGACGGCCGAGGACATCACCTGCGCCTCCACCGCCGTCGTCGCCGGCGCGGGCTCCCTCCTCGTCATCGGCCCCGAGACCCGCGACCCGGACGTCTGGGACCCGGACTGCGTCGAGAACGGCTCCGGCAACTTCCGCATCGTCCGCTACCAGGGCAAGGAACTGCTCCACCTGTACGGGATGTCGGCGGACGGGGAGCCGGGCGAGTACGTCCGCGACTAGGGACCTGACCGATCACGGGGGCCGGCGCCCCGGCCCCCGTGATCGGGTGTCTCACTTCTCGTCGCGCAGCCCCGCCGCCAACGAGGCCAGCGGCTCGGTCAGCTCGGTGTGGCCGAGGGCGGTCAGGCGGGAGACCGCCGTGTCGAGGCGGGCCAGGGCCGGGGCGGGGCGTTCCAGGTAGATGCCCTCCACGGCGCTCGCGAGGCGGACGCACTCGGCCCACTCGCCGGCCCGGTCCTCGTCCGGGCCGGGGTCGCCGAGCAGGCCCATGGCCTTCTCCAGGGCGGCCACGGCGTCCTCGTACGCGCCGGCGTGGGCGTTCACCCGGCCGTACTCGTAGGCCAGGGCGGTGTCCAGGGAGCGGTCGCGCGCCTCGAATCCGGCGGCGCGGGCCTCGTCGGCGACCGTGCCGGCGTCGGCGAGGAAGGTGAGGGCGCCGGAAAGGCCGTCGGCGCCCTCCTGCTGGGCCTGGAGGCGGGCGAGTTCGCGCAGGCAGCTGCTGAGCTGCTCGTAGCGCGGGGCCTTCGCGTGGGCGGCGATCGCCCGGTCCACGGCCGCGCGGGCCTGGGCGAACTCGCCGGACTCGCCGAGGACGACGGCCGTCTCCGCGGCGATCATGGCGTGGCTGCCCGGGTCGTCGTCCCAGCCGGCCGACTCGCCCGCGAGGGCGACGAGCTCCGCCGTGGCGGCCTTGAGGTCCGCGCCCGCGTGCAGCGCGCGGGCCCGGGTCAGCCGCAGCTGGGCGACGAGCCGGTCGTCCACCTCACCGGCGGCGACGTCCGGTTCGGCCAGCAGGGAGTCGAGCAGGGCGATGCAGTCCTCGACGCGGCCCATGTCCAGGCTGAGCTGCGCCGCGTTGCTGTAGGCGCAGAACGCGTCCGTACGGCTGCCCCGGCGCAGCTCCGCCTCCGCCGAGCGCGTCAGGTGCCGCAGTGCCTCCTCGGGGCGGCCCAGGTGCATGCACGCCTCGGCCAGATCACCGTGGAGGCGGCCGAGGTCGAAGGTGTCGGCGGGCCAGTCCGCGGCCAGGCGCAGACCCTCGGTCAGGTCCGTGTACGCGGTCTCGGCGTCCCGCAGGGCGAGGTGGAGCCGGCCGCGCAGCCCGAGCACATGGGGCAGGTGCCAGGCGGGGCCGTGCGTCCTCAGGCGGTCGAGCAGGGCGTCGGTCTCGGTGAGCGCGGCGGGCAGGTCGCCGGAGATGGCGTACGTGCTGGCCCGCATCCGCAGGGCGCCGGAGATCTGTCCGATGACGTCGTGCCGGGTGGCGAACGCGTGCAGGAGGTCCACCTCGGCGAGGACCGCAGCGACGTTCTCCTCGGTGACCGAGGTCTGCAGGCGCAGGGCGAGCGCGGTCACCCGCAGCCGCAGCAGACGGGCCTCCTGGTACGGGGCGAGGCCCGGGGTCTCCTCCTGGAGGCGGACGATGTCACCGTGCGCGGCGGTCAGCGCGGCGGCCTTGGCCTCGGCCCCGCCGTCCGCGCTCTCCCGCGGGCTCTCCCCGGCTGCCTCGTCCGCGCCCTCCCGCGGGCTCCCCCCGGCTGCCCCGTCCGCACCCTCCCGCGGGCTTTCCCCGGCTGCCTCGACGGCGGCGAGCAGGGCGCAGGCGCGGGCGAGCGCCGCGTGTCCCGGCAGGCCGGCGTCCTCGTACAGGCCGGCGGCCTCCTCGTAGAGGTCGGCGGACTCGGCGTGCCGGTCCCTCTCGCCGGCCCGGCCGGCCTCGTCGTCCAGCAGGTCCGCGCGCAGCCGCAGAAGCGGGCCCACGGCCGGGTCGTCGGGGTGGGCGTAGTCGCGCGCGGCGACGAGCGTCCGCAGCCGCGCCCAGCACACCTGGGCGTCCGGGTGCCCCTGCTCCTCCAGCGCCCGGGCGCGGAGGATCAGGTCGGGCAGGTCCTCGGGCGTCTCGGCGGCGGTACGGGACGGGGGCGCGGCGACCGGGGCGGCGGGGGCGACCTCGTCGAGGCCGCGGGTGCGCAGGGTGAGTTCCAGCGAGTCCAGGAGCGGGGCCTGGCCGAGGCGGGCCCGGCGGCGGTCGGTGTGGGCCGTGGTGCCGTTGCGGGCGTCGAAGCGGGCGGCGAGCTCGTCGGCGCGGCCGCGTATCTCGGCGCGCAGGCCGGCCACCGTCCAGGTGCGGCCCGCGTATCCGGCGGCGGGCAGGTCGCCGTGGCCGAGGAGCTCGACGCGCTGGAGGAGCACCTCCACGCCGGTGAGGAAGGTGAGCTGGGCCAGCGGCGAGTCGACCTCGTCGAACAGGCCGCGGTTCTCGGCGAGCAGTTCCAGGCCGCGGGCCTCGTTGCCGGTGAGCGCGCAGAACTCCAGGTGCCGGCCGACCTCCCCGGACATGGAGGGGTCGCGGCGGCAGGCGCGGTAGCCGGCGAGGTGCATCTCGCGGGCCTGGTCGGTGCGGCCGGTGCGCAGCAGGGGCAGCAGCGCGTACGAGACGGAGCGGGCGGGTTCCTCCCTGCAGGACTCCTGGCCGGCCAGGACGGGCTCCCAGGTGGCGAGGGCCCGCTCGTCGTCGCCGGCCGCGAGGTGGTGGCGGGCGCGCCGGCAGGTCTCGCAGGCCTCGCAGTCGCTCAGCCGGGTGCGGCCGCGGCCCGCCCACAGCTCGTACGGGAGCGTGGTGTCCTCGCCGACGTGGGCGGCGAGCTGGTAGGCCTGGGCGTAGTAGGGCTGGAGGCCGAGTCCGGCCTTCTCGTAGCGGTCGCGCATCTCCGTCAGCCACTGGCGCAGGCTGGCCAGGGGCACCTCGGGCAGGGCGATCAGCGCGCTCGCCACCCACTTGAACCGCCAGAACAGCTGGTGGCGCAGCCGCTCGTCGAAGGCGTCGGGCTGCTCGTCGAAGAGGGTGAGCAGGCGGGCGAAGACGACGGGCGACTTCCGGGGCTCGGAGCCGTAGGTGTAGGCGTCCTGGAGTTCGAGGAGCGCGTGGACGAGCGGGACGGTCTCCTCGAACTGCTCGGCCGCCTCGACCAGTTCCTCGGCGGTGATGGTGCGGGCGCGGCCGTAGGGGCGCTGGTCGTTCTCGTGCAGCGCCTGGTACAGCTCGTCCGTGCTCTGGGGGTGGGGTGCGGTGGGCATCGTCAGCTGTCCTTGCGGAGGGCGTGGGCGAGGAGGTCGAGGAAGGAGCGGTTGATGAGGCTGGACTCGGCGGGCCGCAGCGGGCGCCGGGACAGCAGCGCGGCCTGCCCGTAGAGGGCTTCGGCGCTGGTGCGGGCGAGCTCCGGCTCCTCGATGGCGACGGCGGTGCGGACCAGCGGGTTGAGCTGGTTGAGGATGAGCTGGGCGCGCGGGGCCTCCTGGCGCAGGGCGCCGAGGATGTCGCCCCACAGGCCGCCTTCCTGCTCGCGGGCGAGCTGGGAGCGGGTGCGTTCGTGGCGGGCCTCACGGCTGTCGATGAGGAGCGCGGGCGCGGAGGCCGGCTGGAAGGTGCGCAGCGCGACGTCGCAGTCGAAGACGGCGAGGGCGTCGCGGGCGCGGGCGAGGTAGGCCGCGGCGGCGAGTTCCGTCTCCCGGTCGACGGGGTCGAGGTGGGCGGTGAGGGTGGCCGGGTCGAGGTCGGCGACGGCGACCTCGGGCCGGACCTCGGGCAGCCGGTGGACCAGTTCGCGGTCGTAGGTGTAGCCGCCGTTGACGACGCCGAGCCCGGCGGCCGAGGCGATCGCCGCGACCTGCCGGAACTCCTCCACGCTCGACGTCACGAGCACCGTGCGGTGGGTGCGCGCGAACTCGTCGAGGGTGGTGTGCCCGTCGGTGGTCTCGAACGGCAGCCAGGGCAGCAGCATCCGCAGGATCTCGTCGTCGTGGACGGCGAGCGACTTCACGGCCAGGTGGTGGGTCTGCAGGAAGCGGCCGAGCAGGTCGGGGTCGCTGGCGGCGGCCCGGGCGATCCAGGCGCGCAGCCGCTCGGCGAGGGCGTCGCGGACGGCGGCGAGGGTGTCGTCCTCGTACAGCGACTCGCGGGACGCGGTCGGGCGCAGGCTCTCGGCGTCGACGACGCAGCGGACGAAGAACGCCCACTCGGGCAGGATCTCCTCGGCCTGCTCCGAAAGCAGCATGCCCTTGACGTGGACGCGGTGGCCGTGGCGGCGCCCGGCCGGCACCGCCTCGGGCAGCACGCACGCGATGCCCTTGAGGCCCACGGCCGGCAGGTCGAGCTCGATGGTGTCGAGGGGCGTGAAGCCGAAGACCTCCGTGCCGTACGCGGCGAGCGCCCGCGAGCGGGCTCCCGGCGTGGGGTACGTACGGGCCCAGGGCGCGGGCTCGGGGTTGACGGGGGCGCCGGGGCCGCCGGTGCCGTCGTCGAAGGTCACCGGGTGGCGCAGCAGGGACCCGAAGTGCCGGGCCAGCGCGTGCACCTGCGCGGGGCGGGTCCACTCGCCGGCGTCGACGCGCGGCGTGAGCGTGACGGTGGTGCCGGGGCGGGGGCGTGCGGAGGCGGGCAGGGTGCGGACGGTGTAGCTGCCGTCGCCACGTCCGCGCCACTCGACGGCGGGGGCGTCGGGGGTGCGGGCCGAGCGGCTGAGGACGTGGATCTCGTCCGCGACGAGGAAGCAGGACAGCAGGCCGATGCCGAACTGGCCGATGAAGTCGCCCCGCTGTTCGGCGATCCGGTCGGCCCGCTTGCTGCTGCGGCCGATGGTGGCGAGGAAGGTGTGCACGTCGGCCTCGGTGAGGCCGACGCCGTCGTCCTCGACGCGTACCACCGAGCCGTCGGCGAGCAGCCGGATGCCGAAGGCGTCGGCGGGGGCGTCCGGTTCGAGGGCGTGCCGGGCGGTCAGCGCGTCGACCGCGTTCTGGAGGAGTTCGCGCAGGTAGACGCGGGGGCTGGAGTAGAGGTGGTGGGAGAGGAGGTCGACGAGGCCGCGCAGATCCACCTGGAAGGTGCGGTCGGCGCCGGCCGGGTTCGCGGCGGTGTCGGGCGGAGGCAGAGTCATCGGGCAGTCCGGGGTTGTCAGAGGCGGTGGGTGACGGGCGGGCGCACCGGAGCGGCGTGAACGCCGGCGTCCGCGCCGTCCCGGGCGCGGCGGTGGCGTTACGGGCTCGGGCGCCGTGGCGTTACGGGCTCGGTGGCGTTACGGGCTCGGGCTCGGGCTCGGCGCCTTACGGGCACGGGCGCCGTCGCGTTACGGGCCCGGGCTCGGCGGCCGCTCAGGCTGGCGGCGACGGATCAGGCGCGGCGGTGGCGGCGGGCGAATTCCTTCTCGGGTTCCGCGAAGTAGGTCCACGGCCAGCTGGTGTAGGCACCGTCGAGGGCCTGGAACACCCGCCGGACCGTGTGCCGCTCGTCCGCGAGCGACAGGGCCATGGCGAAGATGTTGAAGTCGTTCTGCCAGCCCAGGCGCCGCACATAGGCGGGGTGCAGGATGCTGTGGTCGGCGGCCTGCCGCAGCTCGGCCTGGATCGCCGGGTCCACGAGGCAGTCGGCGTCGTCCGACTCGACCCAGTCCTCGATGTGCGCCATGGCGATCACGCAGCCGAGCGGGTGCCCCTGCGGGGCGCGGGCGAGCGCCGCACGGGCGAAGGCCATGGCCTCGCCGGGCTCGCCGCCCCAGCGGGGCTGCAACTGCGACAGCCACTCCAGGTGGGTCTCCAGGTCCAGCGGGGCACGGCGCAGGGCGGCGTCGCGCCGGGTCTCGTTGACGGCGGCGCCCAGCGACATGCCGCGGCCCGAGGTGAGGAGGCGGCGCCACGGCGTGACCCAGTCCGGCCGCAGCTCGGCGGCCTCCAGGAGCTGTTCCTCGGCGATGTGGAGCCGCTCGTGGAAGATCCGCCACTGCTCCTGCGTGACGTCGACGGCACGCGCGGAGGTGCGCGCCTCCCAGCCCCACATGATGTGACGCGCGCCGGATATCAGCAGCGCGGTCGCCCGGTGCTCCTTGTCCTCGTCGACCGCACGGCCGATCCAGTCCTCCACGCCGTCCACGTCCGCGACCACGCCGAGGACATGGTGCTCACGGCCGAGGTCGAAGGGCGCGAGGGCCTCCTTGACGGCCTCCCATTCGCCCGCGTCGGCCGCCTCCACGGCCGCCAGCACGCGCGTGTCCCCGAGGGCACGCAGGACGTACATGTCGTTCCTGCGCCTGCGCGGGACGGGGAGGGCGTACGGATCTGCCGCCGGCCCCTCCGTACCCCTGCCGAACAGCTTGCCGAACATGGCCGCGCCCTCCCCTGGTCCGCGTATGAGTCCGGTGCAGCATAGGCGGACCCACCGACACCGCCTCCACTGGGTTTTTCGCAGGTGCCCGCGGGTGCCTCACTCACCCGACCGGTGCCATGGGGGAGTGCCCGTCGGCCGCCTGGGCGCGGGCCACCCGGGCCGCCGCGCGGGCGTAGTCGCGGACCTCCGGGCGGGGGTCGTCGGCTCGCCAGGCGAGGGCGAGGCGGGAGGGCGTGACGCCGTCGACGGGGCGGGTGACGACACCGCCGCGGGTGAGGAGCGGGGCGTTGCCGGTGGCGACCAGGCAGATGCCGAGGCCGTCGACGAGGGCTTCGTAGGTCTCGTCGGCGGAGGCGATCTCGGCGCCGATACGCGCCGGCCGGCCGTCCCGCGCGTCCAGGGCCAGCCAGTGGTCGCGCAGTTCGGGGGCGGTGGCGGGCAGCGCGAGGAAGGGTTCGTCGAGGAGCTCGGCGAAGGCGATCCGGTCGCGGCCGGCCAGCGGGTGGGCCTCGGGCAGGGCGATCAGGCGCGGTTCGGTGGCGACGACGACCCAGCGGTAGCGGTCGGGGCCGACGAGCGGCAGCCAGACGAAGGCCAGATCGCTGTCACCGCCGGCGAGCCCGGCGGTCGGGTCCTCCCAGCCGAACTGACGCAGCCGGAGCCGGACGCCGGGGTGCCGTTCGGTGAAGCGGGAGCGGATCGCGGGCAGCAGTCCGCCGCGCCCGGGGCTGGTGGACATGCCGATGACGAGGGTGGCGTCCTCAGCGGCGCGGGCGGCCCGGACCGCCCCTTCCGCCTCCGCCCAGGCGGCGAGCACGGCGCGGGCGTGCGGGACCAGGGCCGTACCGACGGGGGTGAGGCGGACGCCGTGCCGGTCGCGGTCGAAGAGCGGGGCGCCGAGCTGCCGTTCCAGGGCGCGTATCTGTTTGCTGAGGCCGGGCTGCGACACGTACAGCCGCTCGGCGGCGCGGGTGAAGTGGAGTTCCTCCGCGACGGCGAGGAAGTAGCGAAGGTCCCGTCCGTGCACGTCGATGGTCATGACCATGAGCTATCACGGCGGTTCTTGGACGGACAACACCCTTGTGCACCAGGCTGGTTGACACAAAGGACGGCTGAGAACGAGGGGAACACCGACATGAGCAAGGTCTGGCTGATCACCGGCGCCAACAGCGGCTTCGGGCGCGCCTTCACCGAGGCGGCCGTCGCCGCCGGCGACGTCGTGGTCGCCGGCGCCCGCCGGGCGGGCACCCTGGACGAGCTGGTCGCCGCCCACCCCGACCAGGTCGAGGCCGTCACCCTGGACGTCACCGACCACGCCGCCGTCGAGCGGGTGGTCGGCCAGGTCGCCGAGCGCCACGGCCGCATCGACGTCCTGGTCAACAACGCGGGCCGCACCCACGTCGGTTCGGTGGAGGAGACCGGCGACGCCGAGCTCCGCTCGCTGTTCGACGTGCACGTCTTCGGCCCGGCGGCCCTGACCCGGGCCGTGCTGCCCCACATGCGGGCCCGCCGCTCCGGGGCGATCGTCCAGCTCAGCAGCGTCGGCGGGCAGATGTCGATGGCCGGCTTCGGGGCGTACAGCGCGACGAAGTTCGCCCTGGAGGGCATGTCGGAGGCGCTGGCCGCCGAGGTCGGCCCACTCGGCATCCGGGTCCTGATCGTGGAACCGGGCGCCTTCCGCACCAGCCTCTTCGGCAACCACAGCCTGAGCGAGGGCGCCATCGCCGACTACGCGGAGACCGTCGGCGCCACCCGCGCCTACGTCGAGACCGGCGGCGGCACCCAGGCCGGCGACCCGGCGAAGGCCGCCGCCGCCGTCCTGGCCGCCCTCGACGCCGACGAGCCCCCGCTGCGTCTCGCCCTCGGCGAGGACGCCATCGACACGATCCACGCCCACCTGGACCAGGTGCGGGCGGACCTGACCGCCTGGGACAAGGTGGGGCGCGACACGAAGCTCGACCAGTAGCGGAACGCGGGGGCCCGTACCCGGGCGTCCGGGTACGGGCCTCTCACGTGCCGGTGGGCGGGCTACGGCCCTACGGCCTCCATTCGCCCGTCGGCCCCAGAGCGGTCTTACGGCAGTCCGGGGTCTGGGCGCGGGGCGTGGTCACCGGCTCACCGTCGAGGGCGAAACAGAGCTGTGCGTGCAGCATCTCGGCCTCGCCGGCGGTCAGCCGAAGGGCGAGGTCCGTGTCGAACCGGCCGTCCCGCTGGAGCCAGAGCGGGATGGAGAGGCCGCCGTCGGCCTCACGGATGACGGGCTTGCCGGGGACCCGGCTGATCCGCAGTCCGGACGGAGGCGTGGCCATCAGACCGTCCCCCCGACCCCGACGAGTCGCCCGTGGATGACCCACGGTCCGACGTCGATCCCGTCCAGCGCCAGGGCGAGGGCGATACGGCGGTCCCGCTGCTCGTGAGCGACGAGGTACGGCCGTACGAGAGGCCCGCCGGGGTCGAGGACGGGGGCGTCGGCACGGGTCGCCGCGCGGGGCGGGGCGGGCACGCGGAGGGGGCCGCTACGACGCACGACCAGGCATCGGCCGGTGGCCGTGCGGGTGGCGCTCACGGGGGCGGGCGGGGCGAGCAGTCGGGCGAGTGCGCGGCCCAGGACGGACCGGATACGGTGGTTCATGCTGACGCTCCTGCTAAGCGTTGGCCATGCCCCGGGGGTGCCGTTAACACCTCCGGGGCTTTTGCATGCCCATCAACCCGTCCCGGTGAGCCGCGAGTTGAGGAGCACTGAGAGAACCGTAGACCCACATGCAGGTTCACACAACATGTTGCGTCAACCTACCGTGAGCGGCATATGCCAGAGCGTAGGCATACGCGAAAGCCCCTCACCTGCACCAGGTAAGGGGCCCGACCGAGGCGGCGGCTACACGAGATCGTCGAACTCGCCCGCCTTCGCACCTTCCAGGAAAGCGCGCAGCTTCTCCCGGGAGGTCGTCACCACCACATCCGGCTGGTCGCTCTCTCTCACCAGGATGTCGCCATTGAACGACGCGAGTTCGAGGCAGTTTCCGGTGTCCGTCGAGAACGACGCCTTACGCCACTGGATGTCCATGAGTCTCACGCTTTCATAGTTGCTGTGCCACTTCGCGGATGAAGTCCAGAGAGCGGTCCGGACTGAGAGCACGCTGCTCTATGCGATCCAGCACCGCACGGTAGTTCACGAGGTGCGTCTCCGCGTGAAGGAATGCCTGGCCCGTGGGAACGTCGATCTGGACGGTGTCGAGCGCGGGAACCGGCCCATGGGCGTAGAGGGTCGAGCTTCCGGCGTGAGCGAACCCTCCGGCGGCGAACGGCACGACCCTGAGCGTGACGTTGCCGCGCTCGGACTGCTTCAGCAGGTGGTCCAGCTGCGTGGCGAGTACGGTCCGGTGGCCGAACCACATCCGCAGTGCGGTCTCGTGGATCACGAACGTGCACTCCGGCGGCTCCGGCCGGTCCAGCACCCCGCTGCGCTTGGCCCGGAAGTCCACCAGCCGCTCCAGGCTCTCCGGCGACAGGGTCGGCACCGCCTCCTGGAAGACGGCGCGCATGTAGTCCTTGTGCTGGAGCAGCCCCGGCATGTGCGTGATCTGCACGGAACGGAGGGCGACCGCGTGGTGCTCCATCTCGGCCAGGTCGAGAAGCGCCGGGTTGAGGGAAGTCCGGTACTCGTCCCACCAGTACGTGGCGCGCTCCCTGGCCATCTCCGCAAGGGCGTCGACGTACCGGGGGTCGGGGCACGAGTAGTTGGCGGCCCACACGCGCACGCGGTCACTGCTGACACCGGACCGCGCGGACTCGGTGTTGCTGACGGTGGTCCGGTCGGTGCGGTGCAGCACGGCGGCCTCATTGATCGACAGCCCCACCTGCTCCCGCATCTTGCGCAGCTCCGCGCCCAGCCTGCGCTGCCGCTCCGTCGGCGGCTTCCTCGCAGCCATCGTCTCCCCCTTCCGTGCCCTCGGAGGAACCGTAGCGGTGCGCGGAAGCCGGTGAGGAGACCTCACCGGCTTCCGTGGCCACCGGCCACCCGTCAGAGGAACGAGTTGATCTCGATCGTCTCGGTACGGCCCGGGCCCACGCCGATCGCGGAGATCGGCGCGCCGGACATCTCCTCCAGGGCCTTCACGTACGCCTGGGCGTTCTTCGGCAGGTCGGCGAAGGTCTTCGCCTTGGTGATGTCCTCGGACCAGCCCGGCAGCATCTCGTAGATCGGCTTCGCGTGGTGGAAGTCGGTCTGCGAGTACGGCAGCTCCTCGACGCGCTTGCCGTCGATCTCGTACGCGACGCAGACCGGGATCTGCTCCCAGCCGGTCAGCACGTCGAGCTTGGTGAGGAAGAAGTCGGTGAGGCCGTTGACGCGGGTCGCGTAGCGGGCGATGACCGCGTCGAACCAGCCGCAGCGGCGGTCACGGCCGGTGGTCACACCGCGCTCGCCGCCGATGCGGCGCAGCGCCTCGCCGTCCTCGTCGAACAGCTCGGTCGGGAACGGACCGGCGCCGACGCGGGTGGTGTACGCCTTGAGGATGCCGATGACCCGGCTGATCTTCGTCGGGCCCACGCCCGCGCCGGTGCAGGCGCCGCCGGCGGTCGGGTTCGAGGAGGTGACGAAGGGGTACGTGCCGTGGTCGACGTCGAGCAGGGTGCCCTGCCCGCCCTCGAAGAGCACGACCTTGTCGTCGTCGAGCGCCTGGTTCAGGATCAGGGTGGTGTCGGCGACGTACGGCTTGATCTGCTCCGCGTACTGGAGCATCTCCTCGACGATCTGCGCGGGGTCGATCGCGCGCCGGTTGTAGAGCTTGGCGAGGAGCTGGTTCTTGCCCTCCAGCGCCGCCTCGACCTTCTGGGTGAGGATCGACTCGTCGTAGAGGTCCTGGACCCGGATGCCGACGCGGTTGATCTTGTCGGCGTAGGTCGGGCCGATGCCGCGGCCGGTGGTGCCGATCTTGCGCTTGCCGAGGAAGCGTTCCGTCACCTTGTCGAGGGTGACGTTGTACGGCGTGATCAGGTGGGCGTTGCCGCTGATCAGGAGCTTCGAGGTGTCGACGCCGCGCTCGTTGAGTCCGCTCAGCTCGGAGAGCAGGACCGCCGGGTCGACGACGACGCCGTTTCCGATCACCGGGGTGCACCCCGGGGAGAGGATTCCGGAAGGGAGCAGGTGCAGTGCGTACTTCTGGTCGCCTACGACGACCGTGTGGCCGGCGTTGTTGCCGCCCTGGTAACGCACCACGTAGTCAACGGACCCACCGAGCAGGTCGGTGGCCTTTCCCTTGCCCTCGTCACCCCACTGAGCACCGAGCAGCACAAGTGCGGGCACAGGCGTACACCCCTTCCGGGCGGGGCATGTCCAAGGTCAGGGGGCCGACGCCGCCTGACCGGTGTGCCCCGGAATAGACGAAGCCCCTGGCGCAATAGCGCAAGGGGCTCTTGCACAAAGAGACTACCCGAGGAAGGACCGAGGTGTCGGATCACGACCAGCTGCTGGTCATCATCGACCCGGTCGCCCGCCGAATGGACGGCGAGTCCGTGCGAATCGCGAAAGATGTGCTGTCCGCGGGCGCGGAGACGAAGATCTGCCTTCCGGACGGTCCCGAGGAATTCGCCCGCGCCCTGGCGCGGCGCGGCTCCCGGCGCCCCGTCGTCCTCGGTGACGACCGTGCGCTGCTGCGCACGGTGGCCCTGCTGCACCGGGAGCGGGAGGCCGTCTGCGGGGCCCTCTCGGTGGTCCCGATCGGCGCCCCCGACCGGCTGGAGACGGCCCGCGCGCTCGGCGTGCCGCCGGGCACGGTCGCCGCCGCCCGGGCGGTCCTGGACGGGGTGGTGCGCCGGCTCGACCTGCTGGTCGACGACAGCGACGGCGTCGTCCTCGA
Organism: Streptomyces sp. NPDC126499; assembly: GCF_040302485.1. Classification (NCBI taxonomy): domain Bacteria; kingdom Bacillati; phylum Actinomycetota; class Actinomycetes; order Kitasatosporales; family Streptomycetaceae; genus Streptomyces; species Streptomyces sp. NPDC126499. Next base: position 134,917 of record NZ_JBEOUO010000007.1, on the reverse strand, counting down.
CCGCCTCGACGTCCCCGCCTCCCGGGTCCTCGGCCCCACGGCGCCCACGGTCTGGAACACCTGCCGCTCCCTGGTGCGCACCCTGGTCCGCCCGGCCCCGACGGCGGTCGCCGACCGCGCGCACCGGCTGCGGGTGGAGGCGGACGGGGTGCTGCTCGTGGACGTGGACGTGCCGGTCGAGGGCATGACCGTCCGCGCCCTCGGCGGCGCCGCCGCCCTCACCCTGGTCCCGGCGGGCGCCCCACCCGTCCACGTGACCGCCCAGACCCTCACCGTCACCGGCCCGGCCTTCCGCTACCGCGCCGACACGACGGTCTCCGTCCCGGTCCGCCGCCGCACCTGGACGGTGCGGGCGGGGGTGTGGGGGCTGACGGTGCCGGGGGCCTGATCCCGGCATCCCCTACGCTGCGTCGGGGCTACGAGGGGTGGGGTTTTTCGTGGGTGGGGACGGCGGCACCGCCGCGTTCGACGTGCCGGGTGTGCCGGGGGCGCTGGGGCGCTACCGGGAGCGGGCGCGGGGCTGGGTGGTCGGCGGGGTGCTCGCCATCGCGGTGGCGGCCTGGCAGCCGGCGCACCGGTGGGGCACCGTCTGGGCGTTCGCGGTGGCGCCCGTCTTCCTCGTCCTCGGGCTTGCCGCCGGTGCCGTGGGGTTGCGTTCGCTGTCCCTCGGCCGCCGGATGGGCGAGGCCCTGCGGTCCGGTTCGTGGTCGGCGTACCCGGCCGTCCTCGTTCCTCGCGGGCCGAAGCCGGCCGGTGTGGTCCTGACGGATCCCGTCTCGGGTGAGGCCCGGCCGCTTCTCGTACGGGCGCTGCCCTGGCGCCGGCGACTCGCGCGGCCGGGCGCGGGCGGCGAGCTGTGGTGGTGCGGCGCCCCGGGCGGTGGCGGTGTGCTGACCGCGCCCGGCGGCGGCGGGCTGGTCTGGGCGGAGCCCGTACGCGAGGACGGGGCGCGGGGACTGCGGGCGGGCCGGGCGGCGGACCCGGGGCGCGAGGCCCCCTCGGGGGCCGTGCCGCCGGGTCCCGATCCCGTGGAGTCCCGGCGGAGCAGGGGGGTGTGGCGGTGGGTCGTCCTGGTGGGTGTGCTGGCCCTCGGGTTCGCCCGGCTCTGCGCGGAGTCGGCGAAGGAGGACCCGCGGGTGGAGGTCCTCGTCCTCGAACGGGGCCCCGGCGACAGCTGCACGGTGGCGTGGACGGACCCGTTCGACGGCCGCCCCAGGTCGGGGCCGTTCCGGTGCGCGCCGGCCCCGGAGCCGGGTCCGGAGCCGGGTCCGGACGTGTGGTCGCGGCCGTACGACGGACGTCAGACCGGTTACGTCGTCTCGTACGGGTTCTGGGAGGGCGAGCTGTACAACGCGGACCGGGAGGGGACGAGCGCCTTCCGTGACGCCGAGGCCCTTCGCGTCCTCGGCGCCGTCACCCTCCTGGTGGGGCTGGCCGGCGGCACGGCCGGTCTGGTGACGCGGCGGCGGTTCGCCGGGCGCGCGGCCGTCGCCCCGTCAGGGGTCTCCCGCTAGCTAGGCGGAGCCCTCCGCCTCGCCCTCCTTGCGAGCGCGCCAGCGGTCCATGATTCCGGCCATCTCGTCGTGGAGGAAGGCGAAGAACTCGGCGGTCTCGGCCGTGCGGCGGCCGGCGGGAGTGTCGGGGCCGAGGACGTCGGCGCCCTCGCGGAGGACCTTCTCCCAGCGGGTGAGGATCTGATCACGGCGGGTGAAGGTCTCGTACCAGAGCTCGTTGTGGAGCACGTACCGGTCCCGGCGGGTACCGGGTTCGCGTTCGCGGCTGACCATGCTGACCTGGGTGAGGTAGCCGATCGCACCGGAGACGGCGGCCGGGCTGATCCGCAGTCGCGCGGCGAGCTCGGCCGAGGTCAGGGAACCGGTCTCGGAGGCGAGCAGGGCCGCGAAGACGCGGCTCGCCATGCGCTGCATGCCGGCGGCGGTCATCTCGGCCGCGAAGCGCTCCACGAAACGGGAGACGGCCTCGTCGTTCGTCGTCATCTCACTCACCCCTCCGACTTTATACGCTTCCTTAACTTCACAAGTTTGTGAAACTAGCGTAGTTTCACAAACATGACGAAGGCAATCAGCATCGCCGGGCTCCACAAGACGTTCGGCCGCACACACGCGCTGGACGGCCTCGACCTCGCCGTCGAGACCGGCGAGGTCCACGGCTTCCTCGGGCCCAACGGCGCCGGGAAGTCCACCACCATCCGGATCCTCCTCGGGCTCCTGCGGGCCGACTCCGGCGCCGCGATGCTGCTCGGCCGGGACCCCTGGGCCGACGCCGTCGAGCTGCACCGGCGGCTCGCGTACGTCCCCGGCGACGTCACCCTGTGGCGCAACCTCTCCGGCGGCGAGGTCATCGACCTCTACGGGCGCCTCCGGGGAGGGCTCGCCCAGGGACGCCGCAAGGAACTGATCGAGCGCTTCGAGCTCGACCCCACCAAGAAGGGCCGGACCTACTCCAAGGGCAACCGGCAGAAGGTGGCGCTCGTCGCCGCGTTCGCCGCCGACGTCGACCTGCTGGTCCTCGACGAGCCCACCAGCGGCCTCGACCCGCTGATGGAGGAGGTCTTCCAGAACTGCGTCAACGAGGCCCGGGAACGCGGCACGACCGTCCTGCTGTCCAGCCATATCCTCAGCGAGGTCGAGACCCTCTGCGACCGCGTCAGCATCATCCGCAAGGGCCGCACGGTCGAGTCCGGCACCCTCGCCGAGCTGCGCCACCTCACCCGTACCAGCGTCACCGCCGAACTCGCCGGCCCGCCGAACGGCCTCGCCCACCTCCCGGGCGTGCACGACCTGGACGTGCAGGGCAAGCGCGTCCGGCTCCAGGTCGACACCGACAAGCTCGACGCCGTCCTCAGGTCGCTCACCGAGTCCGGCGTACGGAGCCTCGTCTCCACCCCACCCACCCTGGAGGAGCTCTTCCTCCGGCACTACGCGGAAGAGGCGGCCGCGTCATGAGTACGTCCGAGCTGACCGCCACCGGAGCCCTCACCCGGCTCGCCCTGCGCCGCGACCGGCTGATGCTGCCGGTCTGGGCCCTGGTCACCGGCGGCATGGTCGCCAGTGGCGCCGGGTCCCTGGAGGGCCTGTACGGCACCGCCGCCCAGCGCGCCGAGCTGGCCGCCTCCATGAACGCCAACAGCTCGATGCGCTCGCTCTACGGGCCGGTCCTCGACGACTCCCTCGGCGGGCTCGTCGCCTGGCGGTTCGGCACCTTCGCCGCCGTCCTCGCCGCCGTCATGAGCCTGATCATCGTGGTCCGGCACACCCGCGAGGAGGAGGAGACCGGCCGGCAGGAGATGCTGTCGGCCGCCGCCGTGGGCCGCCGGGCCCCGCTGACCGCCGCCCTCCTGACCGCCCTCACCGCCAACGCCGCCGTCGCCCTGATCGTGACGGCCGGACTCGCCGGCCAGGGCGCGGCGGGAGCGCTCGCGCTCGGCCTCGCGATCGGCGCCACCGGCATGGTCTTCGCCGGCGCGGCCGCGATCGTCGCCCAGCTCACCGAGAGCGCCCGGCTCGCCAAGGGCCTGACGGCGGGCGTCCTGGGTCTCGCCTTCGTCCTGCGGGCGGCCGGCGACGCTGCGAACGCCGCCGGGGACTCCGTCCTGACCTGGCTCTCCCCGATCGGCTGGGCCGGGCACGTCCGCGCCTTCGCCGGCGAACGCTGGTGGGTGCTCCTGCTACCCGCCGCCGCGGCGCTGGTGCAGACGGCCGTCGCGTACCGCCTGACCGCGCGCCGCGACCTCGGCATGAGCTTCCTGCAGACCCGGCCGGGCCCCGCTGACGGACGGCTCGCGACGGCGGGCGCGCTCGCCTGGCGGCTCCAGCGCGGCACGCTGTTCGGCTGGTCGGCCGGCTTCCTGCTCGGCGGACTCGTCTTCGGCGGCATGGTCGACGGCGCGGCCGACATCGTCGGCGACAACGAGCGGGCCCGGGAGATCTTCGAGCGGATGGGCGGGCAGGCCGCCCTCACCGACGCCTTCCTCGCCACCATGGTCGGACTCTTCGGCATGGTCGCCGCCCTGTTCGCGGTCGGCTCCGTGCTGCGGCTGCACGGCGAGGAGACCTCGCAGCGCGCCGAATCCCTCCTCGCGGCTCCCGTCGGCCGGCTGCGCTGGGCGGCCGGGCACCTGCTCGTCGCGTTTGCCGGACCGGCGCTGATCATGCTGCTCGCCGGGCTCGGTCTGTACGGCGGACACGGCGAGGACCTCGGCCCGGTCCTGGGTGCGGCGCTGGCCCAGCTTCCCGCGATCTGGACGCTGGCGGGCCTCGCGGTCCTGCTGTGGGGGGCCGTCCCGAAGGCCGCCGTGGCCGGCTGGGGCGTGGCGGGCGTCTGTCTGGCCCTCGGCTGGACCGGCCCGGCGCTCGGCCTGCCGCAGGCGGTCCTGAACCTCTCGCCCTTCGGCCACCTGCCCAAGCTGCCGGGCCAGGAGACGGCCTGGACCCCGCTCCTCGTCCTCACCGCCCTCGCCGCCGCCCTGGTCGCGGCGGGGCTCGCGGGGCTGCGCCGCCGGGACATGGCGAGCTGACCGTCCCACCGTAAGAAACCCCGAGGGCCCGGCCGACACGTCGGCCGGGCCCTCGGCCCTCACACCTCCACCCTCACACCTCCACCCTCAGCGCCTCGAAGCCCCGGATCACATAGCCCGGCTTCCACACCGGCTCGGCCGCGAGCCGTATCCCCGGCGCCTGGCGCAGCAATTCGCCGAAGATGGCGGTCAGTTCGAGGCGGGCGAGCGGGGCGCCGAGGCAGTAGTGGATGCCGGCGCCGAAGGAGAGGTGGGGGTTGTCGGCGCGGGTGAGGTCGAGCCGGTCGGCGGTCGGGCCGAAGCGGGCGGGGTCGCGGTTGGCGGAGCCGAAGAGCAGGGCGACCTCGGAACCGCGCGGGATGACCTGGCCGTCGATCTCGATGTCGTCGAGGACCCAGCGCTCGAACATCTGGAGCGGGGTGTCGTAGCGCAGGATTTCTTCCACAGCTGTGGACAACTTTTCGGGATTCCCGGCGTCCGGCCGGACGCCCTCCTTCAGCAGCCGCCACCAGCCGTTGACCGTGGTGTTCACGGTGGCCTCGTGGCCGGCGTTCAGGAGCAGCACACAGGTGGAGATCATCTCCTGTTCCGTCAGCTCCGCCACGCCGACCAGCGCCGAGATCAGATCGTCGCCCGGCTCCTTACGCCGCCGTGCGATCAACTCCCGTAGGTAGTCGGAGAATTCGATCGAGGCGCGGACCGCGCGGCGGGCCGTCTCCTCCGACGGGTTCAGCTCGAACATCCCGCAGATGTCCGCCGACCAGGGCCGCAGCCGCCCGCGCTCCTCCTCGTCCTCCGGGATGCCCAGCATCTCGGCGATCACCGCCACCGGCAGCGGCGCGGCCACCACCGAGAGCAGATCCCCGCCGCCCGTCGCGACCAGCTCCCCCACCAGACCGGCGGCCAGCCGCCGTACGGTCGGCGCCAGGTCTTCGACCCTCCGGGGCGTGAACGCCTTCGACACCAGCCGCCGGATCCGGGTGTGGTCGGCCGCCTCCAGATCGAGCAGCCCGTGGTCGTTGAGGGTGTGGAACGGCTCGTGGGCGGCGGGCGGCGCCTCGCGCCCGAACTCCTCGTGGGTGAAGCGGTGCGTGTACGTACGGCCAAGGCGCCGGTCCCGCAGCAGCGCCGACACGTCCTCGTAGTGCGGGATCAGCCACTGGCCGGTCGGCGCGAACCAGTGGGCGCGGCCGGTGGCCCTGAGGCGCGCGTACGCGGGATAGGGATCGGCCACGAACTCCGGGGACCAGGGGTCGAAGGGGGCGTCGTGGAGGCCGGGGGCGTCGTGCGGGCCGGGGGCGCCGTCCGGATCAGGGGCGTCGTGCGGGCCGGGGGCGTGGTGGGGGCCGGGGGCGTCGTGCGGGTCAGGGGCGTCGACAGCGTCCATGGGCGGACGCTACCCCCGCGGCCGGCGTCATCCACCGACCTGCACCAGCCGCGCCTCGTACGCGAAGACGGCCGCCTGTGTCCGGTCGCGCAGGCCCAGCTTCACCAGGATCCGGCTCACATGCGTCTTGATGGTCGACTCGGCGACGACGAGGTGGTCGGCGATCTCGGCGTTCGACAGGCCCTGCGCGATCAGCACCAGGACCTCCGTCTCGCGCTCGGTCAACTCCCCGATCTGGGCCATCGCGGGCGGGCGGGGCGCGACCGCCGCCGACCTGGCGAACTCGGTGATCAGCCGCCGGGTGACGGTCGGGGCCAGCAGCGCCTCGCCGGCCGCGACCACCCGCACCCCCTCCGCGAGCTGCCGGGCCGAGGCGTCCTTGAGCAGGAAGCCGGAGGCCCCGGCGCGCAGCGCCTGGTACACGTACTCGTCCAGGTCGAAGGTGGTGAGCACCAGTACCTTCGCGTCGGCGTCGGCGGCCACGATCTCGCGGGTGGCGTCGATGCCGTTGAGCTCGGGCATCCGGATGTCCATGAGGACCACGTCGGGGCGCAGGGCGGCGACCTGGGCGACGGCCTCGCGGCCGTTGACCGCCTCGCCGACGACCTCGATGTCCGGCATGGCGCCGAGGAGCACGGAGAAGCCCTCGCGGACCATCATCTGGTCGTCCACGATCAGGACACGGATCACGGCTGCGGCTCCTCACGCGGGTCACGGACCTCGTACCGTCCCTGATCTCGGACCTCGTCCCGGCCCTGGTCCCGGACCTCGTCCCGGCCCTGGTCCCGGGCCTCCTCGCGGGCCACGGGGACGAAGACCGTCACCTCGTAACCGCCGTCCCCGCCCGGCTCGGCCGTCATCTCGCCGCCCAGCATCGCCACCCGCTCCCGCATGCCGGTGATGCCGTGGCCCGCGCCCGGGGAGGGCTTGACCAGGCCCCGGGCCGGGCCGTTCACGATCCGCAGGCCGAGGCCGCCGAGGACGTGGCTCACCTCCACCTTCGCGGGGGCGCCGGGCGCGTGCCGCAGCACGTTCGACAGGGCCTCCTGCACGATCCGGTACGCCGAGAGCTCCACGCCCGGCGGCAGCTCCCGCACCGAACCGGTGACCGTGAGCTCGACGGCGAGCCCGGCCTCCCGGACGTTCGCGACCAGCGCGTCCAGGTCGGCGAGCGTCGGCTGCGGCGCGTCGGGCGCCTCGTAGTCCTCGGCCCGTACGACTCCGAGGATGCGGCGCAGCTCGGTCAGCGCGGCCACCGCGTTCTCGCGGATGGTGACGAAGGCCTGCTCCAGCTCGGGCGGCGGGTTCTCCACCCGGTAGGGGGCCGCCTCGGCCTGGATGGCGACGACCGACATGTGGTGGGCGACGACGTCGTGCAGCTCGCGGGCGATGGTGGTGCGCTCTTCGAGCAGGGTGCGCTTCGACCGTTCGACGGCGGTCACCGACTGCTGGACGCTGACCGCGCGGGCGGCGTCGCGGCGGACCTGCCGGATGGACACGGCCAGCAGGAAGAGCGCGGAGAAGAACATCATCTGGGGCGCGTCGTTGTCCACGCCGACGCCGAGGCCGAGGATGACACTGGAGAAGAACGCGAAACCGGCGGTGACCAGCCACATCCAGGCGGCGGTCCGGGGTCGGGTGCGCAGAGCGACGATCACGAGCACGGCCAGGTGCGCGGTGAAGGAGTTCGGCTCCCAGGGCCACTCCAGGCCGGCGGCCCCCATGTACGACAGGAACGGTGTGGCGGCGATCGAGGCCCAGAAGGCGAGGACCGGACGGACCAGCGTGAGCAGCACGGTGAGGGCCGGGACGCCCGCGTAGACGAGTCCGACGAGGCCGCGGTACTCGGCGTCGTGGGTGGTGTAGCCGACGCAGAAGACGACCAGCGCCAGGAACGCCACCACGGCGTGCGGAAGCAGCCCGGCGTGCTCGCGTATCCGGCGCGGCAGGAAGCGGGTCGGGCCCTTCTCCACGTCCATGCGCGGCAGCGGGCGGTAGGCGAGCGCGTCGTGGAAGAGGTCCGCGCGCAGACCGCCGAGCGCCTTCAGCGTCAGGCGGAGCTCGGGGCTGCGGCTCGATCCGGTGGTCTGGGTCTCGGTCACGCATGCCACCGTACGGGGGCCCGGGGGCCCGGTCGTCCGGCTGGATACGGATCCCCCCGGGTCCCCCTTGAGTACTACGGGCCCTCCCGCGGGCCCTCGCGGGCGCGCCGATCGCCTCAGAACGCCAGCTGGGCGATCTCCTCCGCGACCACCGCGCAGGCGTCGGCCGCCGGGTCGATCAGCGGGAAGTGGCCGACGTCCTCCAGGAGCGTCAGGCCGACCGTCTCGCCCGCCTTCGCCGCCGCCTCCACGTAGGCGTCCGCGACGGCGGCCGGGACGACGATGTCGTCGCGGCCCTGGACGACGGTCGTGGCGATGCCGGTGGGCAGGAGGAGGGACGGGTCGGCGAGGGCGGAGCGGGCCGCGTACTTCTCCTCCCCGCCGAGGAGTTCGGTGACCGCGCCGCCGCAGACGCCGAGCTCCACGGCCCGGTCGAAGTGGGCGATCGGCGCGAGGGCCACGACGCCCCGCAGCGCCGGCGCGGCCGGCAGGCGCCAGGGCGAGTCGGCGGGCAGGACATGGCGGGCGGCGGCCCACAGGGCGAGGTGGCCGCCGGCGGAGTGGCCGGTGAGGACGATCCGGCGCGTGTCGGCCTGCGGCAGGTGCGCGGCGGCGAGTCCGGCGACGGCGTCCAGGGCCGCCGCCACGTCGTCGAAGGTCTCGGGCCAGCGGCCCGCGACCGGGCCGGTCGCGCCCTGGCGGGGGATGTCGCCGCCGCGCCGGTACTCGACGTTCGCCACGGCGAAACCGCGCCGGGCCAGGAAGTCCACGAACGGGGTCAGATGGCGCCGGTCGTACGGCGAGCGCCAGGCACCGCCGTGCAGGGCGACGACCAGCGGCGCGGACGGGCTGCCGTCGCGGGGGGCGTAGAAGTCGACGACCTGGTCGGGGTGTGCGCCGTAGGCGGCGGAGGCGTCCGGGGCGACGGCCGGGTGCGAGAAGGCCGACGCTTCTTCGGCGGCGTCGCGCGCGGCGGGGTCCGGCATGCTGCTTCCAACCTCCTCGAACGGGGCCGACGTTGGCGAAGTCATCGGCCTGACCTGCGGGGACCGTACCAGGAGTACGGCACCCGCAGATCACGCGATCAGGAGATGATCCGACCGGGGACGGGCCCTGCCCGTCCCCGGAGCGGGCGCTACGCCGCGGGGATGTCCCGCAGCACCTCGCCGAGCACCCGCGCCGCCCGCTCCGCGTCCGCGAAGCCGACGTACAGCGGGGTGAAACCGAAGCGCAGCACGTCGGGGCGGCGCAGGTCGCCCACCACCCCGCGCCGGATCAGCTCGGCCATGACGGCGGGCGCCTCGGCGCAGCGCAGGGCGACCTGGCTGCCGCGCTCCGCGTGCGCCTCGGGGGTCACGGAGGCGACCCGGCCCTCGGGGGCGTAGGCCCGTACGCACCGAAGGAAGAAGTCGGTGAGGGCCAGGGACTTGGCCCGCACGTCCTCGATCCGGACCCCGTCCCAGACGTCGAGGGCCGCCTCCAGGGACAGCATCGACAGGATGTCGGGCGTGCCGACCCGGCCGCGCAGCGCGCCCTCGGCGGCCCGGTAGCCCGGGGTCATGCCGAACGGGTCGGCGTGCGAGTTCCAGCCGGGCAGCGGCGAGTCGAAGCGGGCCTGGTGGCGTTCGGCGACGTAGAGGTACGCGGGCGCGCCGGGGCCGCCGTTGAGGTACTTGTACGTACAGCCCACGGCCAGGTCGACGCCGTGCGCGTCCAGGCCGACCGGCAGGGCGCCGGCGCTGTGGCACAGGTCCCAGACGGCGAGCGCGCCGGCCGCGTGGAGGGCGGCGGTGACGCCGGGCAGGTCCCGGAGCCGACCGGTGCGGTAGTCGACGTGGTTGACGAGAGCCAGGGCGGTGCGCCCGCCCGCCGCGCCGGGTATCTCGGCGGGGTCGAGGGGCACGATCCGGTGACCGGTCATGCGGGCCGCGGACTCGGCGATGTACCCGTCCGTGGGAAAGGTCGTCGCGTCGACGAGGATCTCGTCGCGGTCCCCGCCCGCGAGGCGGGCGGCCGCGACGACCGCCTTGAAGACGTTGACGCTGGTCGAGTCGCCGACCACGATCTGCCCGCCGGCGGCGCCGACGAGCGGGGCGATCCGGTCGCCGATCCGCTCGGGGGCGGTCCACCAGCCGGACTCGTCCCAGGAGCGGATGCGCAGCTCGCCCCACTGGCGGGTGATGACGTCGGCCATGCGGGCGGGGACGTGGGCGGGCAGCGCGCCCAGCGAGTTGCCGTCGAGGTAGACGGTGTCGTCGTCGAGGACGAACTTCTCGCGGTGGACCGCGAGTTCGTCGGCGGCGTCGAGACGCGCGGCCTCGGACGCGTACGTGGACGAGGCCACGAGCTCGTCGGCGGCGTCGAGACGCGCGGCCTCCGTGTCGAGGCGCACGGCCTCGGCCGAGTGCTTGGCCGGCTGGGTGTCCATGGAAGTGTCAGACATGGCTGCGCGCCGTCCACAGCTCGGGGAACACGTTCTTCTGCGCCCGCTTCTCCAGCCAGGCCACGCCGGCCGAGCCGCCGGTGCCGGTCTTGGCGCCCATGGCGCGCCGGGTGGCCACCAGGTGGTCGTTGCGCCAGCGCCAGACCAGTTCGGCGACATCGCTCAACGCCTCGCCGAGGCGCACGAGTTCGGCGTTCTGGTCGGGGTCGGCGTAGATCCCGGCCCAGATCCGCTCGACCTCGGCGTTCGGCTCGTAGCGCAGCGACGGGTCGCGGTCGAGGACCTCGGCGGGCACGGGCAGACCGCGCCGGGCGAGCAGCCGCAGCGTCTCGTCGTAGAGGCTGGGCTCCTGGAGCGCCTTCTCCAGCTCGGCGTGGACGCGGGGCGCGCCGCGGTGCGGCACCAGCATGGAGGCCGACTTCTCGCCGAGCAGGAACTCCATGCGCCGGTACATCGCCGACTGGAAGCCCGAGCCCTCGCCGAGCGCGCCGCGGTAGGCGTTGAACTGGGCGGGGGTGAGCTGGGCGAGCGGCCGCCAGGAGTGGTTGAGCGCCTCCAGTTCGCGTACGGAGCGCTTGAGCGCGTCCATGGCGACGGGCAGGTCGTCGCGGCGCAGGGCGTGGCTCGCGGTCTCCCACTCGTGGACGATCACCGTGAACCACAGCTCCATGACCTGGGTGGTGACCAGGAAGACCATCTCGCCCGGGTCGTCCGAGCGCAGATGCTGGAGGTGGGTGAGGACATCCGCCTGGACGTAGTCCTCGTACGGCGTCGTGCCCGCGAAGTCGAGGTTCGGCGCGTCGGCGACCGCACCGGCTCCGGAGGCATCGGGGGAACCCTGGAAGGTCGACATTTCTGTCTCCTCGATACGTACTACCGGGTAGCGGTCCGCTCCTTCCGTGTGACGACGGAGCCCCGGTCCCCTCGGGAGGCGGGCGTCGTCGCGCGCACTCCCCCCGCATCATGACACGATCGGCCCGGTGATGTAGATCCCTTCTTCGTCATACGGATACGCGTTCGAACGGCAGCCGTGGAGCCCCTTGATCTGCTGCATCATGACGGGCGCGAGCTTTCCCGGCCCGGGGCAGCCCATGTGCTGCCGGATGCCGATCTCGTGCCCGACCTCGTGGTTGATGATCAGGTGCCGGTATTCGGAGGCCGGTCCGGCGAAGGTCGGCGAGCCGAGCAGCCAGCGCTTGAGGTTGACCACGACGCCGGAGGTGGTCTCGCAGTTCAGCTCGCCGCGGGTGTTCAGGCCGCCCGCGGCGCACAGCCGGTCGGCGGTGTCCGGGGTGGCGATCCGGATGACGAAGTCGGCGTTCTCGCTGACCAGCTGGAAGCGGCCGCGGCCGTGCGCGGCCCAGCCGCGCGGGTGCGCCAGGATCCGCTGGATCTCGTCGGCGGCCTCGCGCGCGGAGACGTCGATGCCGTCCTCGACCTGGACGCGATAGCGGCGCAGCGAGCCGCCGGTGCCGACAGCCTCGCCGGTGGCGCGGGCGGTGGTGAAGGTGCCGGCGCCGGACCGGGGCACGTCGGTCTTCTGCGGCGTGGGCTTGGGCGCCGGTGGGGGCTTCGGCTTCGGGGTGGGCGTGGGGGTCACCGGCCGCGGCGGGGCCGTGGTGGCCTTCTGGCCCGGCCCGGCGGCCGGCGGAGGCGGGGCCGGGGCGGGAGCGGCGGCGTCGGCCCGGCCGTTGTAGTGGGCGAGCGCGGCCCCGCCGCCGAGCGCGACCAGCGCGAGGGCGAGGACGGGAAGGACGAACCGCCCCTTCACACCCCCTGCGCCCCGTTTTCTCCGTTTCCGGCGACTTCCCGTCGCGGCCCGCTTCCCCAAGACAGTTCCCCCCTGCACGCGGTCCGAAGGATCGTACCGGCGCTTCGAACGCGCTCGAACAGCGCGGGGAGTGCCTGTCCGGATTGCCCCCGCCACGAAGACGGGGGCAGTCCGGTCCGGGGACGTCCGGAGCGGGCGGGTCTCAGCCCAGCGTGTCCGCCGCCGTCTGCGAGGAGTCCCGCAGGAAGGTGGTGCAGCGCTCGTACTCGTCCTTCTCGCCGATCTCGCCGGCCGCCCGGGCCAGCGCGTGCAGGGCGCGCAGGAAGCCGCGGTTCGGCTCGTGCTCCCACGGCACCGGGCCGTGGCCCTTCCAGCCGTTGCGGCGCAGGGCGTCGAGGCCCCGGTGGTAGCCGGTACGGGCGTAGGCGTACGACTCGATCACGCGGCCGCCCTCGTACGCGTCGTCGGCGAGCTGCGCCCAGGCGAGCGAGGAGGTCGGGTACTTCGCCGCGACATCGGCCGGTGCGGCGCCGCTCGCGAGCAGCTCGCGCGGCTCCGGGTCGTCGGGCAGGTGGGTGGGGGCCGGTCCCCCCAGCAGGTTCTCATGGATGGCCATGGGGCCCAGTCTGCCTCAGCTCCCGCCACCCGGGCCGCCGGGCGGTGCGGGCCACTCCCCCGGACCGCCGGGCGGGGCCTGCCGCTTCCCCGGTCCGCCGGCCGCACCGGGGCCGCCGGGACCACCGGTCGCACCCGGGCCGCCGGGACCACCGGTCGCACCGGGGCCGCCGGCCGCACCGGCCGCGTCTCCCCGCGCGCGGCCCGGGTCCAGTGGAGGGGCCGTCACCCCGCAGTGCACCCGGCACTCGGGATGGCAGCCGGGCCGGGCCGGGGCGCGCAGGGTGAACCAGGCCAGGACCGCGCCCGCCACCAGCACCCCGGCGCAGATCGGCATCGCCCGCCGGAAGGTGGCACCGAACTCGGCCGCCGAGCGGTACGCCTCCGGGCCCATGCCCGCGAGCAGCGGCAGCGCCGCGACCGCGACCAGGCCCGCCGCCCGCGCCGCCGCGTTGTTGATGCCGCTCGCCAGGCCCGCCCGGGAGACGTCCACGGAGCCGAGCACGGTCGCCGTGAGCGGGGCCACCAGGACGGTCATGCCGAGGCCGAGGACGAGCAGGGCCGGCAGTACGTCCGCCGCGTACGAGGCGTCCGCACCCACCCGCAGCATCAGCAGCATCCCCGCCGCGCACAGCAGCGGCCCCACCGTGAGCGGCAGCCGCGGCCCGGTCCGCTCCCCCAGCTCCCCGGCCTTGGCCGAGAGCAGCAGCATCAGGACCGTCGTCGGCAGCAGGGCCGTACCGGCGCCGAGCGCCGAATAGCCGGAGACCACCTGGAGCTGGAGCGCGGCCAGGAAGAAGAAACCGCCGAACGCCGCGTACACGCACAGCGTCACCACGTTCACCGCCGTGAACAGCCGGGAGCGGAAGATCGACGGCGGCACCATGGCGTCCTCGCCGCGCCGCCGCTCCACCGCCACGAACCAGGCGCCGAGCAACACCCCGGCCACGCCCGCCCACCACGCCTCGCCGATCAGCGCGTACGTCACCAGCGCGAGCGCCGAGGCGCCGAGGACCGCCCCCACCACGTCGAACCGGCCGCGCGCCGCCTCGTCCCGCGACTCGGGCACGTGCCGCAGCGCCACCGGCACGCAGACCAGCGCGAGCGGCACGTTCAACAGGAACACCCACCGCCAGCCGGGGCCGTCCACCAGCCAGCCGCCGACGAACGGGCCGACCGCCGCGCCCACCCCGCCGAATCCGGACCACAGGCCGACCGCCCGCGCCCGGTCGTCCGGGTGGAAACTCGCCTGGATCAGCGCGAGCGAACCGGGCGTGAGCAGCGCCCCGCCGACCCCCTGGAGGGCACGGGCGGCGATCAGCACCCCCGCGTTCGGGGCGAGCCCGCACAGCAGCGAGGCGGCCGCGAACCACACGGTCCCGATCACGAAGACCCGCCGCCGCCCGTACCGGTCGCCGAGCGCCCCGCCGAGCAGGATCAGGCCGGCGAGGGTCAGCATGTAGGCGTTGACGGTCCACTGCAGGCCGGCGAGGTCGGCGCCCAGGTCCTCGCCGATGTGGGGCAGGGCGACGTTGACGACGGTGGAGTCGAGCAGCGCCATCCCCGAGCCGAGGACGGTCGTGAACACGATCCACCGACCGGTTGCCGAGGCGAGCCGGATGTCCATGCCTGCATGGTCCCGCGCACGGCAGGGCCCCGCCCGCCGGAACGGCGGACGGGGCCCTCACCCCGCGAGGGGTGCTCCGAGGCTCGGCGTGAGGTCAGCGCGTGAAGTTGAAGTGCTTCCACGGGCCGTAGACCGTGGCGTTCACGTTGTCACCGGAGGCGCCGTCGATGTAGGCGGAGCGGATGCGGAACTTGTGGCCCGCCAGGACCGGGTCGCCGTCGAAGCGCACGTACGACTTGCCGTACCGGTCGAGCAGGAAGTACTCCGGCCCGAGGTCACGCCAGGCACCGGCGTACCACATCTGGGCGTCCAGACGGGTGGCGCGGTCCGGGTACGCGTTGTGCCAGGTGGTGATCAGCGCGTAGTTCGACGTGCGGTACGTCTGGTACCAGGTGTTGCCGATCTTGGTCCACTTGTAGTGGCGCGACAGCGAGGTGGACACGCCGGCCCGGGTGTACGCGCCGGACTTGGCCTGCGCCCAGGCGTAGCGGGCGTCACCGGGGAAGACGGCGGTCACCGTGGTGTCGCGGTTCATCCACATCGACGCGGACAGCTTGCCGACCGAGTTGACGGTGCCGCGCTTGAGCAGCCGCTTGGGCTCGGGGCCCCACGGGTCGGCCCAGATCTCGACGACGCGGTTCTTGTACGTCGGGCCGAGCGTGGCCGTGTACGTGACGGTGGTGCCGTAGTTGACGGTGGTGCCGTTGCGGTCCAGCGTCAACGCCGGGCGCAGGTGCGAGACCCTGACCAGCGCGGTGCCGGAGGCCGGGGCGCGCTCGGCGTCGCCCGCGTACGCCACCTTGTACGTGACGCCGCCCGCGACGGTCGGCGTGTCCGCGAAGGAGAACGCGCCGTTCGCGCCGAGCGCCTTGGTGCCGAGCGACTTGCCCTGCGGGTTCTCGACGTCGAAGCGGGTCACGGCGACGGGCGTGCCGGCCGGCAGCGCCAGGGTGGAGGCGACGGTGCCGGTGACGGTGAGCGGCTTGAGCACCGGCGCGGTGGCCGGGGCGTTGACGGTCACCGTCGGCAGCGACTTGGTCGGCTCGTCCAGGACGTGCAGGCGGACCGAGCTGTCGTAGTTGCTGGTGACGGCGAAGAGGCGGCTGCCGCCCGGCTCCCAGGCGAGACCGCCGTCGGCCAGGCCGTCCCCGCCGCTGCTGCTCCCGGTGCTGGGGAAGTCGTACTGCCGGACCGAGGTCTTGTCCTGCGGCCGGTAGACGAAGACGTCCTTGCCGTACGCCGAGTCGGATCCCGCCGCGACGGTGCCGTCGGGCGCGACGGCCACGGCGGCACCGTGGTAGTCGCTCGCCAGGGTGTTGACCTCGGCGAGGTCCGCGCTCTGGAAGACGTGGTGCACGTTGCCGGCGTTGGCCGTGATGATCCGGCTGCCGTCCGGCGTGAAGGCCAGGTCGGTGGTGATGCCGCTCAGCGCGTTGTCGTTGCGCACGGTGCGGGTCGCCGTGCCCGTGGTCACGTCGTACGCCGCGAGCCGGAAGCGGTGGTAGTACGAGGACGCGGCGGCGATGGTGTTCGGGTTGGCCGGCGAGGCGACGAGCCTCGGGGCACCCGAGTAGTTCGTCTCGGTGTCCTGGGCCAGTGCCACGACCGGCTCGGTGCCGGAGATGTCGAGCGAGCCGATGTCGCCCTTGTCGCCGTTGCCGTAGCCGAACCAGATCTTGCCGCCCGCGAGCGCGAGGTGCTGCGGGTCGGTGCCCTCACCGGTCGCGTACCGGGCCTTCTCGGTGACCGTCTCGGTCTCCAGGGCGACGACCGCGTCGGCGCCCGGGACGGCCGCGTACAGATGCGTCGAGTCGGCGGAGAGCGCGAGGCCCGTGACACCCGGCAGGCCGGTGGTGGTGCTCAGCACCCGGCCCGCGTAGTCGGTCGCGACGACCTTCCCGAGGTACGGGTCGCTGATGAAGATCTTCTGGTGGACGCCGTCCACCACCAGGTCCCCCACGGAGGACATGGGCAGAACGGTGCTGCTGTCGGCGGACGCCGTGCCCGCCGTGCCCGCGACCAGGGCCGCGGAGCTGAAGAGGACCGCGAGCGACGTCGCGGCCGAGAGAGTGCGCTTGCGCACGATGATGTGACCCCCCACATGATCCTTCGCGCCCCGAGACCGAGGCGCGGTGAGCGCAGCCTAGATCACGCCTCGGACAGCGCGCCTCCCGGTATCCGTGGACACGTCAGGTCCGGCCCCGGCTCACGTGCGCCGCAGCCGGGCCGCCGCCCGGATGAGGGCCGCCACGCCGCGCTCGGCCTTGGCGCGGGGGCAGCCGACGTTGAGCCGGACGAAGCCCGGGGTGCCGTAGACGCCGCCCGGCATGATCGCGACCTTCTCGGTGGTCACCAGCTCCTCCTGGAGGGCGGCCTCGTCGATGCCCAGCGGGCGCAGGTCGATCCAGGCGAGGTAGCCCGCCTGCGGCGGGGCCCAGCGGAGGTCGGGGAGGCCGGTGGCGAGCCGGTCGCGGACCAGGTCCATGGTGCCGGCGACGTACTCCCGCAGCGCGTCCAGCCAGGGCGCGCCGTGCCGGTAGGCGGCGATGTGGGCGGTGAGGGACAGCACGGCCGGGGAGGCCAGGCCCTCGCCGGTCTCCATGCGGCGGATGAAGGCGGCCCGCTCCTCGGGGTCGCCGAGGAAGCCGTAGGAGCCGGAGAGCGCGGGGAAGTTGAAGGCCTTGGTGCCGGAGGTGACCAGGGCCCAGCGCCGGCCGCGTCCGGGCTCGGCGATCGCCGTCCACGGCACGTGGCGGTGGCCCTCGGCGGTCAGGTCGGCGTGGATCTCGTCGCTGACGACGGCGGCGCCGTGCCGCTCGGCGAGCCGGGCGAACTCCTTCAGCTCCTCCTCCCGCCACACCCGGCCGGTCGGGTTGTGCGGGGAGCACAGCAGCAGCATCCGGCTGTCGGGCCGGGCCAGCTCGCGTTCCAGGGCCTCCGTGTCGCCGACGGGGACGCCGCGCAGGTCCCGGCCGAGGCCGGTGACGGCCTTGCGGAAGCCGTCGTAGGTGGGGGTGTGCACGACGACGCCGTCGCCGGGCGCGGTCCACATGCGCAGCAGCTGGGAGAGCTGGCTGAGCACGGAAGGGGCGTAGACCATGGTGTCGGGGTCGACGGCGGTGCCGTGGCGGGTGGCGTACCAGTCCCGTACGGCCGTACGGAACTCGCCGAGGCGCCAGTCGGTATAGCCGAACACCCCGTGGTCGACCCGGGCGCGCAGCGCGTCGAGGACGGCCGGCGGGGAGGCGAAGTCCATGTCGGAGATGGTGAACGGCAGCAGGTCGGGCACGCCGAAGCGGTCGGACAGCCCGTCCCACTGGACCGACCAGGTGCCGCGCCGGTCTGTCGCTCGGTCGAAGTCGAACGCCACAGCTCATCCCCTTCGGATACGACGACGGGCCCGGCACCACTCTCGTGGTGCCGGGCCCGTTCGCACAACCGCGCGAGGCGGCGGCGCCTACTTCAGCTTCTGGCCGGCCGAGCGGAGCGCGGCGCAGGCCTCGGCGACCCGCTGGGCCATGCCGGCCTCGGCCAGCTTGCCCCAGGTGCGCGGGTCGTAGGTGGACTTCTTGCCGACCTCGCCGTCGACCTTCAGGACACCGTCGTAGTTCTTGAACATGTGGTCCGCCACCGGACGCGTGAAGGCGTACTGGGTGTCGGTGTCGAGGTTCATCTTCACCACGCCGTTCTCGATGGCGGTGGCGATCTCCTCGGCGGAGGAGCCGGAGCCGCCGTGGAAGACGAAGTCGAACGGGGAGGCCTTGCCGAACTTCTCCGCGACGCCCGCCTGGAGGTCCTTGAGCAGCTCGGGGCGGAGCACGACGTTGCCCGGCTTGTAGACGCCGTGGACGTTGCCGAAGGAGGCGGCCAGCAGGTAGCGGCCCTTCTCGCCCAGGCCCAGGGCCTCGGCGGTGCGGATGGCGTCGTCGACGGAGGTGTACAGCTCGTCGTTGATCTCGTGGCTGACGCCGTCCTCCTCGCCACCGGTCGGGGTGATCTCGACCTCAAGGATGATCTTGGCGGCGGCGGCCTTGGCGAGCAGCTCCTGCGCGATGGACAGGTTGTCCGCGAGGGTCTCGGCGGAGCCGTCCCACATGTGCGACTGGAAGAGCGGGTTCACACCGCGGGACACGCGCTCGGCGGAGATCTCCAGCAGCGGGCGGACGTAGCCGTCCAGCTTGTCCTTCGGGCAGTGGTCGGTGTGCAGCGCGACCGTGATGTCGTACTTCGCGGCGACGATGTGCGCGAACTCGGCCAGGGCGACGGCGCCGGTGACCATGTCCTTGTTGTGCTGGCCGCCCAGGAACTCGGCACCGCCGGTCGAGATCTGGATGATGCCGTCGCTCTCGGCCTCCGCGAAACCGCGCAGGGCGGCGTGGAGCGTCTGGGACGAGGTGACGTTGATGGCCGGGTAGGCGAACTTGCCTGCCTTCGCCCGGTCGAGCATCTCGTTGTAGACCTCGGGGGTTGCGATGGGCATTCGTCCGCTCCTTGTGATGTGCGGGTGTGTGCGTTGCTTGTCCCTGACCATGGGGGCGACGTCATCGTCGCCCCCATCCTTCCAGACTCTTCTGCGCACTCCCACAGGCACTACGCGACGAGGGGTGGAGTGTTTCACGTGAAACACTCCACCCCTCGACAAAACACCAGGTCAGAGCGGTTGTGGCCCGCTCCGGGGCCCGGGTCACGACTTCGCGGCGGTTACGCCAGTCCGAGATCCGACAGCTCGTAGGCGGTGAGGTACGGCAGACCCGCCTCGGCGATGGCCCCGGCGGCACCGCGGTCCACGATCGTGGCCACCGCGACGACCTCGCCGCCGGCCTCCCGCACGGCCTCGACGGCGGTCAGCGGAGAGCCGCCCGTGGTCGAGGTGTCCTCGACCACCAGGCAGCGACGGCCCTTGACGTCCGTGCCCTCGATCCGGCGCTGCATGCCGTGGGCCTTCTGCGCCTTGCGGACGACGAACGCGTCGAGGCGCTGACCGCGAGCGGCGGAGGCGTGCAGCATCGAGGTGGCGACCGGGTCGGCGCCCAGGGTCAGCCCGCCCACGCAGTCGAAGTCCAGCTCTGCGGTGAGGTCCAGCATCACCTGGCCGACCATGGGCGCGGCCTCGCCGTCCAGCGTGATCCGGCGCAGGTCGATGTAGTAGTCGGCCTCACGACCCGACGAGAGGGTCACCTTGCCGTGCACCACGGCCTTGTCCTTGATCTGCTGGAGCAGCTCAGCGCGTACGTCAGTCATGCGCACGAGCTTAGAGCCGCTGGAAGCCGCCCGCTCACAGCCGCCGCCAGGCCCAGGTCGTCTCGACCTCCAGCGGGTCGATGGGGGTGACCAGGCGCGGAAGGGTGTTGAGGCCGTTCGGGGGGCCGGACTGCGGCTCGACGCAGACCGCGTCCGCCGGCTCGTCGTAGATCACCACCCACTGGGCCCGGCTGGTGAGCCGCAGCTCGAGCTCGCCGGGCCAGGTGAGGGTGACGTCGACGCCGTCCGGCACGCCGAAGCAGTCGTCCCAGGGGCGGGGCGTCGGGTCGATCCGGCGGCCGGTGGGCAGGTGGTTCTCGCCGCGCTCCTCCTGCCAGCCGGGGCTGAAGCCGATCTCCACGTCCGGGCCGCCGAGGCTGCGGCGGAACCAGGGGTGCCAGCCGGCCTGCGCCGGGAAGGAGTCCCGGGCCGTCTCGACGCCCAGCCGGAGGGTGAGCGCGTCCTCGGTCAGCTCGAAGACCTGGGTGACCGTGCCCTCGTACGGCCAGGGCTCGGTCAGCTCGGTGGTGAACGCGGCCGTCGTCGCGGTGACCTCGGCGGTCTTCCAGGCCACGTCCCGGACGGTGCCGTGCAGGGCGTGCGGGGCGGCGTGCTCGCCGACGGGCAGCTGGTGGACGACGGCACCGTTGCGGAAGCGCCCGTTCTCGGTCCGGCCGGCCCACGGGGCCATCACGAAGGACCCGTACCGCGCTCCCTGGAGCAGCAGTTCGGTGCCGCCGATGCGGAGGCTGTCGATGCGGCAGCCGTGCTCCGGGTCGATCGTCACCTCGGCCTCGCCGGCCGTCAGTCGCGTCAGATTGGTCACGACCCGACGATAGGCGATGCCCCGCCGCTGTCGTGGCGGGTCGTCAGCGACGGCGGCGCAGCGCGCGGCCGACGACGACTGCGGAGGCGATCGCGAGGGCGGCGGCCGGGGCGATCCAGCGCAGGGTGGCCGTGGCGCTGGAGGTCTCGGCGGCCGGGACGGGGGCGTAGCGCCCGCGCGGCGGGGCGTGGTCGACCTCCTCCGCGCTCCGACCGATCATGGTCCGCCGGGCGTGCGCGGCCTCGGCGGGCTGACCGCCCCGGACGAGGTCGTCGTCCTCCTCGCCGTCGTCGAGGGGCGCGTCGAGAGGCCCGTCGAGAGCCTCGCCGGCGACCGCGTCGAAGGTCTCGTCGGCGAGCGGGTCCAGGGACGGCGGCGGGACCGGGGTGTCGAAGACCGAGGGGCGGCCGGGCTCCTCCACGCCGTCGTCGACACCGTCGTCGTCGCTCGCGGCCTCCGCCTCGCCCCGTGCCTCGGCCCGCGCCTCCGCCTCACGGGCCTCGGCCGCCATCTCCGCCTCCACGTCCGCGACGGCGACCAGGGCCTCGGCGAAACGGTCAAGCAGCCGGGCGCCCGCCGCGGCGCGGGCCTCAATGTCGGTGTCCGCGAGCCGGCCGGCGGCCGTCACCTCTCCGGTGAAGCCGATCGTGGTGCCCTCGGCCACCGGGGTGAGCGCCACGGTGAGGGCCAGCGTGGCCGTGCCCTTGCCGCGGACCTCCGTGCCCTCGCCCTCGACGGCGAAGCGCCCGCCTCGCTCGGCGATCCGCAGCGCCCCGCGGTAGGTGATGGTGTTGCCGCCGACCCGGACCTTCAGACGGCCCGCGAGCGGGCCGTCCTCCCCTTCGGTGTCCTGCTGGAAGCCGGGCACACAGCGCGCGACCCGGGCGGGGTCCGTCAGCGTGGCGCGCAGGACCTCGGCCGGGACCGGGACGAACACCTCATGCTCCATGGGAGCCGAGCCTACTCAGCCGGGGCCTCCACGTCGCCTGTCACGCGCGCGCTGGGTGCGGGCGGTGGGGCTCGGCACGGGCGGCGCGGCTCGGCACGGGCGGTGCGGCTCGGCACCTCCGTCGCGGCCCGGCACCACGGCGCCCCGGCACCGCCCATGCCGCTCAGTACCGCGGGTGCACCAGCGTCGACGGCGGCAGCCCGGACGACGCTCCCGTACGGGTGCGCTCGACGCGGTTCCCGGCCGCGGTGAGGACGTCGGGGGTCAGTGAGCGCAGCCGGGGCGCCTGAGCGGCGAGGGCGAGGTCGGGGGGCCGGGCGCCGGGGGCGGCGAGCAGGAAGCCCCACTCGCCGTGCGCGCCGGCCGGGCCGCCCGAGGAGCGGCGGGCCCGGTCGGGTCCGGCGGCGAGGCCCGAGACGCGGCCGCCCGCACCGTAGGGTCGGGTGGCGAAGCCCGCCGCGCGCAGGGTCGCGTCGACGGTCCAGTACGTGTGGGGCCGGGCGGCCGCCGATCCGGCGTGGACCACGAGCCGCCCGCCGTCGGCGAGGGCACCCGCGGCCAGCCCGTAGAACTCCTCCGAATAGAGCTTGGCTCCGGCGGTGATGCCGGGGTCGGGGAGGTCGGAGATCACCACGTCGTACCGTTCCTGCACGGGCCGGGAGCGGCGCAGCCAGCGGAAGGCGTCCCCGTAGGCGACGGTCACCCGGGGGTCCCGGAAGGCGTAGCCGTTGAGCGCGGCCAGGCCGGGGTCGGTGCGGGCGAGGCGGACGACGCCGGGGTCGAGTTCGACGACGGTGACCGCGCGGACGTCCGGGTAGCGCAGCACCTCGCGGGCGGCGAGGCCGTCACCGCCGCCGAGGATCAGGACGCGGGCGTGCCGGCCGTTCATCGCGGGGTGCACCAGGGCCTCGTGGTACCGGTACTCGTCCTGGCCGCCGACGCGCAGCCGGCCGTTCACGAACAGGTCGGGCGGCCCGCCCCGCTCGCCGGTGACCACCACTTCCTGGAGCTCGGTCTGCACGGCGACCCGGACGCTGTCGCCGTACACCGCCCGGCGCGCGGCCCGCTCGAAGTCGTCGACGAGCACGGTCGCGGTGGCGAGGACGGCGAGCACCGAGACGTTGACGGTGATGAGCAGCGCCCGCGAACGGGCCGTCAGGTCGTGCCGGAACAGCCAGAGCACGAGGCCGCCGCCCGCCACCGCGTTGACCGCGCCGGTGACGAGCGCGCCGGTGAGCTGCCCGAGCCAGGGCAGCAGCAGGAACGGAAAGGCGAGCCCGCCGACGAGCGCGCCCACGTAGTCGGCGGCGAACAGGTCGGCGACCGTCCCGGCGGCGTCCTGCTGCTTCGACGGCCGGTCCTGCGGGTCCGGCTCCGGCCGGTCCCGCCGGTCCCGCCGGTCCCGCCCGTCCTGCCGCTCCGACCGCCCGTCCTGCTGCTCCGGCCGGTCCCGCCCGTCCCGTCCGTCCCGTCCGTCCTGCCGGGCCGACTCCGCCCGCTGGATGAGCGACATCAGCAGCGGGATCTCCGCCCCGATCAGCACCCCGATGGCCAGGGAGAACGCCACCAGCACGTAACGGGACTCGCCCAGCCAGGCGAAGGCCGCGTACAGCACCATCGCCGAACAGCCGCCGAGCAGCGCCAGGCCGGCCTCGACCAGGCCGAAGCCGACCGCGGCGCGGCAGCGCAGCCGCTTGGCGAGCAGCGAGCCGACCCCCATCGCGAAGACCATGACGGACAGCACGACGGAGGCCTGGGTGACCGAGTCGCCGATCAAGTACGAGGCGAGGGCCACCAGTTCGAGCTCGTACACCAGTCCGCAGGCGGCGCAGACGAAGACCACCGCGAGCACCGGATACCGCACCGCACCGGGCCGCGCCGGCAGCCGCGCCGCCCGCTCGGTCGGCAGGGGCATGGTCACGGGCGGGTCGGTCATGACGTAACGCTACGTCACGTTTCGATCCCACCCTGTCACCCGTGCGAGTGCACCTGAGGCATATGTGCGTCAGAGCACGGCCGGCGTCCGGGCGCCGATCCGGGTTCTGGTCACCACCAACTGCCCTTCCTGCGGGTACGCGTGCCAGGTGCGCCAGCGCACCTGGCCCTCGTGACGCTGCGCCAGCATCGCCGTGAAGGCGTGCGGCGAGCCGGGGAAGGTGCCCGCCAGACCGTGGGGGTGGTCGGCGACGAGGGCGAGGAGCTCCTGCGCGCGGCCCGCGAACGAGCCCTGGTTCAGGTTCTCGACGCGGGCCGCGAATTCGTACTCCCACTCGCCCACCCGCTTGGACACGCCCAGTGGCAGCGGTGTACTGCTGCCGGGCATGCAGGCGACGGTCTCCGAGCAACTACGGTCCTCTTCCTCCAGGAGCACCTGGTGGGAGGCCCCGAGCAGCCGCAACTGCAGCTTCGCTCCGGCGAGTTGGAGGTCGAGCACGGCGAGCGCGGGCAGCGGATCGCGCCCCAGCGCCCAGGCCAGGTCAGCCGCGCGCGTGTCGGTGTAGGAGGTCTTCAGGGTCGTGAGCATGGGTCGGCTCCGCAAACACGGTTTGACGGGTGGGCCGGGGGCGTCCCGGTGAAGGGTTTCGACCGGGAGTGGGGATCGCCGGCTCGGGTCCACACACGGTCCGAGGGCTGGATGTTCTCAACAGCGAGGGAATCATGAACCCTGGGTAGCTCGCTGTGTTTTTACCCAACTTGACGTGGTTTCCATCCCCTAGGGGGCTCTTGGGCTCAACTGTTCAGTAGGGATCCGGCGTGTGGCTGCCGGCCACCGCCAACGGCAGGCCCATGGCGGGGTGTTGCGGGGCCGACCCGTCCGTGGCCCCGCACCCCTCGCCCCCTCGGTCGGCCGCCTCAGTCGCCGCCGCCCCCGCCGCAGCCGCCACCGCCGCCGCAGGACGAGCCGCAGCCGCCCCCGGAGGAGCCCCCGCTCCCGCTCGACCAGCCGCCGCCCCGGCGCCGCCGACGGGAGCCGCCGCTCACCGCCGACGCGAAGCCGATGACCACCAGGGCGCAGATCACCACGATCACTACCGCTTCCATGTCGTGTCCCCCGTACGTGTCCGTATCCGTTGTCCGGTATCGCTGTCCGGTATCCGTCGTCCGGTGCCGGTTTTCCGGTGTCGGTCCCCCGGCATCCGTTTTCCGGTGACTTCGGAGCCTTTCGTGCTCCGTGCCAGGGGGATGCCCGCCGTGCCGCGCAGCCAAAGCGCACTTGAGCAAGTCCAGAGCTTCGCCCGAGGATGACCGGCATGACACGACCGCTGCTCAATCGCCGGCTCGCGGAGTTCGGGACGACCATCTTCGCCGAGATGTCCGCGCTGGCCGTCCGGACCGGTTCGATCAACCTGGGTCAGGGCTTCCCGGACACCGACGGCCCCGAGGAGATCCGCGAGGCCGCCGTCCGGGCACTGCGCGACGGCCGGGGCAACCAGTACCCGCCGGGCCCCGGCGTCCCGGAGCTGCGCACCGCCGTCGCCGACCACCAGCGGCGCTTCTACGGCCTGGAGGTCGACCCGGACACGGAGGTCCTGGTCACGGCGGGTGCGACGGAGGCGATCGCGGCGACGCTGCTCGCCCTCCTGGAGCCCGGCGACGAGGTGATCGCCTTTGAGCCGTACTACGACTCGTACGCGGCCTGCATCGCGATGGCCGGCGGCCGGCGCGTCCCCCTGACGCTGCGCGCCCCCGGCTTCCGCCCCGACCTGGACGCCCTGCGCGACGCGGTCACGGACCGCACCCGGCTGCTGCTCCTGAACTCCCCGCACAACCCCACGGGCATGGTCCTGTCCCGCGAGGAGCTGAGGGCGATCGCCGAGCTCGCGGTGGAACGGGACCTGCTCGTCGTCACGGACGAGGTCTACGAGCACCTGGTGTTCGACGGCGAGCACGTGCCGCTGATCTCGCTGCCCGGGATGCGCGAGCGCACGGTCTCCATCTCCTCGGCCGGCAAGTCCTTCTCCTTCACCGGGTGGAAGGTCGGCTGGGTGACCGCCTCCGCCCCGCTGCTGACGGCCGTCCGCTCGGCGAAGCAGTTCCTGACGTACGTCTCCTCCGGCCCGTTCCAGTACGCGGTGGCCGAGGCGCTCGCGCTGCCCGACGCGTACTTCACGGCCTTCCGCGACGGACTGGCCGCCAAGCGCGAGCTGCTCTCCGCCGGCCTCCAGGAGGCGGGATTCGACGTCTACCGGCCCCAGGGCACCTACTTCGTCACCACGGACGTGGCCGCGCTCGGCGAGAAGGACGCCCTCGCCTTCTGCCGCTCGCTGCCCGAGCGCTGCGGCGTCGTCGCGGTCCCCAACTCGGTCTTCTACGACGACGAGAACGCCGGCCGCACCCAGGTCCGTTTCGCGTTCTGCAAGCGGGACGAGGTCCTGCGGGAGGCCGTGTCCCGGCTCCGCCGGCTGTGAGACCTCCCCGGCCCTCGGGGCACCGCGGCACGGGCCGATAGGGTCCCCTCGCCCGGTCGAACGACCGTCGCGTCCGTCACCCATGGGGGGTCCCGCATGCCCGCAGCGCAGTTCCGGCCGAGCCGCAGAAGCGCCCTGATCGCCCTCGCCGGCGCGGCGGCCGGCGGCGCGCTCCCGATGGCCGCCGCGCCCGCCGCCGTGGCGGACACCGCGACGACGGTGCCGTCCGCGGGGGCGGCCGGTCCGGCCGGCCCGGGGGCCCGGCTGCCGCTGCTGGTCGACCCGACCGACCCGTGGCACTTCGCCCCGCACCCGGCGGGCGCCCTGACGACCCGTACCGTTCCCGGCGGTCTGGAGGTCTCCGACGACCGGGGCGTCCTCGCCACGCTCACCACCGGGGCGCGGACGGTGACCCTGCGGGGGCCGAGGCGCTGGTTCACCGAGCAGAAGAAGGCCGTCAGGGACGCGTTCGACCGCGTGCCGCCCGGCGGCGGGTGGGGCATGTCGCCCGGCGGCGGCACCTGGTCGCACCACAACGGCGTCGCCGCCGACTACTTCGTGGAGAGCGGCCGGGCGGCGATCACCCTCGCCGCCGGGAAGAGCCGCTACTCCCTGCTGCCCGACAAGGCGATCGGCGACCTCCACGCGGCCGCCCGGTTCTCCTTCGACCGGCTGCCCGCCGGCGCGCCCGTCTCGCTCGCCCTCGTCTTCTCCGCCCGGGACGTCAACAACCACTACCGCGCCCGGCTGATCGTCACCCCCGCCGGCGAGGTCCAGCTCGCCCTGGAGAAGGAGCTCGCCGACACACCGGTCACCCTGAGCGCGCCCGTCACCGTCGGCACCGGGTTCGCGGCCTACGACCACTGGTGGGTCCGCGTCGACCGGACCGGCGACCTGCTGCGCGCGCGTGCCTGGAAGCACGTCGCGGGCGGGACCGAGCCCGACGTCTGGCACCACAGCGCGTACGACCCCGAGAAGGACCCCTCGAAGGTCTTCCGCACCGGAGCCGTCGGCGTCCGCGCTCTCGCCTCCACCGGCGCCACCGTGACCCCGCAGGCCCGGATCTACGACGTCACCCTCGACTCGGCCACCTGGACCGAGCCGCCGCTCGTCACCCACGACACGTGGGTACGGGTCCTTCCCGAGCCCTTCGACGGCGCCTGGGCCCCGGCCGTCGAGCAGCGGATCCGCGCGTGGGCCGGTGACACCTCCCCCGACGTCCTCGCGTACGCGAGCATGTACCGGCCCTTCGCCCCGGCGATCACCGACCCCGCCCGGCAGGGCGCGCGGGTCCTCGGCGAGGCCGGCTACAGCAAGGCCGACCCGACGACCGGCCTGCGCAAGGTCGGGGCCGACTTCCACGAGTACATGGGGCTCGACTGGGACTTCCCCGCGAGCGGCGAGCACGCGGCCGCCGACCCGGACTTCAAGGGCCACCTGGACTGCTCGGGCTTCGTCCGCATGGTCTACGGCCACCACATGGGCATCCCGATGGTCCTCTACCGGCAGTTCGACGGCCACGGCCTGCCGCGCGAGTCCAAGGACATCGCGGCCTCCGGCCCCGGGGTGAAGATCGCCGACGGCGGCGTCGGCCAGGCCCCGCCGCTCGACGGCCTGCGCATCGGGGACGCGGTCTTCTTCGACACCGACGAGGACTCCGACGCGGGCGGCCACATCGGCATCTACCTGGGCCCGGACCAGCACGGCGGACTGCGCTTCGTCTCCAGCCGCAAGACACCGAACGGGCCCACCATCGCCGACGTGGGCGGCAGGTCGATCCTCAACGGCGCGCCGAGGACCGAGACGAGCAACGGCGACCTGTACACCCACGCGCTGCGGGTGATCCGCCGCTTCTGATCCGCGCGCCCCCTCCGTGCGCCGCCTCTTGTCCGGTAAACCGATTTGTCGGATGGATCCCGGATTTCCCGCGCGCACGGAGGTGCCCCCTGTCCGCCGAGACGCTCGACCGCCCGGCTTCCACCGCCGTCCCGGCCCGGCGGCTGCCCCGCCCCCTGGACTCGCTGCACCGCGCCGCGCCCGCCCTGGGGCTGTTCGCCGCCGCCCGGCTCACCGGCATGCTGGCGCTCGCCCTGTGGGCGTGGCACACCGGGCGCTCGCCGCGCGCGCTGCTCGCGAAGTCCTGGGACTCGGACTGGTACCTCCGGATCGCCGCCCACGGCTACGGCCGCACCCTGACCTGGCCCGACGGGGCCGTCCAGTCGGACCTGGCCTTCTTCCCGCTGTATCCGGCACTCGTGCGGGCGGTCACCACCGTGCTGCCCGTGGCGGGCGGCACGGCCGGACTGCTGCTGTCCTGGCTCGCCGCGGGCGCCGCCGCCTGGGGGATCTACCTGGTCGCGGAACGCCTCGGCGGGCGGCCCGTCGCCGTCCTGACGGTGCTGCTGTGGGGGCTGCTGCCGCACTCGATCGTGCTGACGATGGCGTACACCGAGCCGCTGATGACCGCCTTCGCCGCCTGGTCCCTGTACGCGGTGCTGACCCGCCGCTGGCTGTGGGCGGGCGCCCTGGCCGCGTTCGCCGGGCTCTCCCGGCCCAACGGGGTCGCCGTCGCCGCGGCCGTCCTCGCCGCCGTCGCCGTGGAGCTGTGGCGGCGGCGCGGCCGGGCCGGGTGGCCGGTGTGGGCGGGGGCCGTGCTCGCGCCGACGGGCTGGCTCTCGTACGTGCTGTGGGTCGGCGCCCGGCGCGGCGACCTCCTCGGCGGCTACTTCGCCGTGCAGGAGGGCTGGACCTCGCGCTTCGACTTCGGGCACGGCGCGCTGGTCTTCGTACGGGACATGCTGAAGGGCCCGACGCAGTTCGGCTACGCGATGGCCCTGGTCATCACGGCGGCCGGGGTGCTGCTCTTCGTGCTGCTCGCGCTGTTCGAGCGGCCGCCGCTGCCGGTGCTGGTCTACGCCGGCGTGCTCGTGCTGATCACCGTCGGCGGCTCGGGCTTCTTCGAGTCGAAGCCGCGCTTCCTGCTGCCGGCCTTCCCGCTGCTGCTGCCGCTGGCCCGCGCCATGACGAGAGCCCGGCCGGGCGCCGCGATCACGGTGATCGCGGGCCTGGCCGGGCTCTCGTTCGCGTACGGGGTCTACGTGCTCGCGTTCGCCCGTATGGCCCTGTGAGGCCGGGGAGGACTACTCGGCGGCGTCGCCGGGCTCCTTGTCCTGCGGGGACTCCAGGCCGAACTGCTCGACGATCCACTTGTCGAACTCGATCGACGCGCGGACCCAGCTGACCGTGGAGGACACGAAGTGCTCCAGGGCCACACCGGTGCCGATCAGCATCTGGGCCTCACCGATGAGACGGAGGGTGGCGGAGCCGTCCTCCTCCTCGTGCAGGTGGGTGTAGACCTTGGGCCACAGGGTGCGGCGGTTCCAGTCGTCGATCGCGTCGAGGATCTTGGCGCGGTCGTCCGCCGCGTGCGGGCGGTCGTAGAACGTGCGGACGGAGAAGACCTGCTGCTCGGCCTCGCCGCGGAACATGAAGTACGTGCGGAAGTCCTCCCACGGCGCCGCGAGGTCACCCTCGTCGTCGACGACGTACTTCAGCTCCATCTGGTCGAGGAGCTGCTTGACCAGATCCTGGTCGGGGACGACGGGGCCCGCCGGTCCTGCTGCCTGAGGCTGGGGCTGGGCCCCGAAATTCGGAATCGAGGACGGGTCGATGCTCACCGGGTTCTTCCCTTCGTACGGATGCCCGCCATCCTCCCCCATGCCGGGCGGTACGTGGCAAGTCCCCACGGCGCGGATCCGCTGCGGGCTGACAGGATCCGCCCCTCGGAGCACATCCGGAGGGCCGGCCGCCCCCGCGCCTACCCCGTACGAGGGCGGGGACACCGCCCTCGTACGGGGTGGGCGATCCTCGTGACGAGGCCCGCTAGGAGGCGCGGCCCACGAGCAGGCCGTCCTCGAAGCGGTCCACCCGGACCGTGTCCCCGTCGCGGACCTCGCCCGCCAGGATCTCCTTGGCGAGGCGGTCGCCGATGGAGGTCTGGATCAGGCGGCGCAGCGGCCGGGCGCCGTACGCCGGGTCGTTGCCCCGGTCCGCGAGCCAGGCCAGGGCCTCGGGCGTGACCTCCAGGGTGAGCCGGCGGTCGGCGAGGCGGCGGGCCAGGCGGTCGATCTGGAGCCGCGCGATGCGGGCCAGCTCGTCCTGCTGCAGGGCGGAGAAGACCACGATCTCGTCGAGCCGGTTCAGGAACTCCGGCTTGAAGCTCGCCCGCACGACCTCCAGGACCTGCTCCCGCTTCTCCTCCGGAGTCGTCAGCGGCTCCATCAGGAACTGGCTGCCCAGGTTGGAGGTGAGGATCAGGATCGTGTTGCGGAAGTCGACCGTGCGGCCCTGGCCGTCGGTGAGCCGGCCGTCGTCGAGGACCTGGAGCAGGATGTCGAAGACCTCCGGGTGGGCCTTCTCCACCTCGTCCAGGAGGACGACGCTGTACGGGCGGCGGCGGACGGCCTCGGTGAGCTGGCCGCCCTCCTCGTAGCCGACGTAGCCGGGGGGCGCGCCGACGAGCCGGGCGACGGAGTGCTTCTCGCCGTACTCCGACATGTCGATGCGGACCATGGCCCGCTCGTCGTCGAAGAGGAAGTCGGCGAGCGCCTTCGCCAGCTCGGTCTTGCCGACGCCGGTCGGGCCGAGGAAGAGGAAGGAGCCGGTGGGCCGGTCGGGGTCGGCGATCCCGGCGCGGGTGCGGCGCACCGCGTCGGAGACGGCCCGCACGGCCTCGCTCTGGCCGATGAGTCGCTTGCCGAGCTCGTCCTCCATGCGGAGCAGCTTCTGCGTCTCGCCCTCCAGGAGGCGGCCGGCGGGGATGCCGGTCCAGGCGCCGACGACGTCGGCGATGTCGTCGGGGCCGACCTCCTCCTTGACCATGGTGTCCTTGGCGGCCTCCTGCTGGGCCTCGGCCTCGCTGGCGGCCGCGAGCTCCCGCTCCAGGGCGGGGATCTCCCCGTAGAGCAGCTTGGAGGCGGTGTCGAAGTCGCCGTCGCGCTGGGCGCGCTCGGCCCGGCCGCGCAGCTCGTCGAGCTGTTCCTTCAGCTCGCCGACCCGGTTGAGGGACTGCTTCTCCTTCTCCCAGCGGGCGGTCAGGCCGCGCAGCTCCTCCTCGCGGTCGGCGAGGTCGCGGCGCAGCTTCTCCAGGCGCTGCTTGCTGGCCTCGTCGGTCTCGTTCTTCAGCGCGAGCTCCTCCATGCGCAGCCGGTCGACGGAGCGCTGGAGCTCGTCGATCTCGACCGGGGAGGAGTCGATCTCCATGCGGAGCCGGGAGGCGGCCTCGTCGACCAGGTCGATGGCCTTGTCGGGCAGGAAGCGGGAGGTGATGTAGCGGTCGGAGAGGGTCGCGGCGGCCACCAGGGCGGAGTCGTTGATCTGCACCTTGTGGTGGGCCTCGTAGCGGCCCTTGAGTCCGCGCAGGATGGCGACGGTGTCCTCGACGCTCGGCTCGGCGACCAGGACCTGCTGGAAGCGGCGCTCCAGGGCGGGGTCCTTCTCGATCCGCTCGCGGTACTCGTCGAGGGTGGTGGCGCCGACCATGCGCAGCTCGCCGCGGGCCAGCATCGGCTTGAGCATGTTGCCGGCGTCCATGGCGGAGTCGCCGCCGGCGCCCGCGCCGACGACGGTGTGCAGCTCGTCGATGAAGGTGATGATCTTCCCGTCGCTCTCCTTGATCTCGGACAGGACGGTCTTCAGGCGCTCCTCGAACTCGCCGCGGTACTTGGCGCCGGCGACCATGGCGCCGAGGTCGAGCGCGACCAGGCGCTTGTCGCGCAGCGACTCGGGGACGTCGCCCTTCACGATCCGCTGGGCGAGGCCCTCGACGACGGCGGTCTTGCCGACGCCGGGCTCGCCGATGAGGACCGGGTTGTTCTTGGTGCGACGGGAGAGGACCTGGACGACGCGCCGGATCTCGTGGTCACGGCCGATCACCGGGTCGAGCTTGCCCTCGCGGGCGGCGGCGGTGAAGTCGGTGCCGAACTTCTCCAGGGCCTTGTACGAGCCCTCGGGGTCGGCGGTGGTCACCCGGCGGGTGCCGCGGGCCTGCTCGAAGGCGTCCTGGAGGCGGCGGGCGGTGGCGCCCTGCTCGTCGAGGACCTGGCCGGCCCGGCCGCCCTTGGCGGCGATGCCGATGAGCAGGTGCTCGGTGGACAGGTACTCGTCGCCGAGCTTCTTCGCGCGCTCGGCGGCGTCGGCGATGACGGCGAGCAGCTCGCGGTTCGGCTGCGGGGGCGCGACGGTGGAGCCCGTGACGCTGGGCAGGGCGGCGAGCAGCCGCTCCGCACCGCCGCGGACGGCGGCCTGGTCGGCCTCGACGGCGGCCAGCAGGTCGGTGATGTTCTCGTTGTCCTGACCCTCCAGCAGCGCGAGCAGCAGGTGAGCGGGGGTCAGGTCGGCGTGCCCCTGGGACACGGCGCGGCTGCTGGCCGCGTTCAGCGCGTCCCGGCTCCTGTTGGTCAGTTCGGCGTCCACGGGCGGGATCTCCTCCTCGGGGTGTTCAGGGGTCCACGACTCCTATGTTCCTTCGTGTATGACTCCTACAGCGTACACAAAGTTGAGTCTATTCCGCTCAAGGTATCGGGGACGGGTCCACCCGGAGTAGTTTCCGGGGCATGGCCATCGACCCGAGCAAGCCGAGCGACTCGTATCTCGCCTTCTGGCGCGAGTACCACATGTGCACGCTGACCACACCCCGTCCCGACGGCACCCCGCACGTGGTGGCGGTCGGCGTCACGTACGACCCGGAGGGCGGGGAGCGGGGCATCGCCCGCGTCATCACCAACAAGCACAGCCGCAAGGTGGCCAACGTCCTGGCGGCGGGCGCGGACGGGGCGCGGGTCGCGGTCTGCCAGGTGGACAAGGGGCGCTGGGCCACGCTGGAGGGCGTGGCGCGGATCCGCACCGAGGCGGAGGTGGTCGCGGACGCGGTGGACCGTTACGCGGCCCGCTACAACCGGGTGCCGACGCCGAACCCGGACCGGGTCGTGATCGAGATCGCGCTCACCCGCGCGATGGGCCGGGCCTGAGGGCGTCCACCTTCGGGCACACCCACACGCCTACCTTCCCGCAGCCCTTCACGCACGCCTCCACGCAGACCTTCACGCACGCCTCCACGCAGACCTTCCGGAGAACGCACAGCGGCGCCATCGCGTTTCAGGTCCGCGATGGCGCCGCTGTGTGGGGGAAGCACCTGAACGATCTACAACGACGGGGGAATCGTTCAGGCACTGCGGGGGGTGGCGGTGATGGTCTCGGGTTCGACCAGCCGGGGTTCGACCAGCTGATGGTCGCGCTGGTCGAGATTGACGAAGATCATGCCGTACCGGATGGCACAGCGGACGGGTTGCGGGGCGCCGCGCGGGCGGCGAAGACACCGGTAGGCGCGAATGTCCTCGTCGTCTTCGCGGACGACGACGATCGGCTCCCCGAAGAGGGTGACCATCAACGACTCGCCACGGCGCGGCACCGCGGTGACGAGATCGATGAAGTGCCACCCGGACCGGTAGGCGCTCGCCATCTCGCGTCGGAAACGAGGATCTTCGGGAACCGTCATGCCCCCTCGGACTCCCATCCAGGATCGGAGACCGGTCCGACCCCCCAGCCGGGGTCGCCGGCCGCGGCCGGAGCCACGCCCCAGCCCGGGTCGCCGTTGAGAGCCGGCGACAGGCCCCAGCCCGGGTCGGCGTTCACGACCCTCGTCTGCGAACCCCACCCCGGGTCCTCGGTTGCCGTGACCGCTCCCACAGCGGCAGCAGCCATCAGTGCGACACCGGCTACGGTGCGTATGAGCTTCTTGGACATGACCGAGCAACCTCACTTGAAGGTGTGTAACAACCTGCTCCCCCGCAAGTCACGACGATGGCTCACTCATCCCGTTTCCACCACTCGCTCAATGCATCATGTTCCTGTAATGCAAAAGCCTGGGGGTGTACGTATGCGAATAGAGCCTGACGAAAAGGGACATTCTCACACGCACGCAGACCTGTGCGAAGCGGGCACTCGGCTCTACACCGAGGCGCTTCGGTCCGGTCGCATCGCCCGTTCCGAGATCGGGTCCGCCCCCTGCCTCATGGACCTCGACCTGCTGCGTCCCGACCCCGACGACGCCGAATGGCTCCGCCCGGTCGCCCCTTCGGCCGCCCTCGCCCGGCTGCTCCTCCCCATAGAGAAGGAGATACAGGAACGCAGGCGCCTGACCCTCACCCTCTCCGACGCGTTCGAGCCGTTCATGACCCTCGGCGCACGCGACCCCTCGATGACCCACGCCATCACGGTCCTCGAAGGCCTGGAACGCATCAACGCCAGCCTGGACCGCGCCGTCGCCGAGTGCACCTCCGAACTGCTCACCGTACAACCGGGAAAGGGCCGCAGCGCCCACACCTTCGGCGAGGCGCTCCGACGGGTCCGCCCGCTGCTCGGCCGGGGCATCAAGATGCGCACCCTCTACCAGCACACCGCGCGCCACCAGCCCATCACCCTCGCCTACCTCGAACGCATAGGGCCCGAGGTCGAGGTCCGCACCCTCGAAGAGATCATCGACCGGCTCATCATCGTCGACCGCAAGGTCGCCTTCGTGCCCGCGAGCCGCGACCGCACCATCGCCCTCGAACTGCGCCACCAGGGACTCGTCGAGTATCTCGGCGGCGTCTTCGACCAGTTCTGGCTCCAGGCCACCCCCCTCGACGCCCCCGTCGCCTACGAGCCGCCGCAGGGCGGCATCAGCGGCGTCCAGCGCTCCATCGCCAAACTCCTCGTCGAGGGACACGTCGACGAGGCCATCGCCCGCCGCCTCGGCATGAACGTCCGCACCTGCCGCGCCCACATCGCCAAGCTGGCCGCCGCCCTCGGCAGCGGCAGCCGCGCCCAGCTCGGCTACCTCATCGCCCGCTCCGGCATCCTCGAACGGGACAACTGACCCGCGTGTACGCCCACATCGACCTCGACGGCCCCGCCGGCACCCTGCGCGTGACCGGCCACCGGATGCCCACCGTGGAACTCCTGCGGACCCCCGGTACCACCCCCGACGACCACACCCCCATCGGCACCCGCGACGGCGCCCTGCTCACCCTCACCGTGGACGGGCAGCCGGCCGGCCTCCGCCCCGCCAAGGGCCGCCTCTCCCGCCGCTCCTACCGCGTCGACGCGCACGTGTCCCAGGTCCGCTACCGGCTCGTGCCCTGCTCGTACGGGGAGAGCCGCCTCACCTGCGACGGACGGCCGCTCGGCACCCTGGAGTCCACCGGGGACGGCCGCGTCGACGCCGACTGGGCCCCCGACGCCACCCCCCAGGACCAGGCCGTCGGCACCGCCCTCGCCGCCGCCTTCGGCACCGGCGCACAACCCTGGTGGCAGACCGCCGCCGACATCGTGGGCGAACTCATCCCTTAAGGCCGGGACGCGGCGAGGCCCCCTCCGCCGGAACGGAAGGGGCCTCGAAACCTGAAGGAGCCCGCCTGAAGGAGCCCGCCTGAAGGAGCCTGCCTGAGGGAGCCCGCCTGAAGGAGCCTCAGAGAGCCTTCAGCCGATGGCTACTCGCCGCGCTTGTGACCCGGCCGCCACACCACCAGGGCGCTCGCCTGCTGGACGTCCTGGTACGGGACCAGGTCGCGCCGGTACGAGGCGTGCACCTGGGCCTCGCGCTGGCGCATCGCCGCCGCCGCGCCCTCGACCGCCGACGACAGCTCCGCCACCCGCTGCTGCAGCGCCGCGACCTGGTTCTCCAGCTCGATGATGCGCTTGATCCCGGCCAGGTTGATGCCCTCGTCCTGCGACAGCTGCTGCACCTGACGGAGCAGCTCGATGTCACGGGCCGAATAGCGGCGCCCACGGCCCGCCGTGCGGTCCGGGGACACCAGGCCCAGGCGGTCGTACTGACGCAGCGTCTGCGGGTGCAGACCGGAGAGCTGGGCCGCCACCGAGATGACGTACACCGGCGTCTCGTCGGTCAGTTCATAAGGGTTACGGCGACGGCCGTCCATCTCCTCAAGCTCCCTTCGCGGCCTGGAACAGCTCTGCCCTGGGGTCCTCGCCCGCCGTGGCCTCGCGGTACGTCTCCAGGGCCTCACGGGCCTTGTCGTCCAGCTCCTTCGGCACCGCGACCTCCACCGTCACCAGCAGATCGCCGCGCGTGCCGTCCTTGCGGACCGCGCCCTTGCCCCGGGCGCGCATGGTGCGGCCGTTGGGAGTCCCGGCGGGCAGCTTCAGGGTGACCGCCGGGCCGCCCAGGGTCGGCACCTTGATCTCACCGCCGAGCGCCGCCTCGTCGAACGTGACGGGCACCGTGACGGTCAGGTTGTCGTCCTTGCGGCCGAACACCGGGTGGGTGTCGACGTGCACGACCACGTACAGGTCGCCGTTCGGCCCGCCGCGCTCGCCCGGGGCGCCCTTGCCGCGCAGCCGGATCCGCTGCCCGTCGGAGACACCCGCCGGGATGCGGACCTGCATGGTGCGGGAGGACTTGGCCCGCCCGCTGCCCTTGCAGACCTCGCAGGGCGTCTCGGCGATCAGGCCGCGCCCCTTGCAGTCCACGCACGGGTCGGTCAGCGAGAAGCCGCCGCCGCTGCCGCGCGAGACCTGCCCGGTGCCGACACAGGTCGGGCACACCCGCGGGGTGCCGTTCTTGTCGCCGGTGCCCGAACAGGCCTTGCAGGGCTGCTGGCTGGACATCCGCAGCGGAACGGTCGCGCCCTCGATCGCCTCGGTGAAGCTGAGCGTCACCTCGGACTCGATGTCCTGGCCGCGGCGCGGCTGCGTACGGGTGCCCGCACCACCGCCCCGGTTGAACAGGCCGCCGAAGACGTCCCCGAGACCGCCGCCGAAGCCGCCGGCCCCGCCGGGGCCCTGGGCGCCGCCGAAGAGGTCGCCCAGGTCGAAGTTGAACGAACCGCCGCCCGGGCCGCCGGCCCGGAAGCCCCCGTTGCCGAACAGGGCGCGGGCCTCGTCGTACTCCTTGCGCTTCTTCGGATCGCCGAGGACGTCGTTCGCCTCGGAGATCTCCTTGAAGCGCGCCTCGGCGCTCGCGTCGCCCTTGTTGGCGTCCGGGTGGTTCTCGCGGGCGAGCTTCCGGTACGCCTTCTTGATCTCCGCGTCGGTGGCGTCCTTGGGGACGCCGAGAACCTTGTAGTAGTCCTTCTCGACGAAGTCCTTCGTGCTCATCGACGTCCCTCCTCTCGGACGATCACAGCGCTAGCCCTCGTCGGGGCCACCGCTCTCCTCGTCGGCCTTCTTCTCTTCCTTGGCGGCCGGGGCCGCGCCCGGCTGCGGCTCGGCGACGGCCACCCGGGCGGGCCGGATGGTCCGCTCGCCGATCCGGTACCCAGGCTGCAGGATCGCCACGCAGGTCGTCTCGGTGACGTCCGGCGCGTAACTGTGCATCAGGGCCTCGTGCACGGTCGGGTCGAAGGGCTCGCCCTCCTTGCCGAACTGCTGCAGACCCATCTTGGCGACGACCGTCTCCAGCGACTCGGCGACCGACTTGAAGCCGCCCACGAGCTCACCGTGCTCCCGGGCGCGGCCGATGTCGTCGAGCACGGGAAGGAGCTCGGTCAGGAGGCTCGCGACGGCGATCTCCTTGACCGTGACCCGGTCCCGCTCCACGCGGCGGCGGTAGTTCTGGTACTCGGCCTGGAGCCGCTGGAGGTCCGCGGTGCGCTCGTTGAGCGCGGTGCGGGCCTGGTCCAGCTGCGCCAGCAGGGCTACGTCCGTAGCGTCCCCGGCCGGGGCCGCCTCCTCCGCCTGGTCGGCGGAGTCGGCGGCCTGCGGCTCCTCGGGCGTGCCGTCGGCGGGGACGTCGGGCTTCTCCTCGAAGCCCGGGGTCTCCTCCGACATCAGGCGGCACCCTTCGGCTTGTCCTCGTCGACGATCTCGGCGTCGACGACGTCGTCGTCCTGCGCCTGACCCTGGCCGGCCTCGGCGCCACCCGCGGCCTGGGCGGCCTGGGCGTCGGCGTACAGCGCCTGGCCGAGCTTCTGGGAGACGGCCGCGACCTTCTCGGTGGCGGTGCGGATCTCCGTGGTGTCCTCGCCCTTGAGCTTCTCCTTCAGCTCGGCGACGGCGGACTCCACCTCGGACTTGACGTCACCGGGGACCTTGTCCTCGTTGTCCTTGAGGAACTTCTCGGTCTGGTAGACGAGCTGCTCGCCCTGGTTGCGGGTCTCGGCGGCCTCGCGGCGGCGGTGGTCCTCCTCCGCGTACTGCTCGGCCTCCTGGCGCATCCGGTCGACCTCGTCCTTCGGCAGCGAGGAGCCGCCGGTGACGGTCATCTTCTGCTCCTTGCCCGTGCCGAGGTCCTTCGCGGTCACGTGCATGATGCCGTTGGCGTCGATGTCGAAGGCGACCTCGATCTGCGGGACGCCGCGCGGGGCCGGCGGGAGGCCGGTCAGCTCGAACATACCGAGCTTCTTGTTGTACGCGGCGATCTCGCGCTCGCCCTGGTAGACCTGGATCTGCACGGACGGCTGGTTGTCCTCGGCCGTCGTGAAGATCTCGGAGCGCTTGGTCGGGATCGTGGTGTTGCGCTCGATCAGCTTGGTCATGATGCCGCCCTTGGTCTCGATGCCGAGGGACAGCGGGGTGACGTCGAGCAGCAGGACGTCCTTGACCTCGCCCTTGAGGACACCGGCCTGCAGGGCGGCGCCGATGGCGACGACCTCGTCCGGGTTCACGCCCTTGTTGGCCTCGTTGCCGCCGGTCAGCTCCTTGACGAGCTCGGCGACGGCCGGCATGCGGGTCGAGCCGCCGACGAGGACGACGTGGTCGATCTCGGAGAGCTGGATGCCCGCGTCCTTGATGACGTTGTGGAACGGGGTCTTGCAGCGCTCCAGGAGGTCCGCGGTGAGCTGCTGGAACTGGGCGCGGGTGAGCTTCTCGTCCAGGTGCAGCGGGCCCTCGGCGGAGGCCGTGATGTACGGAAGGTTGATCGTGGTCTCCGTGGAGGAGGAAAGCTCGATCTTGGCCTTCTCGGCGGCCTCGCGCAGACGCTGCAGCGCCATCTTGTCCTTGGACAGGTCGACGCCGTGGCCGTTGGCGAACTGCTTCACCAGGTAGTCGACGACGCGCTGGTCCCAGTCGTCACCACCGAGGTGGTTGTCACCGTTGGTGGCCTTCACCTCGACGACGCCGTCGCCGATCTCCAGGAGGGACACGTCGAAGGTGCCGCCACCGAGGTCGAAGACGAGGATGGTCTGGTCGTCCTTGTCGAGGCCGTACGCCAGGGCGGCGGCGGTCGGCTCGTTGACGATGCGCAGGACGTTGAGGCCCGCGATCTCGCCGGCCTCCTTGGTGGCCTGGCGCTCGGAGTCGTTGAAGTACGCCGGGACGGTGATGACCGCGTCGGTCACCTTCTCGCCCAGGTAGGCCTCGGCGTCACGCTTCAGCTTCTGGAGGATGAAGGCGGAGATCTGCTGCGGGTTGAAGTTCTTCCCGTCGAGCTCGATCTTCCAGTCGGTGCCCATGTGGCGCTTGACCGACCGGATGGTCCGGTCGACGTTGGTGACCGCCTGGCGCTTGGCGACCTCGCCGACCAGCACCTCGCCGTTCTTCGCGAAGGCGACGACGGACGGCGTGGTCCTGGCGCCCTCGGCGTTGGTGATGACGGTGGGCTCGCCGCCTTCCAGAACGCTGACGACGGAGTTAGTCGTGCCCAGGTCGATGCCGACCGCACGTGCCATTTCGATTCCTCCAGCTGCCTGACTTGAGTGGAACTGACTCAAGGATGCACCAGGGTCGGGTCAGAGTCAAAGGACCTGAGTCGATGCGACTCAACTCTTCGCCATCCGCCCCGCTCAAAGGGCGCGTCGCTGCCACGGCCGGAGGCACGCGCGTGAGAGAGTCCGCAGAGTCCGGACATATCCCATGATTCCCGCCGGGAGGTGTGAGCGCATGACGGCGAAGCGCGCGCTGGACCTCGTGGGCGGGCTCGTCCTCCTCGCCCTGCTCGCACCGGTGATCGCCGCCCTCGCCCTTTCCGTCGCCCTCGGCCGCCCCGGCGGCCCGCACCGGGTGCTGCGCCGCCGGCCGGTCGCGGGCCGGGACGGCCGGACCTTCACGATGCTGACCTTCCGCACCAAGAGCCCGTTGGCCTGCCTGCCCCAGCTGCTGCACGTCGTCGCGGGCCGGATGTCCCTGGTGGGTCCGTGCCCGCTGGCGCCCGGCCACCGGGAGTCCGTCGGCGAGGGCCGGCGCCGGCTCTCCGTACGGCCGGGGATGACCGGACCGTGGCAGATCAGCGGACGCTCCGAGCTGCCGTGGGAGGAGCGCGAGCTGCTGGATCTCCACTATGTGGACCACCACTGGCTCGGCATGGATCTGGCCGTTCTGGCGCGTACGCTTCCAGCAGTAGTCCGTAAACGTCGCCAGGCGACCCGCGCGGCAGGCCGGACGCCGGGGCAGAAGGGCGACGCAGGCCGTGCGGCAAGGGTTGCCTGAGCGACACAGATCACCGTGAGCTCCGCTACAGCGCGGAGCCTCCAACCGGTAATCTCGGCACGGACTGAATAAGTTACCGCTTAGTAGGCGTCCAGCTTAGTAGGCCCGCCCGAGGAGCCCCTCATGCAACTCGCCGCGATCATTGTGTCGCTGACCCTGACCGTGGTCGGCGTTGCGCTGCTCGCCCGCGCCATCGGCCAGTTCGTCCGGTACTTCAAGCTCGGCCAGCCGGTGCCCGCCGGCACCCGCACCGACAACCCGTACCAGCGCAGCGTCACCCTGGTGCGGGAATTCCTCGGCCACACCCGGATGAACCGGTGGGGCATCGTCGGTTTCGCGCACTGGTTCGTGGCCGTCGGCTTCCTGACCCTGCCGCCGACCCTGGCGCAGGCCTTCGGCCAGCTCTTCCAGGCGGACTGGACACTGCCGGTCATCGGCGGCTTCCTGCCCTTCGAGCTGTACATCGAGTTCATCGGCGTGATGACGATCCTCGGCATCGCCGCGCTGATCGTCATCCGCCTCCTGAGCCTCCCGCGCCGGGCCGGCCGCAAGTCGCGCTTCGCCGGCTCCAAGGCGGGCCAGGCGTACTTCGTCGAGTACGTCATCCTCACCATCGGTCTGGCGATCTACGTGCTGCGCGGCCTCGAGGGCGCGATCCACCATGTGGAGCACTACGAGGCCGCGTACTTCGCCTCGTACCCGCTCGTCCTCGCCTTCAAGGGCCTGAGCGTCGCCACCCTGCAGAACCTGATCTACCTGACCGCCATGGTGAA
This sequence comes from Streptomyces sp. NPDC126499, assembly GCF_040302485.1. NCBI lineage: Bacteria > Bacillati > Actinomycetota > Actinomycetes > Kitasatosporales > Streptomycetaceae > Streptomyces > Streptomyces sp. NPDC126499. The sequence goes on along the minus strand of NZ_JBEOUO010000007.1, from coordinate 93,810 downwards.
GATCAGCACCTCGTTCATCTGGATGATCGTGGTCTCGCTGAACACCAACATGGGCGTGGCCTGGCACCGCTTCCTCGCCTTCCCGAACATCTGGTTCAAGCGCAACGCGGACGGCTCCACCGCCCTCGGCGCGCTCCAGCCGATGACCTCCGGCGGCAAGCCGATCGACTTCGAGGACCCGGGCGAGGACGACGTCTACGGCGTCTCCCAGGTGGAGCAGTTCTCCTGGAAGGGCCTCCTCGACTTCTCCACCTGCACCGAGTGCGGCCGCTGCCAGTCGCAGTGCCCCGCCTGGAACACCGGCAAGCCGCTCTCGCCCAAGCTCCTCATCATGTCGCTGCGCGACCACGCGCACGCCAAGGCTCCGTACCTGCTCGCCGGCGGCGGCAAGACCATGGAGGGCGAGGAGAAGGCGACCGCCGAGCAGCTGAAGGACGTCCCGGCCGCCGCGCTCGCCGAGGCCGAGCGCCCGCTGATCGGCACCGTCGAGGAGAACGGCGTCATCGACCCGGACGTCCTGTGGTCCTGCACCACCTGCGGCGCCTGCGTCGAGCAGTGCCCGGTCGACATCGAGCACATCGACCACATCGTCGACATGCGCCGCTACCAGGTCATGATCGAGTCCGCGTTCCCGTCCGAGGCGGGCACGATGCTCAAGAACCTGGAGAAGAAGGGCAACCCCTGGGGCCTGGCCAAGAAGCAGCGCGTCGAGTGGACCAAGGAGGTCGACTTCGAGGTCCCGATCGTCGGCAAGGACGTCGAGGACCTCACCGAGGTCGACTACCTCTACTGGGTCGGCTGCGCCGGCGCCCTGGAGGACCGGGCCAAGAAGACCACCAAGGCCTTCGCCGAGCTGCTGCACATCGCGGGCGTCAAGTTCGCGATCATGGGCGGCGAGGAGAAGTGCACCGGTGACTCCCCGCGCCGCCTGGGCAACGAGCCGCTGTTCCAGCAGCTCGGCCAGGAGAACGTCGCGATGCTGAACATGGCGTTCGGTGAGGACGACGAGGACGAGTCGACGAAGAAGCCCAAGTCGGCGAAGAAGATCGTCTCCACCTGCCCGCACTGCTTCAACACCATCGCCAACGAGTACCCGCAGCTCGGCGGCGAGTACGAGGTCATCCACCACACCCAGCTGCTCCAGCACCTCATCGACGAGGGCAAGCTGATCCCGGTCACCCCGGTGGACGGCCTCATCACCTACCACGACCCCTGCTACCTGGGCCGGCACAACAAGGTCTACACGCCGCCGCGCGAGATCATGTCCGCCGTCCCGGGCCTGCGCCAGCAGGAGATGCACCGCCACAAGGAGCGCGGCTTCTGCTGCGGCGCCGGTGGTGCCCGGATGTGGATGGAGGAGCGGATCGGCAAGCGCATCAACACCGAGCGCGTCGACGAGGCCCTGTCCCTCAACCCGGACATCGTCTCCACCGCCTGCCCGTTCTGCCTCGTCATGCTCACGGACTCCGTGAACGGCAAGAAGAACGACGGCAAGGCCAAGGAGAGCCTCCAGGTCGTCGACGTGGCCCAGCTGCTGCTCGACTCGGTGAAGACCCCGGCCGACCCGGAGCCCGAGCAGTCGGCCGAGGCCCCGGAGCCGGAGCCGGCCGCCTAGCCTCCGGCAGGTCCGGTACGTGGCTCGAGGGCCGTCCCGCGCGATGCGGGGCGGCCCTCCGCCGTATCCGCCGACGGGCCGGCGCATCACCGGGCCACCACGCCGGTAGGGCCCTCCGCGCACCCCCGGCGCGAACCTCCGACGGCCTCCGCGCCCGCCCGGCGCGAACCCCCGACGGCCTTCGCGCGCCCCTCCCCGAGACCCCCTAGGGGATGTCACAGCTCTGCCGCACTATCCCTCCGGGGCGCGAGCGCACGGCAGGACCGGGTACGTTCATTGACGTGGCTGGATTCAGGAACGGACGCGGCCGGGCCGGCGGCCCCCCGCGACAACAACCGCAGCAGGCGCCGTACGGGTACCACGCGCCCCCGCCGGGACACCCGCAACAGCAGCAGTGGTCGCAGCAGCAACAGCAGTGGTCGCGGCAACAGCAGCAGCAACCGCCGCAGTCGCACGGGGAGCCGGAGTACTTCGGCGACCCCTACGCGCCTCAGGGGCAGCAGCACCCGCAGCAGCACTACGCCGCCAACAACCCGGGCCACACCCAGGTCTTCAGCGTCCACGACGACCCGTACGGCCAGGGCACCCCGTACCAGGCCGGCGCCGCCCCCGTCCCCACGGGCCCGCGGCTGCCCTGGAAGGCCCTCCTCAGCGGCATCGTGCTGCGCCCGGCGGACACCTTCCTCCGGATGCGCGACCACGCCGTGTGGGGCCCCGCGCTGGTCGTGACGTTCCTCTACGGACTGCTCGCGATCTTCGGCTTCGACAAGGCGCGCGAAGAGGCCATCAACGCGACCCTGTCCAACGCGATCCCGTACGTCGTCCTGACCGGCGTCGGCTTCGTGATCGGCGGCCTGGTCCTCGGCGCCGTCACCCACACCCTGGCCCGCCAGCTCGGCGGCGACGGCTCCTGGCAGCCGACCGTCGGCCTGTCCATGCTGATCATGTCCCTCACGGACGCCCCGCGCCTCGTCCTCGCCCTCTTCCTGGGCGGCGAGAACGGCCTGGTCCAGGTCGTCGGCTGGCTCACCTGGCTGGCCGCGGGCGCCCTCTTCACCCTGATGGTGAGCCGCTCCCACGACCTGCCCTGGCCGAAGGCCCTGGGCGCGTCGGCGATCCAGCTGGTGGCGCTGCTGAGCCTGATCAAGCTGGGCACGCTGTAGCCCCGCGGAGCACGCGGAAGGGCCCCCACCGCACCCGGTGGGGGCCCTTCTCACGTCTACGGGGGCCTTCGGCCGTCCGGGGGCCTCGTCAGGCGTCGAGGACCTGGCCCTCGCGGCGGACGACGGGCGGCTCGACCGACCAGGGGAAGTTGATCCAGTCGTCGGTCTTCTTCCAGACGTACTCGCACTTCACGAGGGAGTGCGACTTCTCGTAGACGACCGCGGAGCGGACCTCGGCGACGTGGTCGACGCAGAAGTCGTGGACGAGCTTGAGGGTCTTGCCGGTGTCGGCGACGTCGTCGGCGATCAGAACCTTCTTGTCGGAGAAGTCGATCGCGTTCGGGACGGGCGCCAGCATGACCGGCATCTCCAGCGTGGTCCCCACGCCCGTGTAGAACTCCACGTTCACCAGGTGGATGTTCTTGCAGTCCAGGGCGTAGGCCAGGCCGCCGGCGACGAAGACGCCGCCGCGGGCGATGGAGAGCACGATGTCCGGCTCGTAGCCGTCGTCGGCGATGGTCTGGGCGAGCTCGCGGACGGCGCGCCCGAAGCCCTCGTACGTCAGGTTCTCGCGTACTTCACTCATGCCGGCTACCGCCTCACACCTGGGTCCGATGGAAGTTCATGTACGAGCGCGAGGCCGTCGGCCCGCGCTGGCCCTGGTACCGGGAGCCGTAGCGCTCGCTCCCGTACGGGTACTCGGCGGGCGAGCTCAGGCGGAACATGCACAGCTGCCCGATCTTCATGCCCGGCCACAGCTTGATCGGCAGGGTGGCGAGGTTCGACAGCTCCAGGGTGACGTGCCCGGAGAAACCGGGGTCGATGAAGCCGGCGGTCGAGTGCGTCACCAGACCGAGCCGCCCCAGCGAGCTCTTCCCCTCCAGCCGGGAGGCGATGTCGTCCGGCAGGGTGATGACCTCGTAGGTCGAGGCGAGCACGAACTCGCCCGGGTGCAGGATGAACGCCTCGTCGCCCTCCGGCTCGACCTGGCGCGTCAGGTCGAGCTGCTCGACGGCGGGGTCGATGTGGGGGTGGCGGTGGTTCTCGAACACCCGGAAGAAGCGGTCAAGCCGCACGTCGATGCTCGAGGGCTGCACCATGGATTCGTCGTACGGGTCGATGCGCACCCGGCCGGCATCGATCTCGGCCCGGATGTCCTTGTCTGAGAGAAGCACGCTCCCACGATACGCAGAGGGCGCGGAGCTGCCCCAATCGGGAAGACCCCACGCCCCCGGACGCCCTCGGCGCGATCAGCGCCGATCGAGCTCCACCGGCACCGCATGCCGCAACCGCGCACACCGTGGACACCGAACGAGCCGCCCGGGCCCGATCCGCCCGGCCCCGAGCTGCTGCAGCGGGAACGAAGCGGTGCTGAACACGTGCCCTTCGGCACAACGGACGACGGTGCGCTCCATCGAACCCATCAAGTCCCTTCCCCGACAAGTGGTGGACGAGACAGCCACATTAGGGGATCAAGAGGACACCACTCCACGCGGCACTCCGCATACTCTCCCACCCCTCGGGGAGGGGAGCACTTCGCCTGGCGTGCGGTATGGGGTACACTGTGCAACGATGCCGCATTGATCATCGTGCGGCGCTGCGGATGTAGTTTAATGGTAGAACATGAGCTTCCCAAGCTTATAGCGCGGGTTCGATTCCCGTCATCCGCTCTTGAACGAAGGCCCAGGTCAGGAACCTGGGCCTTCGTCGTTGTCCGAACCTGTGGGCGGAGGCGATCCGTTTGGGCCGACCGAAGACGCCGCGCCCTCGGTACCCCTACCCGATCACTTTCCGCTGCCCTCGGCGAGGGTGTGGGCGACGAGGGCGTTGGCGTGGCCGTGGCCGAGGCCGTGCTCGGACTTGAGCCAGTTGACCAGCTCCATGTGCTTGGTCAGGGGGGAGGAACGGATGAGGTCCTTCCATTCGGCGATCGGGCGGCCGTACTTCTTCTCGATGGACGGGAAGTAGCTGGCAGGCCCCTTCACTGCGTCGGTCATGGATGCCCCGTTTCATATGGCGATGATCTTGGTCGGGTCGATGATGCCTGAGGGAACGGCGGGCGGCTAGCGGTCGGCCAGGCGGGCCGTCACAGCGCTCAGCCACAGCAGGCCGAGGCCGGCGCCGACGGTGAACGCGAGGACGGAGGCGGCCGAGGCCATGAACCCGGTGAGGACGATCATGGGCACGACGCGGGATGCGACGGCCCAGCCGCGAAGGCCCCGGGCTGCGAGCGGGCGGGCCAGGACGAAGAACGCGGCGCACAGGGCGAGGTAGCCGATCATCCCGCCGAACATGTGGACAGCTCCGTGCCCGCTCATCACGGTCGCCTCGGGCGCCCCGACGGGAAAGCCCGCTCCGGCATCGGCCGGGAAGGCCGCCGCGGCCCAGAAGGAGGCGCCGAAGACGCCGATCAGGGCCGGACCCCACGTCCCGCCGGGGCCACCGCGCAGCGCCCGCCGCAGGCCGGTCGCGCCGGTGATCAGCAGTGCGCCGGTGAGGACGAAGCTCGCCGTCTGGATCCAACCCGCCTCGCCGAGGGCGAGCTGGCTGATCGCGTTCCGCGTGAAGTCGAAGCCCTCCCGCACGACCCCCTGGGCGAGTCCGACCGCCAGGAACAGCGGCCCGGCCACCACACCACCGGCCACCCCCCACCGCGCCGCGGATCGCGACGCGGAGGCGACAGAAGGGATGGGGCGGGGCGCGGTGATCATGTCGGTCATGGCGGGGCCTTCCTCGCTTCGAACGTGTCGCCCATATGACCGATGGCAAGGGGCGGAGTCATCGCTCCCGTTCATGTGCACCGGATCACGCGCGGACGGGCTGCCTCCCGTTCGCGCACGATCCCACAGCAGCGTGCCACTGGACCGTTTCCTCGTGAGCACAGCCACTCACCGCCCGGGCATCACCGCGTCCGCATGGCCCCGCTGGAACGCGCATGACCCACCAACCGGCCCGGACCTGGGGGCCGTACAGCTATCGCCGGCGCGGAAGCGACCCGCTCACAGTCGGCGACCGCGTGCTCCTCCCCGAACACTGGCTGAGCAAGGTCAAGGAAGGCCCGGGCCCCACGGTGGGCGTCGGCACCAAGCTCGGCACCATGTACCGCGGCTCCCTGGCGGACATCGTGGGCGGGCGCCGGCCACCGACGGGAACGATTGAGGAACCCGTGTCACAACGTCCAGTAGGGGCGGTAGACAGCAGGCACGGGAGGAGCGGCGAAAGCCCTGCACCTTATGCGCTTTTCCGCAGTTCAGAGTCCATCTCGAAGCAGGAACCAGGGCCACCTCGCCCTCTTGCGGAACAATCAAGGCATGGCAACCACGCCCAGCGTTCCCGAGCTCCGCCGCACCAGGTTCGCCCGGCGGCTTCCCGCCGAGCTCTCGGAGCTCGCCGGCCCCGCCCACGGTCACGTCGACCTTCCGCTGCACCTCGCGTGGTCCGGCCTGTCCCGGTTCGACCTCGACCAGCCCCGATTGCGGATGAGCTGCTATCGGATCGTGCTGGCCGAAGGGCAGCACGATGACCTGGTCCGTTACCTGAACCGGGAACTGCTCGTCGCCATGTGGCCCGTCCTGCGCACGCTGATCAGCCGGGACATCCGCGATGTCTGGGAGGACGCCTTCAAGGAACTGACGCCCGACGCCCAGGCTGCTGCGTGAATCTCACAGAACTGCGCCGGCGGCTTCTCACGGATGTCCTCGCCGTGGGTGACGTCTACCCGCTCGTGCTCACGGGTGGCTACGCCGTCCAGGCACACGGACTGGTCGACCGGCTCAGCAAGGACCTCGATGTCGCCACCGAGAACCCGGAGCCGATGGAGCAGATCGCCGCCACCGTACGCCGGGCTGGAGCAACGCGGTTGGCGGGTGCGAGGGTTGGAAACCGACCCCTGTCCGCGCGACTGATCGTCACCGACACCGACACCGGCGAGGAATGCGAGGTCGATGTCCTCAAGGAAGCACTCTGGCGTCCGCCGGTGAAGACCGAGCACGGCCTGGTGCTCTCGCTGGAAGACGTGGTCGGCACGAAGGTCCGCGCCTTGGCGGACCGCGGCCTTGCGCGTGACCTGATCGACGTCCGCGCTGCAGCCGATCGCTGGAGTCACATCGAGCTCGAAGAGCTCGGCCGCCGCCACGCCCGTGACAGCTTCGACCTCTCCGATCTCCAGGCCCGGCTCGCCGGCGCGGATTGGATCGATGACACCGAATTCGCCGCCTACGGACTCGACGACGAGCAAACCAGCGAGCTGCGCCGGTGGGCGCAGGAGTGGTGCGATGGCATCGCCGAGAGACTCCAGGAAGCGGAAAGCCCGCCCGACGTCTGATCGCCGGGCATCGGGAACGCGGAGGAAACCGCATCTCCGAGGAAGCCGGTCGTGCCCCATCCTTGCCCTTCGAGGCGGTGATGGTTTCCCAGCTTGTAGCGCGGGTTCGCTTTCCGTCATCCGCTCGCCCGACGAAGGCCCAGGTCACCGACCTGGGCCTTCGTCGTCGTCCCGGGAGGCCCGTCCGTTCAGCGCTTCTCCGGACCGCCCTTCCGGCCGTTGGGCGGGGTCGCGCCCGGCTGTGCGACGGCGGCGGTGGCGTCCACGATGCCCCAGCCGTAGGCCGGGGAGTAGGTCCCCCTCAAACCGGTGACCGGCTGGCGGGCCGTGGTGAGGAGGGCGTCCTCGACGGCGGCGCGGGTGCGGCCCTGGGCGAAGAGCAGGGCGGCGACGCCCGCCACGTGGGGCGTGGCCATGGACGTGCCCGCGTAATAGTCGTAGTCCGTCTGCCCGCAGGACGCGGCGCCGGTGCCGACCGGCACGGTGGACACGATGTCGTCCTCGCAGGAGGTCAGCCCGGCGCCGCCGGGGGCGGCGACGGCCTTCAGGTCGGGCTTGTTCGGCAGCTCGGAGAACCAGCTCTTCAGCTCGTTGCGGTCGGTCGACGCCACGCAGATGGCACCGGGCTCCCACGCCGGGGTGTTGCAGAAGGCGGTGGCCGAGTTCCCGGCGGCGACGATGACCGAGGTGCCCCGCGCGCCCGCGTACGCGATCGCTTCGGTCACCGACGACTCCAGGCCGGTGAGGGTGAGGACCTGGGTTCCCGCGAGCCCGCCGAGGCTCATGTTGATCACGTCGGCGCCGTGGTCCACCGACCACCGTATGCCGGCGGCGATGTCCTCGAAGGTGCCGCTGCCGTCCTCGAGGACCTTGACCGGCATGATCCTGGCGTTCGGCGCGACCCCGGCGACACCGATGCCGTTGTTCGCGACGGCGGCCACGGTGCCGGCCACGTGGGTGCCGTGCTCGTCGCCGTTGTTCTGCCCGTCCGGGCCGCGGAAGTCGCCGTTCCCGCACGGCCCGCCCGCCGCGCCGCAGCCGGTGAAGGTGGCGCCGGCCACCAGGTTGCCCTGGAGGTCGGGGTGGGTCAGGTCCACCCCGGTGTCGACGACGGCGACGACCGCGCCCCTGCCGGTGGTGGTGGCCCACGCCCGTTCGGCGCGGACCTGGTCCAGGCCCCACTGCTCGGCCCTCAGCGGGTCGCCGGGGCCGGCCTGCGCGAGGCCGGCCGACGTGCCCAGCAGGGCGGCGACGCCGACGAGCGACGCGGCCATGGTGAGTCTGCTGCTCCGGTGCATGTGTCTCTCCTGGGTAAGGGGCGGCGGGCTCAGCCGGCCTGCTGGGCGGTGAGGGTGAAGCGGTAGTCCGCCCCGTAGAGGTAGAGCAGCCCGACGTAGGCCGCGCCCGGCGCGATCACGTGCCTCTGGCCCGGGGTCGCGAAGTCGCCGGTGATCGGCCTGCACGCCGAGTCGTAGAAGAACATCTGCGTTTCGCCGAGTTGGCCCTCCGGCGCGGTGTACGACGCCACGTGCAGCCCGTCGCCCCAGCCCGCCGGCAGTTTCGTGATCCACGCGTCCACGCCCTGAGCGGCCGGCGTCGTGCCGCAGGCGGCCTGCCACGAGGCCACGGTCGCGCCGGGACGGTAGGGCTCGGTGCCGGGGAGGTACCACAGTCCCTGCGGCGCGCCGGCCTGGATCGTTCCCGACTCGCTGACGGGCTGCTCCGGCGTGGACGGCATCGGCTCGACACCGGAGGCGCTGCCGAACACCTCCAGCTCGGCGAGCACGGCGTACGTCTTCGTCTCGCCCTGGATCGCGTCGATGAAGACCCGGACATGGCTCGCCCTGACCGGCGTGTCGAGCTTCAGGGTCCGGATGAGCATGTCCGGCGCGGCCGGCCGCGGTGCCTGCGCGGCGAACGTCCCCGACTTGACCGTCGTCCACAGCACGCCGTCGGTGGACGTCTGGACCGTGAAGTCCTTGGTGGCGTTGAAGCGTCCGGCCGTCGTCGGCTTGAGGGTGCTGACCGCGATGGTGGAGACCTGTGCCTCCCTGGCCAGTTTCACCTCGGTGACCTGGTGCGCGCCGGCGTTGTACGGCTTGCCCAGGTCCTTCGTCTTCCAGGCGGTCGCCTCGGTGTCGTCGATCAGGAAGCTCGCGGGAAGGCCGTCGTCCTGGCTGGAGGTCCTCACGACGGTGGCGCCGTTGTGCTTCGAGGCGAGGTTCGGCGCCAGCCTGAGGGTGCGGGCGAGCGTCTTGCCCGGCTGCACCTGGAGGCCGTGGAACTTCTGGATGCCGAAGCCGTTCGCCTGCACGGTCACCGTGTACGTGCCGTCGACCACCGGCGCGGAGACGGCACCGCCCGCACCCGTCGTGCCGAGCGGTGTCACCCGGGCCTCGAACGCGCCGATGATCACGCGGGCGCCGGTGATGGGCTCGCCGGTGGAGGAGTTCACCAGTTTGACGGCGAGCATGCCGTTGCGCGACGGCGCCGCGTGGTCGAAGCCCGGCTTCGGATCGGTGTCGTCCGGTCCCGCCGTGGCGGCCGACCGGCCCGCGCCGCGGCGGGCGAACGCCGTCCAGATGGCGTCGGTGTTGTCGCCGTGGAAGCGCAGCGTGTCCGCGTCGAGGATCGCGTCGCGCATGTCGAGGAACGACGGCGACGGCGGGGACAGCGGCATGGCGTCGGTCACGAGGTGTTCGGCGATGTCGCTTCCCGCCTTGTTCCCGTGCCGGTCGACGAGCGCGCGGCGCAGGTCCCACAGCATGGCGGTCCAGATCTCGCCGTCCGCGTGGACCTCGGGTCCCGTGATGTCGTAGCCGTAGTCGCCGTAGGTCAGCGGGCTCTTGTCGTACGCCCAGTTGCGGATGCCCCGCTCGGCGTTGCCGACGGCGTACTCGCCGACCACGGCCTTGTCGTAGAGCCCTTCACGGCCCAGGTGGTTGATGGCGTACCAGTCGCCCCAGCCCTCGCCCATCGCGCCGGACTGCTCGCCGCCGAGCGAGCCGAGCCCGCCGCCGCCGACGTACCGGTTGGACAGACCGTGGCTGTACTCGTGCTGGATGACGGTCTGGTCGAAGTTGCCGTCGGCGTACGGGCCCTCGAACGCGTCGTTGATCGGCTCCCACAGGTACATGCTGGAGAAGGACGGGATGCCGTCGGGCAGGGTCAGCATGTTGGCGTTGTCCCGGCCGAGGTAGGTCGGCGCGCCACCGGTCGCGGCGCCGGAGTGCGCGAGGCCGCTGATCGGGTCGCCGCCCTTGCCGCCCTTGCCGAAGTTGTCGACCTGGAAGTTCCCCGCCGTCTCGGTGAAGCCGAACCGGTAGAACTCGTCGTGGATCCGGTTGTGGTGGTAGAAGAGGTTGGTCACCGCGGGGTCGCGGTCCAGTACGTACGAGGGCGGCAGCGTCTGGCCCTTGGTGCGCGCCCAGTTGGCGCCGAACGCGTAGTGGAACTGTGCCGTCGGGCTGATCGGCCGGTTGTGCTCGTCGGTCGGCGCCAGGGGGGCCGTGTACTGCGCGAAGGTGTTGGCGTTGTTGCCGAGCGTGGTGGGGCCGGGCAGTCCCGCGCGCCCGGTCGGGTCGACCCAGCCGCCCGGCGAGGAGGCGTTCGGGCCGAAGCTCTTGATGACCGGCCGGCCGCCCGGTGAAGAGCCCGGGAAGTTCTCGTACACCGTGCCCTCGGGCTCCAGAGGGCCCTCGTGCTGCACCAGCGAGTGCCTGGCCAGCGTCTTCCCGTCGGCCGCGTCGACGACCACGTCCCACGCCTCGTCGAGGCTCTTGACGAACAGCACGCTGTACGCCGGGCGGGCGCCGCCGGCCGTCGGGAAGGCGACCTTGCGGACCCGCTGCACCTGGGCGAACGGCCCGGCCGCGAACACCTGGTAGCCGGCCTGGGTCTGCCCCGTCGGCACCGGGACGAAGCCGGACGAAGGGGCCAGCGACGCCACGACGGCCGCGAGCGCGTCGGCCGGGGACCTGTCGAACCCGGCGAGCAGGACGCCGCTCCGTACCGGGTCGCCGGCATAGGACAGCACCCGGCCGTCCTCGGCCACGGTCACCGTCAGCACCCCGCCGTGCACGGCCTCGACGCCGTCGAAGGTCTGCGTGAAGCTCACCACCCGGGCGCCGATGCCGGGAAGTTCGTGGTCGCGCCGCACCGCCAGCGCCTCGACGTCCTCGGCCGTCAGGCCGAACGCCGCGCGGTGCGTGTGCAGCCAGCCCTTCGCGAGGGCGACCGGCTCGCCGCTTCGGGGACCGGTCAGATAGCCGCCGGGCACGCGCACGGTCCGGGGCGTCCCGTAGGCGGTGTTCCACGTCATCGTCGGCGACATCCCGTCCGGGACGGATGTCACCAGCGCCGCGACGGCGGCGCGCTGCGCCTCGGTCGGGGACAGCGGCGGCAGCTCACGCCGCACGTCCAGGGACTCCCGCGGTACGTCACCGGCGATGGTCGGCGCCGGGGCGGACAGCGGGTCGCCGGTCACCGAGTGGGCGACCGCCGGGGACGCCATCAGCGCCGCGGTGAGCGCCGACGCGACCAGTTTCCGGGATCTCTTCATGGGCGCTCCTCAGCTGGAAGGGATGCCCCCGTGGACGCCCATGAAAGCCCCCGTCCCGCCCCCCTGGACAATCCAGAAACTGCACCTATTCTTGCTGCCACCATGAATGAGAAGGCGTCCGGAGCGCGCCCGCTCCTGCCGGGCCGGTCCCCTGCCTCCTTCGCCGAGAACGTCTCGCCCGCCGTCCAGGAGCAGCTCCGGCACGCCGAGTCGGCCGGGCTGCACGGCCGGGCCGACGTCGGTTTCCACACGCTGCTGTACGCCTTGGCGGAGCTGCCGCGGCTCACCGACGACGACCGCGTCGCCCTCGCCGAGATGGTCTCCCTGCTCACCCGGTGGGGCGCACCCGGCGTCGGGCCGTGGGCGTTCCTCGACGAGCTGGCCGCCGCCTGTCACAGCCCCCGTGCGCGCGGCGCGGTGTTCCTCGCGCAGGCGCGGGCCGCCCGGGGGAAGGCGATGGCGGAGTACGGCACCCGGGCCCTGTTCGAGTTCACCGCGGCGGGGGACATCGGGGGGCAGGCCCTCGCGCTGAGCCGCATGTCCTTCCCCGCCGACGCCGGCCTCGGCCCGTCCGATCGCCGGAAGCTCGCCCGCCGGGGCCTCGCCCTGGCCCAGCAGTCCGGCGAGCCGTGGATCATCGCGCTCGTGGCCGGCATGCTCGCCGCCGTCGAGACCTACCAGGGGCATCCGCGCGCGCCGCGGCGCTGGCGTCAGGCCGCCTCGTTGCTGCCCGCCGATCTCGACGCGGTCACCGGGGAGATCGCCTCACTGAACTATGTCAACTGGGCTTTGACCTGCGCCTACATGGGGGACTACCCGACCGCCCTGGAGGTCGTCGCCCGGGGCCGGGTGGTGGGCCGCGGGCCCTGGGTCCACAAGTTCGCCGCGGTCGAAGCCCTCGTACGGCTCCGTACGGGGCGCCTGGACGCCGCGCGGGAGCAGGCCGCGGTCGCGAGGGACGGCGCCGCCCCGGGCATCCGCGAACTCGGCACGGCGGTCGCCGCCGCGGTGACGTTCGAGACGGCTCCCCGCCTCGGGCACGAGAACCTGGACGAGGTCGTCGAGGTGGCGTACGCGACCTCGCCTCCGTACGGCGCGAGCGCGGCGGCGACCCTCGCGTACATACGGCAGGCCCGCCGCGAGCCGCGCCCGGCGCGCGGGCTGCCCCGGATCCTGCGGAAGGCGCGCGAGGCCGAGCACCACTTCGGCTGGGAGGACGCCCTGCTCGCGCTGGCCGAGATCGCGCCCTCGGCGGCGCGGGACGAGGCCGCCGCCATGTCCCGGCTCTGGTCGCCCTCTCCGCGCGCCGCCGCGATCCGTTCGACCGTCGCGGGGCACCTCGCCGGCAAGGGCGGCTGGACCTCCCTGATCGAAGGCGCGGACGCCCTGGCCGACCTGGGCGAGCCCATCACCGCCGGCCGCGCCTATCACGCCGCCGCGAAAGTGGCCCCTTCCGCGCGTGAACAGGCCCACGCCCGAGACCGCGCCGCCGCCCTCCTCACCTCGACGGGCGCCGACCGCTCCCTCGCCGCGCTCGCCCGCGACCGCTCCCTGCATCACGGCCTCCTCCACGTACCGGAGACCCAGCGCCACCAGGTCAACGCCGGGCTCACCCCTCGCGAGCGCGACGTCGCCCTGCTCGCCGCGCAGGGCTTCACCGCGGTGGAGATCGCCGACCGTCTGGGCATCACCGTCGGCACGGCGCGCAACTACGTGATGAACGTCCGCCGGAAGTTCGGCTCGGTCCCCAAGCGGCGCCTGGCGCTGATGCTCGGCATCGTCGGCGAGCCGGACTGACGGGCGCCCCGGCAGGCGGCTTCGTCGCGGAGCCGTGTCACCACGGGCTCCGCCGCTCTCTCGTCGGCTGCTGACGGGCGAAAAATGGCCTGATCTAGACTTTGCGATCTCTTTGTTACTTCTTTATAGGAGGGCTCCTTGCGGAGCATACGCAAGTCCAGATTCAGATGGCCGCTGGCAGCCGCCGCGGCCCTGTCCGGCCTGTTGGCCGTCGACTTGGCCACACCGGCCGCCACCGTGTCCGCGGCCGCCCCGTCGGGTGCGGCGGCCGTGACACCCGCAGCACTCACCAAGGGAGCGGCGCCCCGGACCAAGGGCGACGTCACCTCAGCGGTGCTGAGGGCACGTATGGAGGGAAGGCGCGTCGAAGTCACCGACGCCCGCACGGAGACACGCACGCTCTGGGCGAATCCGGACGGCACGCTGACGGAGGATCAGGCCGGCGGACCGGTTCGCTTCCGCGCTGATGACGGCACCTGGACCGAGGTGGACATCAGCCTGGAGAAGGCGGCCGACGGGGAGGTCGAGGCCAAGGCCCACCCGCTGGAGCTCACCTTGGGCGGGGCCGCTCCCGCGCGCAAGGACGCCGCGGCCGCACGCCGGCTGCGCGCCAAGGAGCCGGTGGCCGTCTCCGCACCGCTGGTCTCACTCACCTCGCCGCGGGGGGAACGCGTCGAGTTGGGTTGGCGAGGTGCTCTGCCCGCCCCGCGCATCAGCGGAACCAAGGCGACCTATCCCGGCGCTCTGCCGCACGCCGACCTCGTCGTTTCGGCCACGCGCACGGGGTTCGAGCAGTTCCTCGTGCTCAACTCCCGCCAGGCGGTGGACGCGGCCGGCGTCCTGCGGATGACGCTCACCGCCAAGGGTCTGACCGCCCGGGCGGACGCGGACGGCGGGGTGAGCTTCACCGACACCCGCACGGGCAAGCCCGCGGGCACGCTGCCCGCTCCGGTGATGTGGGACGCGCGCACCGACGTGCGCTCCGGTGAGCACCCGCACCGCGCCCCCGTCGCGATGACCGTCGTCCAGCAGGGCGACAGCGTCGACCTCACGCTGACTCCGGACGCCGCCTTCCTCGCCGATCCGGCCACGCGGTTCCCCGTGACCGTCGACCCGGCGGTCGGTCTGCTGACCACGTTCACCACCTTCGTGCAGCAGGGCTACACCACGGATCAGTCCACCTCGACCGAGCTCAAGATCGGCAACAACGGCTCGGACCAGGTCGCCCGTTCCTTCCTCCGCTTCGACACCCGCGCGGTGAAGGGGAAGGACGTCAAGGCGGCCACGCTGAAGCTGTGGAACTACCACGCCTGGTCCTGCGAGGCACGCGCCTGGGAGGTCTGGGACACCAGCACCCCCAGCACCGCCAGCCGCTGGACCGCCCAGCCCAGCTGGAACCGCAAGTGGGCCACGTCCACCCAGACCAAGGGGCACGGGTCCGGCTGCGCGGACGGCTGGGTGACCTCCGACATCACCGCTCTGGCGCGTGCCTGGGCGGGCAACGCCTACGAGCTGAACTCGCTGGGCATCCGGGCGGCCGACGAGACGGACCCCTACGGCTGGAAGCGCTTCAACTCCCGCAACGCCGCCACCAACGTGCCGGTGCTTTCGGTGACCTACAACAACCCGCCGGGCACGCCGACCGCCGTTGCGCTCTCCCCGTCCTCGTACAACACCTTCAACAAGCGGACGTACGCGACCTCGGTCACGCCCACGTTCTCGGCGAAGGTGACGGACGCCGACGGGGGCACGGTGCGCGCCCAGTTCGAGGTCACCGCCGACCCGGCCTCCAACGACGCGGGGACCTACAGCTTCACGGGCATCAGCGGCGCCGTCGCCTCCGGCGGCACCGCCGCCCTGGCCCTCCCCGCGGACAAGAAGCTCGGCGCGTTCGGCTATCGCGTCCGCGCCCGGGCGTACGACGGATCCGCCTACGGCGCGTGGAGCGGTTACGTACCGTTCAGCGTGAACACCGACAAGCCGGCCGCGCCGCAGATCCACTGCGCCGGCCAGCCCCGGGACGCCTGGACCGACTCGACCGGTGAGACCGGCTGCACCCTCACCACGGCCTCCACGGACGGCCGTGGCTTCCTGTGGGCACTGGACGACCCCAACACCCCGCATCAGGTGAACGATGCGGCGGGCACCGGCGGCAAGCCGCAGACCGTCAGGATCAACCCCGCCAAGGGCTGGCACGTGCTGCACGCCCGCACCATCGACGCGGCCGGCCTGCTCTCCGGCGTCACCGCCTACCAGTTCGGCCGCGGCAGCAAGCCCGCCGTCCTGCCCGTGCCGGACGTCCCGAGCGCGCTCCAGGAAGGCGCCCAGGACACCCCGACGCCCATGCTGTCCGGTGTGCTGACAGCCGGGGACCGCTCCTATCTGCACGGCGAGTTCGCCCTGTACGACGCCACCGGCGCACCCCTGCCGGGCGTGCAGCTGCCGCCGTCCTTCCACGACAGCGGCCAGCGCGTCGCCACCCTGATCCCGGAAGGCACCCTCGTCCCCGGGCGCGCCTACCAGTGGGCCATGCGCGCGTGCAGCGACACGGCCTGTTCGGCGTGGACGCCCAAGCGGACCTTCACCGCCAAGAACCCGGCCCCGCGGCCGGATCCCCAGGTGCGGACCGTCGACATATCCGGTGAAGCGCTGCGCGACGCCACCGCACCGGTCGGTGCGGCCGATTGCGGTGCCGACCCGTGCGGGGCCGTCCAGGACGGCACGTTGCGCGTGGGCACGCCGGGCGGCACCGCCTGGCGCACCTGGTTCAAGGCGGACCTGACCGCCGTGCCCGCCGGTGCCCGGATCACCGACGCCCGGCTCGTCCTGCACCGGGCCGACTGCGGCGACGGGACCGCCGAGGACGCCGTCTGCACCGAGCCCGCCGCCACCGTGCGCGACCTCGCCGAGGCGTGGGACCCCTCGCTCGGCGGACCGGCACTGTCCGCCGCGGCCAACGAGGAGCCCGTGCTCGCCGACGACGAACTCCCCACCCCGCTCGGCGAGCTCAACCTGGGTTCGCTCGTCGCGGACTGGCTCTACGAGACCGGCAACCACGGACTGAGCCTGCAGCTCGGCGACGAGACGACCCCCGCCCCCGGCGTGGTGTACCACTCCTCGCGGGCCGAGGAGGCCGGCCTGCGGCCGGTGCTGAGAGTGTCCTACATCCCCGCGGGGGCCCCGGGGACGCCTGAGCACGCCAAGGCCGTTCCCGCCGACCGCGGACTGCTGACCACCTGGACGCCCCCGGCCGACCCCGGCGCCGCCACCGACGCCCTCACCTACACGGTGGTCGTGCACCGTGACGGCACCGAGGTCGCCCGCACCACCACCACGGACACCCGGGCCGTCTTCGACGGCCTCACCAACGGCGTCGACCACACCGTGACGGTCACCGCCGGCTCCGTCTACGGCACGTCCGGTGCGACCGCGCCGGTCACGGCCAAGCCGGTGCCCGTAGCGGAGCAGGAACGTTACGCCCAGGTCGTACGCGACTACCTCACCGCCCGCGCCGGCATCCTCAAGGGCACGTACACCACCGTCGAACAGGCCATCGCGAGCAGCCCTCACGGCGCGACGTTCCGGGAGCTGATCGAACAGCAGCTGCCCCACCTGAACGACCGCAGGGAGGCGTACGCCCGTCACGGGCGGCGCTTCACCGAGATCACCACGGTCTTCGACGACGTGCTGACCGGTCCCGGCCCCGAGAACACCGTGATCGCGCGCGGCACGGTGACCGAGCGCAGTGTGCTCACCCACACCGACGGGACCCAGGAACCCGAGGAGGGATCCCTTCCCGGCCGCTTCGTCTTCACCGGAAACACCCTGCGCGTGGAGGCCGACGACGCCGCGGCCGAGGTCACCCTGCCCACGACGGGCGACGCCGTGCGCCACGCCTCCGTGGCACCGCCGACGGAGGGCAGCGTGGAGAACGTCGCGGAAGGGGAGGAGGACCTGCCGATCAAGCTCGACGCCGACGGCATGCTCCCCGAGGAGCCGGCCCCGGCGACCTCGACGCGGCTCGCCGCGGTGTTCGCCGCCGCCCCCGACGGCAGCGGCACGGCCAACTGGGCCAAGCGCAACGCCAACATCGGGTACGACTACGACAACGACTGCGCCAACTTCGTCTCCAAGGCGTTGCACTGGGGCGGCAAGATGCAGCAGCGCAAGGGCGGCCGCAAGAACGAGTCGCGCTGGTTCCGCAACAACATCGGCTGGATCCGCCTGGACAGCTACACCTGGGCCGCCGCCGCCAATCTGCGGCAGCACCTGAAGAACCACCGGGGCGGCCGCGAGATCTCGCGCTACGATGCCCGGCCGGGCGACGTCATCTTCGGCTACTACCGGTCTTCGAAGAAGTGGAACCACGCCGGGGTCGTCACCGGCGGCAAGGGGGACAAGATCACCATCACCCAGCACGGCCGTGTCCACCACACGACCCTCAGCCAGTGGTTCAAGAACAACAAGAACCTGAGCGCCGTCAGCATCATCCGCCCCGGGAAGCGCAGTTGAGGCGGGCGACCGGGTCGGTGTGGCTGGCCGGAGCGCTCGTGCTCCTGCTCGGCGGCTGCGATGCCCTTTCCACCGACAAGACCCCCGAACGCACCAAGAACGGCGTCAACGAGCTGGAGCTGACGGTGACGGGGCGCCCCACCCCCGGCAGCCTCTCCACCACCGAGCACGTCCTGGCACGTCTCAAGGCCCGCGACGCCGAGGGGCTGGCCGGGTTCGCCAGGGAGGACGGCGAGACGAAGAACGACGCGAAGCGCTGGGTGGCCCGCTGGGGCGACGCCGCGCAGCGCCCGGCCACGGCGGCATTCAGCCTCGGGGAGAAGGACGCCTCCGTCGACGTCCGCTTCGCGGGTGAACGGGCCACGCTGTCGCTCCTGCTGATGCCGCGGGACGAGAGCGACGCCTACGCGGACGAGTACGTCGTCGTTCTCGCCGAGGACCGGTGACGTAGGCGGACGCCTCGCCGGACGCGCCGGCGCGCCGGACGTGCGGTGAGCGGCATATGAAGAAGGCCCGGGTCGGCGACCCGGGCCTTCCCATTGCGAGCGGGCAGCGGACTACACCTTCGTCACACGGCGCTCGAACGCGGCGAAGGCGGCCTCCTGGCGCCACTGCACCTGCGCCTTGAGGTTGCGGCCGAGGAGGCGGCGGCAGGAGGGGCTGGGGGTGTCCGCGCCGGGGCGGTCGTGGGCGCAGGGGCCGGCGAGGCGGTAGCCGTCGCGGGTCGGGTTGCCCTGCCAGACGCTCGCGCCGGGGAGGAAAGCGTACTCCAGGGACGCGCGGGCCAGGTCCTTCAGGTCACGGTAGCCGAGGCCGTAGGTCTCGGCGGCGTACTGGTACTCGTGGCTGATGTCGATCCGCGAGACACCGGGGTCGTCGGTGGCGAGCACGACCGGGACGCCGTGGGCGCGGTACGTCTCGAAGGGATGGTCGGCGCCCTTGACGCCGAGGATCTGCGCGTTGCTGGTGAACGGCACCTCCACGGCGATCCGCCGCTCGGCCATCGTGCGGGCGAGCCGCCGCCAGTCGTCCTCGTGGACCAGGTCGACGCCGTGGCCGATCCGCTCGGCGCCCGCGACGTTCACGGCCTCGCCGATGTGGAAGGCGAGGTCCTCCGGCTTGACCAGACCGGGCCACAGCTCGCCGGCGTGCAGGGTGAGGTGCGCGCCCGGGTAGATCCCCTTGAGGTGCTTCAGCATCCGCATCTGGAGGCGGTAGTTCTTCAGGGAGCTGTCCCAGTCCTCGGGCTGGACGAGGTTCACGGCGACGAACCGGTCGTCCCGCTCGGCCAGCCGCATCCCGAGGGCCATCTGGGTGAACACCCGCTCCGGCGTACTGCCGCGCGAGACCTGGGAGATCCACCGTACGGTCAGGCGGCAGGCGGCCTTCGGACGCGGCGTGTCGCAGGCCGCCTCCCGCCGGAACTCGGCGTCGGCCTCGTCGGCCTCGCGGCGCGCCTCGGCGACCAGCCGGTCGAGGCGCCCGCCCGCGACGAGCTTGCCGTGGAGCCGGGCGAGGTCCGCGTCCCAGCCGACCTCGGCGGCCAGCTGCTTCGCCTCCTCCGACGCGGGCGTGACCATGGTCTCCAGATAGAACTGGTTCTGCGTCACGACGTCGTCCGCCACGGCGGCGAGCAGCTTGCCCCGGTGGCTCCAGGTGACCTCGCCGAACTTCCCGAACGTGTCGAAGAAGTGGTCGTGCCCCGACTGCCCGGCCGGGAAGCCCTCCATGGACCAGGCCCGCACCAGCTTGTCGTGGAAGGCGCGGTCGGTCCGGGCGTCGGCGGCGGGCCGCTTGCCCGGTCCGCACGGAGGCCGCACCGCCGTCATGGTGGCCTCGTCGACGCACAGTCCCTGCTCGCCGGCGAGGACGATGAGGTACTCGGTCGACACGGCGCCCGAGAGGTGGTTGTGCAGTTCCCCGCCCTTGGGCAGGGCCCGGAAGAAGGCGCGGAGAGCGGCCGGGTCGTGCCGGATCGCCGCCAGCCGGGCCGAGGCGCGGGCTTCGCCCGACGTGAGGGGCCGCGGAGCCGCCGCCGACGGCGGCCCCGCGGGCGGGGCTGCGGGCGAAGCTGCGGACTGGGCTGCGGACTGGGCGGGGGTCTGGGACGCGGGCTGGGCCGCGGCGGCGGGCGCCGGCAGGGCCGCCGGGAGAAGGCAGAGCGCGGACAGGACACCCATGGCGCCCGGGGCCCGGAAGGGTGGGCGACGATGCGGGGATCGTCGAGGGAGAGTGATCACAGCCGCATGATCACGAACCGCGGTCCGCTCCCCCGCGCCCGACGGACCGATGGCCGGCCATTCCACACGACCGGGTGACGCCTCCGGCTTCCCGCCCCCCACTCCGAGGATCCCTGCTCTGCCGGCCCCCTCGCTCCGGCGGGCGAAAGGCCCGGGTCGGTGCCCCGGGCCTTCGTCGTGCGTGCGGTCTTACGGTCGTACGGGCTCCCGGCCCGGTCTGCCCGGCCCGGCCTCCCCGGCCCGGTCTGCCGCCAGGTCCGCCGGTCGGGTGCGCCGGTCGGGGCCGCCGGTCAGGTGGGCCGGTCGCGTGCGCCGGTCGGGGCCGCCGGTCAGGTGGGCCGGTCGCGTGCGCCGGTCAGGTGGGGGTGGCGGCCGGGGACTGGGGGCCGCGGGCCTCGGTGCGGAGCTGCTCGTTGATGCGGCGGGCCTCTTCGAGCTGGTCCTCCAGGATGACGATCCGGCAGGCCGCCTCGATGGGCGTGCCCTGGTCGACGAGCTCACGGGCGCGGGCGGCGACGCGCAGCTGGTAGCGGGAGTAGCGCCGGTGGCCCCCCGCGGAGCGCAGCGGGGTGATCAGGCGGTGGTCGCCGAGGGCGCGGAGGAAGGCGGCGGTGGTGCCCAGCATCTCGGCGGCCCGGCCCATCGTGTAGGCGGGGTAGTCGTCGTCGTCGAGGTTGTCGGCGGGGCGGGAACTGCCAGGGGGCATAGACCTCTTCTTTCGGGAACGCGTCGGGGGGCCCGGGTGCCGTGACGGCACCCGGGCCCCGAGCTTTCAACACCATCTGCCGGCAGACTGCGCCGGCCTTCTGTGTCCGCACGTGCCGCCCGACGGGCGGGACTGCGGGGATCGCGGATGCGTGACCGGGGACCACCTTCCCCTCGGGGGCTGGCCTGCGGTACCCGGGCGGACTGCTTCCTCGCCCGGGCGATCCTGACGGTGCTCTGCTCCTTACCTTCGGTTGCGTGTTGCCTGGTACTGCCTACTGCTTCGGTACTGCTCGCACGGCAGGTCGTCTCTGCCGTGCCCACGTGACTTCTGGGGTACGTCCACGACAGTAGCGCCACGACGGGCGAATGTCTACCGTCGCCACGACAGGTTTTCTCCACGGCTCGCCAGCAGGTTTCTGCCCCACGCGCATCCGCAGCCCCCACCCCCGCGGCATGAGAATTCAAAGGACCGCGCGGTAAGGCTTTTTACCGTGGAAAAAGAGCGGCGCAATTCTCCCGACATCGGCCGCCGCGGCGTGCTAGTCTCGATTTCAGTTGCAGTTGTGGTTCCCAAAAACTTGTAGTCCGGTCACGCCGGCGGGGTAATCATCACGGCGACACGGCGTCCGCACGGTGCGGACGTCGATGAGCCCCAAAGGAGATATGACATGGCTACTGGCACCGTGAAGTGGTTCAACGCGGAAAAGGGCTTCGGCTTCATCGAGCAGGACGGTGGCGGCCCCGACGTGTTCGCCCACTACTCGAACATCGCCGCCCAGGGCTTCCGTGAGCTGCAGGAAGGCCAGAAGGTGAACTTCGACATCGCGCAGGGCCAGAAGGGCCCGACGGCCGAGAACATCGTTTCCGCCTGATCTGCCGCGCACGACGTAGCTGGGGCCCGCATCCTTCGGGGTGCGGGCCCCAGCTGCACGTCCCCACTCCGCACGCCCTCCTCATTTCGTCGCCGTCCGGCGAATCGCTTTCACGCAGCACCGTTCGACGACGTCTTGAAATTCCCCTCACCGCTCGTTCGCCGCGGGAATTCCCTGATGTGTGCCGTATCCGCGCCGTATCAAGGAAGGCTCCGCATGAACAGCACCCAAACGGCTGAAAGCCACGTCACCGACGAGGCCGAAACACACGTCTGGGACGACATGACCGTCGAAGTGGCCCTGGCCGTCATGACGAGCGCCCGCGCCGGGCACCTGATCGTCCGCGACGGCGACGGCCGGCGCACCGGCCTCGTCACGCAGGCCCAGCTCACCGGCTTCCGGGCCAGCTCCGCGTACACCGACCGGGTACGGCTGCGCGACCTTTCCCGCCCCCACAGGGGTCTGCCGCGCTCCGGGCGTCCCCAGCCCACCGCCGCACCCGCGTCACCGCCGAACCCGTTTTCTCTCTTCCCTCTGTGAGGTCCCTATGCGCTGCGTCATCGCCCGCTTCCCGTTCGAGCTGACGAAGAACGGTGTCCTGGAGACGATGAAGGGCATCAAGCCCGAACCCGTCACCGGCGAGTCGGTGCTCATCGGTCGCCGCGAGTACCCCGTCAAGCAGGTCGGCGCGGTCATCACGCGCCAGGACCGGCGCGACTTCACCGCCCACGAGGTCGTCCGGGCCATGACGAAGCTCGGCTTCACCTGCCGTGCCGCCGGCACGGAGACGGCTCCGCCCGCCACCGGCCTCAGCCCGGTGCAGCAGGCGTCCGCCCTGCTCGGCACGCCCACGGCCATCTGACCGCCGTACGGACACACCACCGCGGACACACCAGCGCGGACGCACACGCGCGGCACACCACCGCGGACGCACCAGCGCGCGTCGCACGTGTAAGGAAGGGCCCGACCGGTACGCACCGGCCGGGCCCTTCTCGTGTCTCGTGTCCTGTCGAGGACCTGTCTCGGACCTGTCTTGTACGCGTCGCGTACCTGGTCAGTGGTCGGAGTAGCTGAAGTCCCCCACCGTCCAGGCGCTGACGTCGGCGATGGCCACGCGGTACATCCCGCCCGTCTCCGGGATGCCCACCGTGCCCTGGATGATCCGGGCGACGTGGAAGTGCAGATGGGTCGGCGGCCCGTCGTTCCGCGACGGCTTCTCGAAGGCGCCGGCGAACTCGCCCAGGCGGGTCGAGTCCGTCAGGACCTCCGTCACCCGCTGCCGCCACACCGCTTCGGGAGCCAGGCGCCCCGTGATGACGGCCCCGCCGGTGATGACGGTCAGGGACATCTGATTGCTCTGCCCGGACTCGACCGTTGCGGCGATGTCCACGAGCAGTTCGTCAGGCTTCGGCATGGGAGCCGATTGTATTCGCCCGGCCGTCCGGCCGTCTTCAGCACCGGCGTCCGACCGTCCTCGGCACCGGCGTCCGACCGCCCCCGCGCGGCCGGACGGGGCGCCACGGGCGGGGAAGCAGTACCGGCGGCGCGGATCTCGGCATTACCCTCGGTGATGCGTCGGAACGCCGGCGCGTGCGCTGTGCCAGGCCGCCCGCCCCCGTTCGCGGTACCTCTTCGGGGCCCCTACGCGTCCTCCAGAGAGGTGAGAATGACAGCAGACGATCCCATCGGCCGTCTCGAAGACGACGACTACCCCGCCTACACGATGGGCCGCGCCGCCGAGATGCTCGGCACGACGCCCGGCTTCCTCCGCGCCCTCGGGGAAGCCCGGCTGATCACCCCGCTCCGTTCGCAGGGCGGCCACCGCCGCTACTCCCGCTACCAGCTGCGCATCGCCGCCCGCGCCCGCGAGCTCGTCGACCAGGGCACGCCCATCGAGGCCGCCTGCCGCATCATCATCCTGGAGGACCAGCTCCAGGAAGCGCAGCGCATCAACGCCGAGTACCGCCGCGCGGCGGGCGAACCGCAGCCGCCGGCCGCCGATCGACCGGATCAAGCGGACCGAGCGGACCGAGCGGACCGAGCGGACCGAGCGGGCTGAGGAGACCGGGCCCGCCGAGCGGGCTCAGGGACGAGCGGACGGGCGACGGGCCGAGGGCCGACGGGCCCACGGGCCGCGCCGGTGCGCCCCCGTGGCGCCCCCTCGCGCCCCGTACGGCGGTGCCTCGCGGCGCCCGTGTTACCGGGCGGGCGATACGATGCGCCATCGCGACCGGCCCTTTTCACAAGATCTGCATGGGGGATTCCGAAAGATGAACGTCCCGCGTACGCCCACGGTCTCGCTCGTCGTCCCCGTCTACAACTCGATGCCGTACCTGGAGCTCACCCTCCAGTCCATCGAGCAGCAGACCATCGGCATGGACGCCCTCGAGATCGTCGCCGTCGACGACGGCAGCACCGACGGCAGCGGGGAGCTGCTCGACGCGTGGGCCGAGCGGTACCCCGAGTCCATGAAGGTCGTGCACCAGGAGGCGTCCGGCGGCCCGAGCCGGCCGCGGAACGTCGGTCTCGACCACGCCACCGGCACGTACGTGTTCTTCGTCGACGGTGACGACGCCCTCGGGCCCGAGGCGCTGGAGCGGCTGGTCGCGATGGCCGAGAAGAACGGCTCGGACACCGTCCTCGCCAAGCTGATCGGCGTCGGGCGGCGCGTGCCGAAGCAGGTCTTCGCCAAGAACGTGGACAAGGTCGACCTCTCCAAGGGAGACGCCTACTACACGCTCATGCCGTTCAAGCTGTTCCGGCGCGAGATGATCGAGAAGCACTCCATCCGCTTCCCGGAGCACATGCGGATCAGCGAGGACCAGTACTTCGTCGCCCAGGCCTATCTGCACAGCAAGGTCATCTCGACCGTCGGCGACTACGACTGCTACTACGTCGTCAAGCGGGGCGACGAGGGCAACATCACCGCGAACGGCATCGACTTCACCGTGGCCCTGGAGCAGGCCGACGAGATGGTCAGGCTCGTCACCGGACTCACCGAGCCGGGCCCGCTGCGCGACCACCTGGTCGGCCGTCACGTCAACGTCGAGATGATCCGGCGCTTCGACCAGCGCTTCCTCGACGCCGACCACGATGAGCGGAAGCGCATGGTCGAACTGGCCCGCCCGTACGCGCAGAAGTGGATCAGCCCCGCGATCCTCGCCAAGATGCCGGTGAACGAGAAGCTCGTCGCCCACTGTCTGCGCGAGGGCCTCGTCGACGAGCTCGCCGAGGTCGTCGCGTGGCAGCTGGCCGGCCGGCCCGGCAAGGCGCTGGTCCGCGCCGGCCGGGTGTACGCCACCCCGCCGTTCCCGGCCGCCGACTCCGCCGTGTTCGAGGAGCTGTGCGACATCACCTCGGCGGTGACCGGCGTCAGCCCGCGCCGCCGCGTCGACCGGCTCGCCTGGCGCGGCACGGTCCTGGAACTGGCCGGTTACGGCTACCTCGACCAGGTCGACACCGACGACCTGGTCACCGAGGTGGTCCTGAAGCACGCCGGCACCGGCCGCGAGGTCGCCGTCACCGCCGAGCAGGTGCCCTCGCCGCACCTCACCGTCAGCCGCGGCAAGGAGACGTACGACTACGGGCGGGCCTGCTTCCGGGCCTCCGTCGACCTGGCCACCGCCGACAACGGCGCCGCCCTCCCCAAGGGCGACTGGCACCTCTCCCTGCGCTGCTCGGCCAAGGGCCTGACCGCGACCGGCGGGCTCGGCACCGCGCTGGGCGGCAAGGTCAGCAAGCGGGCCGACGAGCACGCCGTGTCCCTGCCCGGGGCCGGCAAGAAGCTGCACACCGTGCGGGTCGGGCCCAAGGACGGCAAGCTGCTGCTCCAGCTCAAGCCGGCGCCCTCGGCGGTCTCCGCGTACGCCGTCAGCCTCGGCTGGAAGGCGGCCCGCGCGGTCAAGGCCCGCATCAACTGGAAGTAGCCCCAGGGGGCCGGTCTGCGGCTCGTGCCCGGCGTACGCGATCATGCGGTCCATGAACCAGACCGCACCGGCGCTGCGCTGCGCGATCCTCGACGACTACCAGGGCGTCGCCCTCTCCTCGGCCGACTGGAGCCGGCTCGACGGCCGGGTCGAGGTGCGCGTGCTGCGTGAGCACCTCACCGGCCGGGAGGAGCTGGTCGCCGCCGTCGAGGACTGCGAGATCCTCGTCGTGATGCGCGAGCGCACCCCGCTCGACGCGGACCTGCTGGCCCGCCTCCCCCGGCTCCGGCTGATCGTCACCTCCGGGATGCGCAACGCGTCCGTCGACGTGGCGGCGGCCCGGGCGCGGGGCGTCACCGTGTGCGGTACGGAGAGCAGTCCGGTGCCGCCGACCGAGCTGACCTGGGCGCTGATCCTGGGCCTTGCCCGGCAGGTGCACGTCGAGGGGCGGGCGATGCGGGAGGGCGGGCCGTGGCAGTCGACGGTCGGCATGGATCTCGCGGGCCGCACGCTCGGGCTCGTCGGCCTCGGCAAGATCGGCGGCCGGGTGGCCCGGATCGGTCTCGCCTTCGGCATGGACGTGGTCGCCTGGAGCCCCAACCTGACGGACGAGCGGGCCGCCGAGCACGGCGTACGGCGGGCGGCGAGCCTTCCCGGTCTCCTCGGCGCCAGTGACGTCGTCTCCCTGCACCTGGTGCTCTCCGACCGCACCCGCGGCCTGCTCGGCGAGCCGGAGCTGCGGGCGATGCGCCCGCACGCGTACCTGGTCAACACCTCCCGCGCCGGGCTCGTCGACGGCCCGGCGCTGCTGCGAGCGCTGCGGGAGGGGTGGATCGCGGGGGCGGGCCTGGACGTCTACGAGACGGAGCCGCTGCCGGCCGACGACCCGCTGCGGACCCTGCCGAACGTGCTCGCGCTGCCGCACCTCGGGTACGTGACGGAGGCCAACTACGCCCGCTACTTCGGGCAGGCCGTCGAGGACATCGAGGCGTTCCTCGCCGGGGCGCCCGTCCGCGAGCTCCGGCAGCCCTCCTGAAACCCAGCGGCCCCGTACACCACGGCAAGTGGTGTACGGGGCCGGTGAGGCGGTTGCCGCGGTTGCCGCAGTCGCGGCGGTCGCGGCGGTCGCGGCGGTTCGCGTACGGGCGGGGCTCAGGCGGCCGGGGCGGCCGCCCGGATCGCCTGCGCCGAGGCGGGCCCCGGTGCGAGCAGCCGCTGGGCGAGCAGCCCGAAGGCGAGTCCGAAGACCACCCACAGGGCCGCCTGGATGCCCAGGGTCGCGAGCCGGAACTCCCACAGGACGGCGGCCGGGAAGTCCGCGGCGACGGCGTCCCCGTTGCCGGGCAGGAACGCGCAGGCGATCGCGACCGCGGCGACGAAGCCCGCGCCCGCGACGACGGTCGCGTTCCAGTTGCCGAGGCGCGGGGCGAGCCGGCGGCCCGCGACGACCGCGGCGATGCCCAGCAGCACGCTGAGCAGGATCATCAGGAAGAAGAGCGTGGTGCGCTTCCCGATGGTGTCCGGGTTGCCGACGGCCGGAGGGGTCGCCGGGTACTTGAGGAACGGCACCAGATAGACCGTGGTGAAGGCCGCCGCCGCGACGAGCGCCGCGGTGGCCTTCGGGGTGAACCGGCCCAGCCGTCCCAGGACGAAGCAGAACGCCAGGGACGCGATGCCGCCGAGCGCGACGCCGTAGACGAGCACACCGGTGGCGAGCCCCGCCGTGGACTGGAGGTCCCGGCTGAC
This sequence comes from Streptomyces sp. NPDC126499, assembly GCF_040302485.1. NCBI lineage: Bacteria > Bacillati > Actinomycetota > Actinomycetes > Kitasatosporales > Streptomycetaceae > Streptomyces > Streptomyces sp. NPDC126499. The sequence continues at coordinate 66,346 of NZ_JBEOUO010000007.1, read as the reverse complement.
GAGTTCGTCCTCGGCCTGCTCGCCCTCCCCGGCGCCGTGGCCCTCGCCGTGCCCCCCGCCGTGGCTGTGCGCCGCGGCGTGCTCCGCCTTCGCGGCGGCCTCCTCGACGGCGATCGAGGCGTTGACGGACGGCTCACCCACGACGTAGGCGACGGCGAAGGCGAACAGTCCGGCGATCAGTCCCGCGAGCATGCCGCGGACCAGGAGCTTTCCCACGAGCGAGCCCGTGGGAGCGGTCGGGGCGGCGGAGGGAGCGGATGGCGGCGATGGAGGGGATGGAGCAGAGGGTGCTGAAGGAGCGGACATGGTGCGGTCGCCCCTCAGTGGCAGGGGAAACCGAGCAGGTGGCGACCGTCGTGCACCCACTCGTGCACGCCCTCGCCCGCGAAGAGCGAGGTCGCCCCCTGCTCGGCACCGACGAAGTAGAGCGCGACGAGCGCCAGGATGCCGACGAAAGCCGCCCACGGCAGCACCGCGCGGACCGGCAGCGAGACCGGGGCGACGGACGACGGGGTGGACGTGACGGCGGGCGACGCAATGGCCTCGGCCATGGTGGAACCTCCTCGGGAACGCGCGTCCCATACGGTGGTGCGCGACGACGGTCGTCGGGTCTGACTCGCCCTCCCCGGCGTACCGTTGGGCACCGGGGGCGGCTCACAGTGGCGCGACCGTGCCGGACTTGCACCGGACTTCCGTCTCGCCGTCGTCGTTCTGTGGAAATGTCGACTGACCGTACCGCGCCGACCACTCCCCGCCAAGAGCGCCCGAAGCGCGGAACCGTGAAGTGAGGGATGAATCACCCATGGCCGTGCCCGTGCCCCCGTCCGCGCCCGGAACCGGATCCGGAACCGGGACCGTGCGTCTGTCCCTGATCGCCCCGGCCATGAACACCGCCCTGCGCGAGGCCCGGTTCGACGACGACGGGCCGCTGGAGCCCGTACGTGACCGGAAGGTGAGCCCGCTGTGTCCGGCGCGCCGGGTGCGGACCCTCCGGTCCCCCTCCAGGCGCTGCCGGGAGACGGCCGAGCTCCTGGGCCTGGCGGACGTGCCGGCCGAACCGGCCCTCGCGGGCTGTGCGATGGGCCGGTGGCGGGGCCGGAGCCTGGACGAACTGACCGCCGACGAACCGGAGTCGGTGGCCGCCTGGCTCTCCGACCCGGGCGCGGCACCGCACGGCGGCGAGTCGCTGCGGGAGCTGCGCGAGCGGGTGGCGGCCTGGATGGAGGCCCTGGAGCCGGGCACCGTCTTCGCCTTCGCCGAACCCGACGTGATCCGCGCGGCCGCCGCCCACGCCCTCGGCGCGCCCGAGGCGGTCTTCTGGCGCCTCGACGTGCGCCCGCTGGACCGCGTCGACCTGTCCGGCCGCTCGGGCCGCTGGAACCTGCGGCTCGGGGCGCCGATGCCGTAACAGGGCGCCACTCCCGTAACGCGGCCGCTGGGACCCCTCAGCCCAGTCCCGCCCGGGCCAGGTCCAGGAACTCCTCGTCCGTCAGGCCGAGGCGGCGGGCCTCGGCGGCGAGGGTGCGGAGGCTGTCGACGAGTCGGGCGCGGTCGGGGGCCTGGGCGCCCGGCACGATGACGGCGCCCCGGCCGCGGCGCAGCTCGATCAGGCCCTCCTCGCGCAGCCGTTGGTAGCCGCGCAGCACGGTGTGGACGTTCACGCCGAGGGAGTCGGCGAGTTCCCGTGCGGCCGGGAGGCGCTCGCCGGGTGTGGCGCTGCCGTCGGCGAGCGCGCCCCGGACGCAGGAGGCGATCTGGTCGCCGAGCGGCACGGAGGAGGCGGGGTCGACGCGGAAGAGCACGGTCAGATCCTCTCACCGGGCGCGGCGGGCGGGTGGTTCGCGCCGTCCGCGCGGGCCCGCTCGGCGAGGGTGTTCAGGAGGGCCGTGGCCGTCTCCGCGTCGGGGACGGTGACCGCGAACTCCCGGCCGTTGCCGCGGCGTACGACGAGGGCTTCGCCGGAGCGCAGGACGAGGCCGGTGCGGTGGGCGCGGACGCGGTAGCCCCAGCCGCCGAAGTCGGCGACCGGGTCGACGTGCCGGACCGTCGCCGAGACCACGTCGTCGAGCGGGATCCGCAGGCGCGGGCGGGGCAGCAGCGACGGCGTGACGGTGAGCCCGCGCCGGTCGACGGTGACCCGGACCCGGGACAGGGCGAGGCCGGGCACGCCGACGACCGGGCCGGCCGCCGCGATCAGCGTGTACGGCCAGGGCGCGAGGAACAGGGCGAGGAGGCCGCCGGCGAGGCCGGTGAGGAGGAAGGCGGCGGCGAGCGCGGTGAGCGGGCGGGAGCCGGTGGCGCGGGACCAGCCGGCGAGCTCGTGCGCGCCGAGCGCGAGGCGGGGTGCGCGCGGCTCGGCGGGCGGCGTCGCGGGCTCCGGTGGTACGAGCCGGGTGAGCGCCAGGCCGGTGAGGGCGGCGAGCCCGGCGGCGCCGGCCGCCAGGGAGAGGACGGCGAGCGGATAGCGGACCTCGGGTGCCTCGGCCGCGTCGAGGTTGCCGCGCAGCAGCAGGACGAGGAGTCCGCCGAGGAAGCCCGCGGTGGCCCAGGCGCCCCAGAGGGCCGCGCGGCGGATGAGCAGGGTCCAGCCGGTGCCGCAGGCGAGGAAGAGGGCGGAGCTGAGGGCGGTGTAGGCGGCCAGGCCGGTGAATCCGTCGGCCGTCCCGCCGTCGGCGGCGGCGAAGTGGGTGGCCAGGGGGTCCGGGAGGCGGTCGTGCCAGAGGGCGAGCAGGAGCAGGTGGACGGCGAGCGCGAGGAGGAACGGTGCGGCGGTGAGCGGACGGAGACGGTTCACGGAAAGCCCCCTTGGTTCTAGTTGTTAGCACTCTACTAGAACAATCGCGCTGTGCGTCAGCCCTGTGCGCGGTCATGGCCGTCGCGGCACACGAAAACGCGCCGGCCGCCGTCCGAAGACGGCGGCCGGCGCGAAGGACTCCTCGTGACGCCGGTGCCTACGACCTCTTCTTCTGCGGCGGCAGCGTCTTCTTCTCCCACACCGGGCGGCTGGGCTTGACGCCCGGGCGGGGCGGCGCGGTGGTCGGGCTGGTGGGGATGCCGGCGCTCGGCGTCGCTTCCGGCGCCGGAGTGGTCGCCGGAGTGGTCGCCGGAGTCGTCGGCGCGTTCGACGTGACGCGCGGCTTCGGCGCCTTGCCCCCGTCGCCGTCGCCCGAGCCGGAGCCCGAACAGGCCGCCAGGACCATGCCGAGGCCCAGCACCGTCGCCGCCATCACCGTTCCACGGGCACGCACGCCCACCACCCCACCCCAGGTCACGCCCGGATCGTAACCCAGTCGGCTCAGCTGCCTCGGTCGTCCGCGCCCCGGCTCAGTCGTCCGCGCCGTCCGCGCCGCCTTCGAGGTCGCCCTCCGTCTCCAGGAAGACCTGCCGCAGCGCGGCCAGGATCTCCGGGTCCGGCTTCTCCCACATGCCGCGGGACTCGGCCTCCAGGAGCCGCTCGGCGATGCCGTGCAGCGCCCACGGGTTGGCCTCCTTCAGGAAGGCCTGGTTCTCCGGGTCGAGGACATACGCCTCGGTCAGCTTGTCGTACATCCAGTCGGCGACCACGCCCGTCGTGGCGTCGTAACCGAAGAGGTAGTCGACCGTCGCCGCCAGCTCGAAGGCGCCCTTGTAGCCGTGGCGGCGCATCGCCTCGATCCAGCGGGGGTTCACCACGCGGGCGCGGAAGACGCGCGAGGTCTCCTCGACGAGCGTGCGGGTGCGGACCGTCTCCGGGCGGGTCGAGTCGCCGATGTACGCCTCCGGGGCCGTGCCCCGCAGCGCGCGCACGGTCGCCACCATGCCGCCGTGGTACTGGAAGTAGTCGTCGGAGTCGGCGATGTCGTGCTCGCGGGTGTCGGTGTTCTTCGCCGCGACCGCGATCCGCTTGTACGCGGTCTCCATCTCGGCGCGCGCCGGACGGCCCTCCAGGCCGCGGCCGTACGCGTAACCGCCCCACACCGTGTACACCTCGGCCAGGTCGGCGTCCGTGCGCCAGTCGCGCGAGTCGATCAGCTGGAGCAGACCCGCGCCGTACGTCCCCGGCCGGGAGCCGAAGATGCGGGTGGTGGCGCGCCGCTCGTCGCCGTGCTCGGCCAGGTCCGCCTGCGCGTGGGCCCGTACGAAGTTGTCCTCGGCCGACTCGTCCTCCAGCCCCGCGACCAGCCGGACGGCGTCGTCGAGCAGCCCGATGACGTGCGGGAACGCGTCGCGGAAGAAGCCGGAGACGCGCAGCGTCACGTCGATGCGCGGGCGGCCCAGCTCGGCGAGCGGGATGGGCTCCAGGCCGTTGACGCGGCGGGAGGCGTCGTCCCACAGCGGGCGGACGCCCAGCAGGGCGAGCGCCTCGGCGACGTCGTCGCCCGCGGTGCGCATCGCGCTCGTACCCCACAGGGACAGGCCGACGGAGGTCGGCCACTCGCCGTTGTCGGCGCGGTAGCGCTCCAGGAGGGAGTCGGCGAGCGCCTGGCCGGTCTCCCAGGCGAGGCGGGACGGCACGGCCTTGGGGTCGACCGAGTAGAAGTTGCGGCCGGTCGGCAGCACGTTGACCAGGCCCCGCAGCGGGGAGCCGGAGGGGCCGGCCGGGACGAAGCCGCCGTTCAGGGCGTGGACGGCGTGGGTGAGTTCGTCGGTGGTGGCGGCGAGGCGCGGCACGACCTGCTCGCAGGCGAAGCGCAGCACGGCCGCCACGTCCGGGCCGTGGTCGGCGGCGACGGTCTCGACAGCGTCCACGGACCAGTCGGCCGCCTCCATCGCCTCGACCAGCGCGCGCGCCGTCGCCTCGGCCTCGTCGGCGCCTGAGCGGGTGGCCGCCGACTCGTCGAGGCCCAGGGCCTCGCGCAGTCCGGGCAGGGCCTGCGTGCCGCCCCAGATCTGGCGGGCGCGCAGGATGGACAGGACCAGGTTCACCCGCTCGGGGCCGGTCGGGGCGCCGCCGAGGACGTGCAGACCGTCACGGATCTGGGCGTCCTTGACCTCGCACAGCCAGCCGTCGACGTGCAGCAGGAAGTCGTCGAAGCCGTCGTCGTCGGGCCGGTCCTGAAGGCCCAGGTCGTGGTCGAGCTTCGCGGCCTGGATCAGCGTCCAGATCTGGGCGCGGATCGCGGGCAGCTTCGACGGGTCCATGGAGCTGATCTGCGCGTACTCGTCGAGCAGCTGCTCCAGGCGGGTGATGTCGCCGTACGACTCGGCGCGGGCCATCGGCGGCACGAGGTGGTCGACGAGGGTGGCGTGGACCCGGCGCTTGGCCTGGGTGCCCTCGCCCGGGTCGTTGACCAGGAACGGGTAGACCAGCGGCAGGTCGCCGAGGGCCGCGTCCGGGCCGCAGGCGGCGGACAGGCCCGCGTTCTTGCCCGGCAGCCACTCCAGGTTGCCGTGCTTGCCCAGGTGCACCATGGCGTCGGCGCCGAAGCCGCCGTCCTCGGCGCGGGCGGCGATCCAGCGGTAGGCCGCCAGGTAGTGGTGGGACGGCGGCAGATCGGGGTCGTGGTAGATCGCGATCGGGTTCTCGCCGAAGCCGCGCGGCGGCTGGATGAGGATCAGCAGGTTCCCGCGCCGCAGCGCGGCGAGCACGATGTCGCCCTCGGGGTTGCGGGAGCGGTCCAGGAACATCTCGCCCGGCGGCGGGCCCCAGTGCTCCTCGACCTCGTCACGCAGCTCCTTCGGCAACCGCGCGTACCAGCGCTTGTAGTCGGCGGCCGGGATGCGGACCGGGTTGCGGGCCAGCTGCTCCTCGGTGAGCCAGTCCTGGTCGTGGCCGCCGGCCTCGATCAGGGCGTAGATCAGCTCGTCGCCGTCGCCGGACACCAGGCCGGGGATCTCGCCCTCCGGCCCGAAGTCGTAGCCCTCGGCGATGAGGCGCCTGAGGAGCGCGACGGCGGAGGCGGGGGTGTCCAGGCCGACGGCGTTGCCGATGCGGGAGTGCTTGGTGGGGTACGCGGAGAGGACGAGCGCGAGCTTCTTCTCGGCGTTCGGGATGTGCCGCAGGCGGGCGTGGCGGACGGCGATGCCGGCGACGCGGGCGGCGCGCTCGGCGTCGGCCACGTACGCCGGGAGGCCGTCCTCGTCGATCTCCTTGAAGGAGAACGGGACGGTGATGAGGCGGCCGTCGAACTCGGGGACGGCGACCTGGCTGGCGGCGTCCAGCGGGGAGAGGCCCTCGTCGTTCTCCTCCCACGCCGACCGGGAGCCGGTCAGGCACAGCGCCTGGAGGATCGGCACGTCGAGCGCGGCGAGCGCGCCCGCGTCCCAGGCCTCCTCGTCTCCGCCGGCCTGCGCCTCGGCGGGCTTGGTGCCGCCCGCGGCGAGGACCGTCGTCACGATCGCGTCGGCGCCGCGCAGGGCGTCGAGCAGCTCCGGCTCGGGAGCGCGCAGGGACGCCACGTACAGGGCCTTCGCCTGCCCGCCGGCCTCCTCGATCGCGTCGCACAGCGCGCCGACGAAGGCGGTGTTGCCGCTCATGTGGTGGGCGCGGTAGTAGAGCACGGCGACGACCGGGCCCTCGGTGACCTTGGGCGTGCGCTCCAGCGGGCCCCAGGTGGGGGCGGGCGCCGGGGCCTCGAAGCCGTGGCCGGTGAGCAGGACGGTGTCGGAGAGGAACCGGGCCAGCTGCTCCAGGTTGGCCGGGCCGCCGTGCGCGAGGTAGGCATGGGCCTCGGTGGCGACGCCGATGGGGACGGTGGACGTCTCCATCAGCTGGGCGTCGGGGGCCTGTTCGCCGCTGAGCACGACCACCGGCTTTCCGGCGGCGAGGACCGCGTCCAGGCCCTCCTCCCAGGACCGCAGACCGCCGAGGAGGCGTACGACGACGAGCTCGGCGCCGTCGAGGAGGCCCGGGAGGTCGTCGAGGGGGAGCCGGGCGGGGTTCGCGAACCGGTACGGGACCGGGCCACCGGCCGCGCGGGCGCTGAGCAGGTCGGTGTCGGAGTGCGACAGCAGCAGGAGCATGGCAGCTCGGGCCCTTCCTCGGGGTTGTCCGCGCCCCGGGTGGTCGTGTGGACGGCGGGAGTTCCTGGCTCACCGGTCCCGCGGGTCGCGCTGGCGCGCGGGCCGGACCGGCTCACAGTGGCGGGACCGCGCCGGATTCTCACCGGGCTTCCTCCCCGGGGCCCTGGGACCCCATGCCGGTCTGCATCCTAGATCGTGCGGTCGCCGGGCCGGAGGGGGCCGGGGAGTCGGCCGGATCACACCCGGTGGTCGGCCGGTTTCCCGTGGGTATGCTCGCCGCCATGCCGCCCACCCCACCCTCGACGCCCGAACCGGGCGAAGCTCGCATACGGGACCGTGGCGACGCCTGTCCGGGGGCCCTGCGCCTGCACCCCGCCGACGACGGCCGCCTCGCCCGACTGCGGCTGCCCGGCGGCCGATTGACGGTGCGTCAGGCCGAGGCGCTGGCCCTGGCGGCGGAGACCCTGGGCGACGGGCGGATCAGCATCACCTCACGCGGCAACGCCGAGCTGCGCGGCCTCGCCGACGACTGCGGCACCCGCCTCGCCGCCCTCCTCGACGACGCGGGCCTGCTGCCCTCCCCCAGCCACGAACGCGTCCGCAACATCGTCGCCTCCCCGGCCGCCGGCCTCGACGGACTGGGCCCCGGAGCGGCCCAGTTGTGGGCCCGCGCCCTGGACACCCTGCTCTGCGCGGAGCCCTGGACAGCGGCGCTTTCCGGCCGTTTCCTCTTCGTCCTGGACGACGGCCACGGGGACGTGGCGGGGCTCGGCGGGGATGTGACCTTGATCGCAGTGGGGGCGGGCGGGGCGCTGCCGCGCGACGGGGGGCAGGGCTTCCGGGGCGCGGGGGAGGACCTGCTGCACGCCGGCGGGCAGGACTTTTGGGTCGCCGGGGAGGACGCGGCGCGGGCCGCGCGCGCGGGGGCCGAGGCGGGCGGGGCGCTGCTGCACGCCGGGGGGCAGGGCTTCTGGGTCGCGGGGGAGGACGCCGCGCGGGCCGCGCTCGCCGGTGCCGAGGCGTTCCTGGCGGCGGCGGAAGCGGCCGGAAACGGGGCCTGGCGAGTGCGGGAGCTGCCCCCGGGGACGGCGCTCGACGTGGCCGGCGCGCTCGCACGCGCCGGCATCGCGGGGGAGCCCGTACCGGACGCGAGCCTCCCGCAGGGCGAACCGCCCGCGCCCGGGGTTCTCGGCGCCAACGGCCTGTACGTCCTCGCCCCCCTCGGCCGCCTCACCGCCGCCCAGCTGCGCGCCCTGGCCGCCGGAGCGGAGGAGCTGCGGTTCACGCCGTGGCGCGGGGTGGTCGTGGTGGAGGCGGCCCCGGGCGACGCCGACACCCGGGCCGAGGCCGGGCTCACGCCGTGGCGCGGGAGGGTCGTCGTGGAGGCGACCCCGCGCGACGCCGACGCCCAGGCCGAGACCGGCATGGGCCTCCAGGCGCCCCGCGAGGGCCACGGCCCGGAACAGCCCACCCTCACCCCCGGCGGGCCCGGACCGGCCCCCGCCGACCACCGGCCGGCCGACGCCCGCGACGGCCACGGCCCGGAACGGCCCGCCGGCCCGCCCGGCGGCACCGCTCCTTCCGCTGCCACTCCCGTCCCCGTGCCCGGCGCCGGCCACGGCCCGGAACAGCCCGCCCCCATCCCCACCCACGTCACCGTCACCGTCACCGGCGACGCCACCCCGCACGCCCGGCTCCGCCGACTCGCCGCGCTCGGGCTCGTCACGTCGCCCGCCGCACCCCTCGCCGGGGTCAGCGCCTGCACCGGGCGGCCCGGGTGCGGCAAGGCGCTGGCGGATGTGCGGGCCGACGCCGGGCGGGCGCCGGGCGGGGGGCTGCCGGTGCACTACTCGGGGTGCGAACGCCGCTGCGGGCACCCGCACGGCGCCTGGGTCGACGTCCTCGCCGTCGGCGACGGCGACTACCTGGTGGACGGCGCCCCCATCCCCCGTACCTCCCTGACCGAAGCAGTCGCCACTGCCCGCACCACGAGATGAGCGAGAGCAACAGGATGTTCGAGTACGAGAAGGACGGCGCGGAGATCTACCGCCGCTCCTTTGCCACGATCCGCGCCGAGGCGGACCTCGCGGGCCTGCCCGCCGACGTCGCCCAGGTCGCGGTGCGGATGATCCACGCCTGCGGCATGACCGACCTCGTCAAGGACGTCGCCCACTCCCCCGGTGTCGTGACCGCCGCCCGCGCCGCGCTGCGCGCCGGTGCGCCCATCCTGTGCGACGCACAGATGGTCGCCAGCGGCGTCACCCGCAAGCGGCTGCCCGCCGACAACGACGTGCTGTGCACCCTGTCCGACCCGTCCGTGCCCGCCCTCGCCGTCGAGCTCGGCACCACCCGCTCGGCCGCGGCCCTGGAGCTGTGGCGGGACCGTCTCGAGGGCTCCGTGGTCGCCATCGGCAACGCGCCGACGGCGCTGTTCCACCTCCTGGAGATGATCGCGAAGGGGGCGGGCAGGCCCGCCGCCGTCCTCGGCATACCGGTCGGCTTCATCGGCGCGGCCGAGTCCAAGGACGCCCTCGCGGAGAACACCCTCGGCCTCGACTACCTCGTCGTCCGGGGCAGGCGCGGCGGCAGCGCGATGACCGCCGCCGCCATCAACGCGATAGCGCACGAAGCGGAGATCCAGGCATGAGCGGCACCACCACCGGCAGGCTCTACGGCGTCGGGCTCGGCCCCGGCGACCCGAACCTCATGACCGTGGCGGCCGTCCGCGCCATCGCCGAGGCCGACGTGATCGCGTACCACTCGGCGCGCCACGGCCGGTCCATCGCCCGGTCCATCGCCGCCGAGCACATCCGCGAGGACCACATCGAGGAGCGGCTGATGTACCCGCTCACGGTGGAGACCACCGACCACCCCGGCGGCTACCGGGGTGCGCTCGACGACTTCTACGAGGAGGCGTCGGCCCGGCTCGCCGCCCACCTGGACGCGGGCCGCACCGTCGCCGTGCTCGCGGAGGGCGACCCGCTGTTCTACGGCTCGTACCAGCACATGCACAAGCGGCTCGCCCACCGCTACGAGACGACCGTGATCCCCGGCGTCACGTCGGTCAGCGCCGCCGCGGCCCGCCTCGGTGAGCCGCTGTGCGAGGCGGAGGAAGTGCTCACGATCATCCCCGGCACGCTGCCGGAGGACGAGCTGACCGCCCGTCTCGCGGCCACCGACTCGGCGGTCGTGATGAAGCTCGGCCGCACCTTCCCGACCGTGCGGCGCGCCATGGAGCGGGCGGGGCGCCTGGAGGACGCGCGGTACGTGGAGCGGGCGTTCATGCCGGGCGAGCGGACGGACGCGCTGTCCGAGGTGGACCCGTCGACCGTGCCGTACTTCTCGGTGGCCGTCCTGCCCTCCCGTATCGACGCGGTCGCCCCCGAGTCGCGGGAGACGGTCGGCGAGGTCGTGGTGGTCGGCACCGGACCGGCGGGGGCGCCCTGGCTGACCCCGGAGTCGCGGGGCGCGCTGGTCAACGCCGACGACCTCGTCGGCTACACCACGTACCTGGACCGGGTGCCGGTGCTGCGGGCCGGTCAGCGGCGGCACGGCTCCGACAACAAGGTGGAGTCGGAGCGGGCGGAGTTCGCCCTCGACCTGGCCCGGCGCGGGCGGCGGGTCGCCGTCGTGTCGGGCGGCGACCCGGGCGTGTTCGCCATGGCGACGGCCGTCCTGGAGGTGGCGTCGGAGGAGCGGTACGCGGACGTGCCGGTGCGGGTCCTGCCGGGCGTGACCGCCGCGAACGCGGCCGCCGCCGCGGCGGGCGCCCCCCTCGGCCACGACTACGCCACCATCTCGCTCTCCGACCGGCTCAAGCCCTGGGAGGTCATCGCCACCCGCGTGCGCGCCGCCGCCGAAGCCGACCTGGTCCTCGCGATCTACAACCCGGGCTCCCGCTCCCGCACCCACCAGGTGGCCGCGGCCCGCGACCTCCTCCTGGAGATCCGCTCCCCCGACACCCCGGTGGTCGTCGCCCGCGACGTCGGCGGCCCCGAGCAGTCGGTCCGGGTCCTCACCCTGAAGACCCTGGACCCGACCGAGGTCGACATGCGCACCCTCCTCCTCATCGGCTCCTCCCAGACCCGCGTCACGGAACGCGCCGACGGCCGGACGATCGCGTGGACCCCGCGGCGCTACGGCTGACGCCGCGGGCCGGACGCGCCCGTCAGAACTCCTGCTGCTCGACGCCGGGCGGCAGGAGGCAGGGCGTATGGACGATGAGAGTGATCAGCTCGTCGTCCAGGTCCCCGGCACTGACGAAGAAGCGCTCCTTCGGCTGCTTGGCATCCACCAGGTTCGCGGGGTCCATCGTCGGATCGGATCGATAGCCGACGATCTCGAAGCCGCGTTTCTCGAGCTCTTCCCTGATCGCGCGGATTCCGGCCGCCTGCCGGGCCCTGGGCAGCTTCGCACGGGCGTCGTACATCAAGACGAACCGGCCGTCGTCGGCCGACTCACCGTTCCTCCCGGAACAGTCGTGGAAATTCGCCTGCCGGTCCGCCGGGATGATCTCCGCCTCGGCGGTGCGGGCCATGGACTCGGTCCAGTGCTTGGCCCAGGCCTCGGCCTTCTCCTTGCTCATCCGGGGCAAGGGCTCGTTCTTGCCGGCGTCGGACATGCAGCCTCCCAGCAGGAGGACGAGCGTCGGTACGAGGGCGAGCGAGGCCCTGCGGAACGGGGGCATGGCCCGGCACTCCTTCAGTCATGGGCGAGGGGTGTAAACCGATGCCCTCAGAGCTCCTGCTGCTCGACACCCGGCGGCAGGAGGCAGGGGATGTCCACGCTGAGGCTGATCAGCTCGTCCGACACGTCTCCCGCGCTCACGTACTGGCGGTCATTCGGGTGTTCGGCCTGGACGAGATAGCGGCCCCGCGCGGCCGATGCGTCACTGACGGACCCGACGATCCTGAACCCCTGGGCCTTGAGCTCGGTTGTGATGGCCCGAATGCCCTCTTCCTGTTCCGCCTGAGGAAGCTTGGCTCGGACGTTGTACATCAGCGTGAACCGGCCGTCGTCCGCCGACTCACCGTTCTTTCCCAAGCAGTCGGTGAAGTTCGCCTGATGCGTCGCCGGTACGATCTCCGCCTTCGCGGTACGGGCCATCGATTCGGTCCAGTGTTCGGCCCATGCCTGGGCCTTCTCCCGGCTCTTCCTGGGCAGCGGATCGTTCTTGCCGTCATCGGAGACACAGCCTCCCAGCAGGAGGACGAGCGTCGGTACGAGGACCGGCGCAGCCCCCCTGAACGGAACCACAGACCTGGCCCACCTTCTGGTCACGTCCGGTCTCCCCTCGCCGACCGCCGTGCGTAACGGCCCTCTCAGGTCCGTCGCCAAGGTGTCGGCGGCGCCGGCCGAAGCCCGTAACTCCTCCGGCGAGATGTTGAGATCCCACCCCATGTGTACCCCCCGTGCACACGTGACCTGCAATGGCAGAGGGAGACTAGCGCGCCCTCGCCCCCGCGTGATCGAAAGCAAAGCGCAGAGCCGCGCTTTCCAGCCATGGTTCGGGATGGCCCTCCTCCACCGCGTTCGCGATCGCACCCACCTGTCCGCCGTCCCGCTACCTCCCGGCGCCGCGGGCGAACGTCCCCAGGCCCTCCCTGTCCAGGTACTCGACGGTGAAGGACCTGCCGTCCGGGGTGAAGGTGACGCCGGTGCGGCCGACGGCGTTCTCGCCGGTGGTCTCGAAGCTGAAGGTGTCGCCCGCGTAGTGCGTGAGGCGGTACGTCCGGGGCTCCGGGCCCAGGTGGAGGGTCAGGGCGCCGTCCGGGCCGGCGGTGATCCGGGCGGGGCCGTAGTAGGCGTTGGCGAAGGTGCCGGTGTAGGTGGCGGTGGGCTTCGCCGGTGGGGCGTCGCGGGGTGGGCGGGTGTAGTCGGTCGTCGACCGGGCCTCGTTCTCCTGCTGCCGGTAGAGGGCGTCCACGAGGGGGAGCCAGTCGCGGCTGACCTCGCCGGTCTGGGCGATGTCGAAGAAGTCGAGGGCGACGGCGTCGGCGACGCCCGCCGGTGCGGCGTTGGTGAGGACGACGATGCCGAGCTGTTCCCCGGGCAGCAACGTGACGTTGGTGTGCGCGCCCTGCGCGAACGCTCCGGTGTGGGAGAGCTTGAGCCTGCCCTCGTCGTCGTAACTCACGTTCCAGCCCAGGCCGTAGAAGCCGGTGTGGCCGGCCGGGGCGCGGGGCGGGCTGGCGACGGACTCGGGCCAGTGGGTGCGCTGCAGGGCCTCGGCGTCGATGATCTTCCGGCCGTCGAGGGTGCCGTTCGCGAGCTGCAGCCGCAGCCAGGTCGCCATGTCGCGGGCGGTGGAGCTGACGCCGCCGGCCGGCGACTGGGCGTCGGGGTCCCGGACGTACCGCGCCTGCCAGGCGCCGCCGGCCTTGACGTGGCCCCAGGCCCGGTCGGTGGCCTTGGCGAAGTCCTCGAAGCGGGAGCTGGTGGAGTCCATGCCGGCCGGCTCGTAGAGGACGTCCTCGGCGAGCTTCTCCCAGGGCACGCCCTTCTCGTCGGCGACGGCCTCGGCGGCCGCCGTCAGGCCGAAGTTGGTGTAGGCGTAGCTCGCGCGGAACGGTGCCAGCGGCTCGTGGCGCAGGTGGGACAGGATGTACGCCCGGTCGTAGCCGAGGTCTTCGAGCAGGTCCCCGGCGTGGTCGGGCAGGCCGCTGCGGTGCGCGAACAGGTCGGCGACCGTCACGTGGGAGGTGACCCACGGGTCCGCCAGGCGGAAGCCCGGCAGGTGCGGCGCGACGGGCCTGTTCCAGCCCTCGGTGCCCACGGCGCCGGACACGACCGTGGAGGCGATCGGCTTGGAGACGGACGCGAGCTGGAAGACGGTGTCGGCGCCGACGGCGGCCTTCTCGCCGGCCTTCCGCACGCCGTACCCCTTGAGGTGGAGCACCTTTCCGTCGTGGACGACGGCCACGGCCACGCCGGGCACGCCCGTGCGTTTCATGGCCGCCTGGACCACCCCGTCGAGCCGGTCGACGGCCCGCCGGACCTCCGCGTCGTCGAGCTCGGGCGGCGGCTGGGCCGGTGGCGGCGTGGGCCCGGGGGTGGCGGACGGGGGAACGGCGGAGGGAATGGCGGCGGGAGCGGCGGAGGAAGCGGCGGGAGCGACCGCCGTGGCGCCGAGCAGCGCCGTCAGCCCCGCCGCGGCAAGCCGTCGAACGGTCCTCATTCCTCCATTGAACGGCCCCCGACGGTGCCTGTCGCGCGCAGCCAGGCCGCTGCCTCCTCGGGGGTCGAGGCCGTCGGCACCCCCTCCGGTACGGGCGGGCGGCGGACGATCACGACCGGGAGGCCGGCCTCGCGGGCGGCGGCCAGCTTGGGGGCGGTGGCGGCGGCGCCGCTGTCCTTCGTCACCAGGACGTCGAGGCGGTGGCGGGCGATCAGTTCCCGCTCCCCCTCCAGCGTGAACGGCCCCCGGTCCAGGAGGACTTCCATCCGGGCCGGCATCGGCGGCTCGGGCGCGTCCACGGAGCGGACCAGGAACCACTCGGGCCGCCCCGCGAAGGCCGCGAGGCCCATCCGGCCGGTGGTGAGGAACACCCGGTCGACCCGGTCGCCGAGGCCGTCGAGGGCCGCCGCGGCCTCGTCGAGGGACGCCACCTCGTGCCAGTCGTCGCCCTCGACCGGGACCCAGCCGGGGCGGCGCAGCGCCAGCAGGGGAACATGGGCGGTGGCGGCCGCCCGGGCCGCGTTGAAACTGATCCGCTCCGCGAAGGGATGGGTGGCGTCGATGACCGCGTCCACGGCGTGCTCCCGCAGCCACGCGGCGAGCCCCTCCGCGCCGCCGAAGCCGCCGATCCGCACCTCACCCACCGGCAGCCGGGGCGCGGCGACCCGCCCGGCGAGCGAGCTGGTGACGCGAAGCCCGGGGTGCGGCAGGTCGGCGGGCGGCAGGCCGGGGTGCGGCAGGTCGGCGGGCGGCAGGCCGGGGTGCGGCGGCCCGGAGTGCAGCAGCCCGGAGTGCAGCAGCCCGGCCAGGGCGCGGGCCTCGGTCGTCCCGCCGAGGATGAGTACGTGCATGGGGATCCTGGGAGTCCGTTCATGAGTTCCGGCGGGCGTGCGGCCCAACTCAAGCACACCGGTCTGCGGCCCGGCTGGACGACCGGTGCCTGCGCGACGGCGGCGACGACCGCCGCGTACACGGCGCTGCTCACCGGCGAGTTCCCGGACCCGGTGACGATCACGCTGCCCAAGGGCCAGACGCCGGCCTTCGCGCTCGCGGCGGAGGAGCTGGGGCCGTCGGGCGCCGCCATGGCCGCCGTCGTGAAGGACGCGGGCGACGACCCCGACGTCACGCACGGGGCGCTGATCCGCTCGACGGTACGGCTCCTGCCGGCCGGCTCCGGTGTGGTGTTCCGGGCCGGCGAGGGCGTGGGTACGGTCACCCTGCCCGGACTGCCGCTGGAGGTGGGCGAGCCGGCGATCAACCCGGTTCCCCGGCAGATGATGCGCGCGCACGTGGCACAGGTCGCGGCGGCGCACGGCGCCACGGGCGACGTGGAGATCACGATTTCCGTCGACAACGGCGCCGAGATCGCCCGCTCCACCTGGAACCCCCGGATCGGCATCCTCGGCGGCCTGTCCATCCTCGGCACCACCGGCGTCGTCGTCCCCTACTCCTGCTCCGCGTGGATCGACTCCATCCGTCGCGGCGTCGACGTGGCCCGCGCCGCCGGCCTCGCCCACGTCGCCGGCTGCACCGGCTCCACCTCCGAGCGGACGGTGACCGAGCTGTACGACCTGCCGGAGATCGCCCTGCTCGACATGGGCGATTTCGCGGGCGCCGTCCTCAAGTACGTCCGCCGCCACCCCGTGGACCGGCTCACGATCTGCGGCGGCTTCGCGAAACTCTCCAAACTGGCCGCCGGCCACCTGGACCTGCACTCCGCCCGTTCCCAGGTCGACAAGACCTTCCTCGCCGAGCTTGCCCGCACGGGCGGCGCGTCCGCGTCACTGGCGGAGGAGATCGCCGCCGCCAACACGGGCCTCGCCGCCCTCCGCCTCTGCGAGACCGCCGGCGTCCCCCTCGGCGACCTCGTCGCCGCCCGCGCCCGCGACGAGGCCCTGTCGGTGCTGCGGGGCGCGCCGGTGGCCGTGGACGTGGTGTGCATCGACCGGGCGGGGGTCGTGGTGGGGCGCTCGGCGGTGGCGGGGCCGGGCCGTAACGCGGTCGCGGGTCCTTAACGCGGTGGCGGAGCCGTACAGGACGGTCGCGGGACCGCCGCGCGGTTGACACGGAGGGCGGTCGCGGGCCCGTGACCCGGTGGCCACGCCGTACACGGAGCCGTACAGCGGTGGCGGGCCGTAAAACGGCACGACAAGCCGGCTGCCCCGCCCCGACAATCTCCCGATGGCCGACTTCTCCCACAAGCCCACCCTCACCGGCGACCTCGTCGTCCTCCGCCCCGTCACCGAGGACGACGTCCCCGCGCTCCTGCCGATGTTCGAGGACCCCGAGATCGCCCGCCTGACCGGCTGCCACACCGGCTTCGACGAGCCGGCGCTGCGCCAGTGGTACGGGTCGCGGGGCGCCCAGGCCGACCGGCTGGACCTGGCGGTGGTGGAGCGGGCGACGGGGCGGGTGGTGGGCGAGGCCGTGCTCAACGAGTGGGACCCCGACAACGAGAGCTGCGCCTTCCGGATCTGCTTCACCCCGGCCGGCATCGGCCGCGGCCTCGGCACGGAGGCGACCCGCCTGATCGTCGGCCACGCCTTCGAGGCCGTCGGCCTCCACCGCGTGTGGCTGGAGGTCTACGCCTTCAACCCGCGCGCCCGCCGCGCCTACGAGAAGGCCGGCTTCCGCGCGGAGGGCACCCTGCGGGGGGCGCTGCTGTGGGAGGGCGAGCGGGTGGACGCGACGGTGATGGCGGTGCTGGCGCCGGAGTGGGCGGCCCGGAGCGGGTCCTGATCAGTGGGGCGTCAGGGGGCTTCGAAGCCTCGCAGGTCGCCCTCGTGGTCGTGCGGAAGGTCCGGAAGGCCGAGGTCGGGAAGCTCGATGTCGCCCATGGGGCCGGTGGGCCACGGCGCGCTGCCGCGCCCGGCGGGCGTCGTGGGATCCGTCCGGCCCGCCGGGTAGCCGATCTCCGCCATGTCCTCCGCGAGGCCGGCGAGCTCCACGTCCGGGTTGAGGGCGGCGACGACCGCCGCCGTCAGGGGGCGCAGGGCGAGGACGTGGCGGACGGCGTCGACGTCGACGTCGGTCTCGTAGTAGTCGGAGGTCCACTCCGCGTACGCCTCCGCCGAGCGGTCGACGAGCAGCTCGAAGACGTACTCGGCGCCGTCGGGCTCGTCTCCGTCCCGGGCCGGGAAGTCGATAGTGCCGGTCCGCCAGGCGGGGTCGGCGGTCTCGCGCCACAGGCAGCAGGTGACGGCCGGCGCCTCGCCGTCCTCGCCCTCGGAGACGTACGGCCGGAAGGTGTCCGGCACGGAGTCGAGAACGCCCGGCCAGACGACCGGCACGTCGCTCCGCGCCCACGGGCTCATCGGCGACTCGTGGTCGAAGCCCTCCGCGTAGGCACCTGCCGGGGAGAAGACGATCCTGAACTCGTCGCCCTGCCCGTTCCGCATCGTCGCCGTGTCCTGGGCGAACGAGTAGTACCGGTCCTCCCACTCCGGGCTCAGCACCGCGTCCAGCATCGCGAGCCCACGGCAGTGGTCGCGCAGTTCCCCGATGCCCGGCAGCGTCCGGGCCACGTCGTAGACGGTCACGGACCCATTGCAGCGCACGGCACTGACAGCCGACGTGCGGGCCCTGCCGCGCGACCCTAGGCTCGGCAGGGCAGAGCCCCCTGAAGAACACGCCCAAGGGAGGAACCCATGTCGAAGCGCGGCAACAAGCGCCGGGCCCGTAAGGGCAACAAGGCCAACCACGGCAAGCGGCCCAACTCCTGAGCCGAAGGCCGGTGACCGGCCCCGGGGGCCGTTCAGCAGGTGTGGCGGTCCCGGGCCGGGTCGTAGAGGTGGCTGTCTCGGAACTCCGAGGCGGCCAGCGTACGGCCCACGACGATGACGGCGGTCTTGGTGATGCCGGCCGCCTTCACCTGGTCCGCGATGTCCTCCAGGGTGCCCCGCAGCACGACCTCGTCGGGCCGGCTGGCCATCGCGACGACGGCGGCCGGGCAGTCGGCGCCGTAGTGGGGGACCAGCTCGGAGACGATCCGGTCGACGTAGCGGGCGCCGAGGTGGAGGACGAGCAGGGCGCCGCTGCGGCCGAGGGTGGCCAGGTCCTCGCCCTTTGGCATCGGCGTGGCCTGCTGGGCGATGCGGGTGAGGATGACGGTCTGGCCGACGGTCGGGACGGTCAGCTCCCGCTTGAGCGCGGCGGCGGCGGCCGCGAAGGCGGGCACGCCGGGCACGACCTCGTACGGGATGCCGGCCGCGTCCAGGCGCCGCATCTGCTCGGCCATGGCGCTGAAGACGGACGGGTCGCCGGAGTGCAGCCGGGCCACGTCCTGGCCCGCCTCGTGGGCGGCGGCGATCTCGGCGACGATCTGGTCGAGGTCCATGTTCGCCGTGTCGACCAGCTTCGCGTCCGGCGGGCACTCGGCGAGCAGCTCGCGCGGCACGAGGGAACCGGCGTAGAGGCAGACCCCGCACTTCGCCAGGGTCCGCGCGCCGCGCACGGTGATCAGGTCGGCCGCGCCGGGGCCCGCGCCGATGAAGTAGACGGTCATGCTTCCTCTTCCTTGATGACGGACCACTGGGTGACGGGCATGGCCTGGCGCCAGCCCGTGAAGCCGCCCACGGGCACGGCGGCGGCGACGGCGAGCCGGATCAGCTCGCCGCCGTGGCGCCGGTGACGTGCGGCGAGCAGGGCCTCGGACTCCAGGGTCACCGTGTTGGCGACGAGCCGGCCGCCGGCCGGGAGGGCGTCCCAGCAGGCGTCGAGCAGGCCGGGGACGGTCAGGCCGCCGCCGATGAAGATCGCGTCGGGGGCCTCCAGACCGGCCAGGGCCTCGGGGGCGGCGCCCGTGACCACCTTCAGTCCCGGCACGCCGAGGGCGGCCGCGTTACGGGCGATACGGGCGGCCCGCTCGGGCGACTTCTCGACGGCGACGGCCCGGCAGGCGCGGTGGGCCCGCATCCATTCGACGCCGATGGAGCCGGAGCCGCCGCCGACGTCCCAGAGCAGTTCGCCGGGGGCGGGCGCGAGCGCGGCGAGGGTGGCGGCGCGGACGTAGCGCTTGGTGAGCTGGCCGTCGTGCTCGTACGCCTCGTCGGGCAGGCCGGGGGTGGTGCCGAGCCGCAGCGTCCCCGGGTCGCGTACGCAGTCGAGGGCGAGGACGTGCAGGGCGTCGGCCCGCTCGTGCGGCCAGTCGGCGGCGGTGCCGTCGAGGAGCCGCTCGCGCGGGCCGCCGAGCTGTTCGAGGACCCGGATCCGGGTGCCGCCCCAGCCGCGTGTCCGCAGCAGGGCGGCGACCTTCGCGGGCGAGTCGGGGCCCTCGCCGAGCAGCAGCAGGCGGCGGCCGTCGTGGAGGGCCGCGGTGAGCGCGTCGAGGGGCCGGGCGACCAGGGAGAGCGTCTCGGTGGCCTCCAGGGGCCAGCCGAGCCGGGCGCAGGCGTACGAGACGGAGGACGGGTGCGGCTGGACGTGGAGGGCGGCACGCCGGTCGGGGCCGAGGGCCTCGGTCAGGGTGCGGCCGATCCCGTAGAAGAAGGGGTCGCCGCTGGCGAGGACGGCGACGCGACGGCCCTCGTGGGCGGCGAGCAGGCCGGGCACGGCGGGGCGCAGGGGGCTCGGCCAGGCGACGCGGGTGCCGGGGCAGTCGGCGGCGGGCAGCAGGTCGAGCTGGCGGGGGCCGCCGATCAGCACCTCGGCGGCGCGCAGGGTGCGACGGGAGGCCTCGGGCAGTCCGTCCCAGCCGTCGGCGCCGATCCCGACGACCGACACCACCTGGCGGGGCTCCTGCGACGGCTCCGGCTGCTCCGAGGGACCCGGCTCCTCCAGGAGGTCCGACGGCTCCGGCTGCTCCGATATCGCGGCGTTCACATCGGCCGACTTTACGGGAGGGCGGAAACAGGCCCCTCAGCGGCTGATTCGGGCGTTCTGCCCGATGTGGGGGAGCAGCAGGAATAGGGAGGGAGGTGGCACCGTTGGACGAGACGGTTTAAGATTCAACCAATACAGCCCCGCGAGAGGTGAGCACGATGCAGTTCGGGATCTTCACCGTCGGTGACGTGACGACCGACCCCACCACCGGCCGCACCCCCACCGAGCACGAGCGGATCAAGAACACCGTCGCCATCGCGCTCAAGGCCGAGGAGGTCGGCCTGGACGTCTTCGCGACCGGCGAGCACCACAACCCGCCGTTCGTGCCGTCCTCCCCCACCACCCTCCTCGGACACATCGCGGCCCGCACGGAGAACCTGATCCTGTCCACCTCGACGACGCTGATCACCACCAACGACCCGGTGAAGATCGCCGAGGACTACGCGACCCTCCAGCACCTCGCCGACGGCCGGGTCGACCTGATGATGGGCCGCGGCAACACCGGCCCGGTCTACCCGTGGTTCGGCCAGGACATCCGCCAGGGCATCCCGCTCGCCATCGAGAACTACGCGCTCCTCCACAGGCTGTGGAGGGAGGACGTGGTCGACTGGGAGGGGAAGTTCCGCACCGCGCTCCAGGGCTTCACCGCCACCCCGCGCCCCCTGGACGGCGTCCCGCCGTTCGTCTGGCACGGCTCCATCCGCTCCCCGGAGATCGCCGAGCAGGCCGCGTACTACGGCGACGGCTTCTTCGCCAACCACATCTTCTGGCCCAAGCAGCACACCGAGAAGATGGTCCGCCTCTACCGCCAGCGGTACGCGCACTACGGCCACGGCACCCCCGAGCAGGCCATCGTCGGCCTCGGCGGCCAGGTCTTCATGCGCAAGAACTCCCAGGACGCCGTACGGGAGTTCCGCCCGTACTTCGACAACGCGCCCGTCTACGGCCACGGCCCCTCCCTGGAAGAGTTCAGCCGCGAGACCCCGCTGACCGTCGGCTCGCCGCAGGAGGTCATCGAACGCACCCTGTCCTTCCGGGAGTACGTCGGCGACTACCAGCGCCAGCTCTTCCTGATCGACCACGCGGGCCTGCCCCTGAAGACCGTCCTGGAGCAGCTGGACCTGCTCGGCGAGGAGGTCGTCCCGGTGCTGCGCGAAGAGTTCGCGAAACTGCGGCCGGCCGGCGTGCCGGAGACCGCCCCGCTCCACCCCGCCGTACTCAAGAAGGAGGCCTAAGTCATGCGCACCCTCAAGCTGGTCGCCGTCTCGGCCGGACTCAGCAGCCCCTCCTCCACCCGCCTGCTCGCCGACCGGCTGCTCCAGGCCGCCCGCCACCGGCTGGCCGAGCAGGAGTACGCCGTCGACGTCGAGGTCGTCGAACTGCGCGACCTGGCCGTCGACATCGCCAAGAACCTCGTCACCGGCTTCCCCTCCGGGAAGCTCCAGGAGGCCGTCGACGCGGTGACCGGCGCGGACGGGGTCATCGCCGTCACCCCGGTCTTCACGGCCTCGTACAACGGTCTGTTCAAGTCCTTCTTCGACCTGCTCGACCCGACCGCGCTCACCGGCACACCCGTCCTCGTCGGCGCGACCGGCGGCACCGCCCGCCACTCCCTCGTGCTCGACCACGCCCTGCGCCCGCTCTTCGCCTACCTGCGGGCCCTCGTCGCACCGACCGCGGTCTACGCCGCGTCCGAGGACTGGGGCTCGGGCGGCGACGAGTACACCGAGGGCCTGCCGGCCCGGATCACCCGGGCGGGGAACGAGTTCGCGGACATGGTCGCGGCGCGCCCGGGAAGAAGGGCCGAAGAGGACGAGATCGTCCCGTTCGAGCGGCAGTTGGCCGATCTGCGACTGGACTGAGCGGTCGGCCGTACGGGGGCGGGCGGGCTTGGACACGTCCTCGAAGCTTCCCCTACGGCGAGACGGAGGTCTGTGATGAGCGGCAGGATCGTGGTGGGCGTGGACGGATCGGCGCCGTCCCTGAAGGCGCTGAAGTGGGCGGCCGGGCAGGCGGCGCTCACCGGGGACTCCCTGCACGCGGTGACCAGCTGGGAGTACCCGGCGACCTGGGCGACGGCCCTCCCTGGCGTGCCGCCCGGGTTCGACCCGGAGCAGCTCGCCAAGAAGATCCTGGACGAGTCGCTCGACAAGGCCCTCACCCCCGACCAGGCCGCCCGGGTCACCCGCACGGTCGTCGCCGGCAACCCCGTCCAGGCCCTGGTCGACCAGTCGGAGGGCGCCGAACTCCTCGTGGTCGGCGACCGCGGCCACAGCGGCTTCAAGGCGGCCTTCCTGGGCTCCGTCTCGACGAACGTGGCGCAGCACGCGGCGTGCCCGGTGGTGGTGGTCCGGGGGACGTACACGGAGCGGTAGCGGGCGAGGCGGCGCCGCGCGCCTGGGCCGCAGGTCCGGACCCCGGCCCCCTGGCCCCCGGCCCCGGACGTCACTTGCGGTTGTACAGCCGCATCGTCACCGCCCCGAACACCACCACGAACAGCGCCGACCACCCCACCGTCCACGCGATGTCCGCCATCGGCCGGTTGCCCGCCATCAGTTCCCGGACCGCCGTCGCCAGATGGGTCACCGGGCTGTTGTTGACGAAGGCCTGGAGCCAGCCGGGCATCGTCCGCGGGTCGACGAAGACGTTGGACAGGAAGGTGAGCGGGAAGATCACCATCATGCTCACGCCCATGACGGACTTCTCGCTGCGCAGCAGCAGGCCGAACATGGTCCAGATCCACGAGAAGGCGAACGAGAACACCAGCAGCAGCGCCACCCCGAGCAGCACGCCCGCGACGCCGCCGGCCGGGCGGTAGCCGATGACGATGCCGACCGTGAGCATGACGGCGGAGGCGATCAGATAGCGGACGACGTCGCCGAGGAGATAGCCCACCATCGGCGCCGGCCGCCAGATCGGCAGCGTACGGAAGCGGTCGAAGACGCCCTTCTCGATGTCGGTGTTGACCGAGACACCCGTGTACATCGTGATCATCACGACGCTCATCACGAGGATCCCCGGCAGCAGGAACTGGATGTACGCCGAGACCGAGCCGGCCAGCGCGCCCCCGAAGAGGTACGTGTACATCAGCACCATCATGATCGGGAACGCCGTCACGTCGAACAGCTGCTCCGGCACGTGCTTGATCTTCAGCATGGCCCGCCAGCCGAAGGTGAGGGAGGCGGCGAGCGCGCCGGGCCGCGGCGGCCGGGTGTGGCCCACGAGGAGGGCGGCGAGTTCGTCGGCACGCGGGGCGACGAAGTCGAGGGCGTCGGTGTTCTGGGCGTCCTTGCCGGTGGTGACGGTGGTCATGCCGGCGTCTCCTTCGGGTCGGTGGCCGGCGGGCGGGTGGCGGGTGCGCGGTCGGTCAGGGCGAGGAAGACCTCGTCCAGACTGGGCTGGCCGAGCGCGAAGTTGTCGACCGTGATCCCGGCCCGCGAGAGCTCGGTGAGCGCCCGCGCGGCCTGTTCGGCGGCGCCGAGGTCGGTCCCCTGGCCGTCGAGGGTGGCGGTGAGCGCGACCGGGTCCGGGTCGAGCTGGACGGTGGCGTCGAGGGCGGTGGTGAGGACCCGCTCGGCCTCCGCGCGCTGCTCGGGGTCCCGGAGCCGTACGTGCACGGAGCCGGAGCCCACCGACGCCTTCAGCTCGCCCTTGGTGCCCTCCGCGATGACCCTGCCGTGGTCGATGACGGCGATCCTGGACGCCAGCTGGTCCGCCTCGTCCAGGTACTGGGTGGTGAGCAGGACCGTGGTGCCCTGGGCGACCACGGCGCGGACGATGTCCCAGACCTGGTTGCGGCTGCGCGGGTCGAGGCCGGTGGTCGGCTCGTCGAGGAACAGCAGGTCGGGCACGTTGAGGATGGACGCGGCGATGTCGATACGCCGCCGCATGCCGCCCGAGTAGTTCTTCACCTGCCGGTCCGCCGCCTCCCCGAGCCCGAACGCCTCCAGGAGCTGCGCGGAGCGCTCGCGCGCGGCGGAGCGGCCGTGGCCGAGGAGCCGGCCGAGCAGGACCAGGTTCTCGGTGCCGGTGAGGTCCTCGTCGACGGAGGCGTACTGGCCGGTGAGGCTGACCCGGCCGCGTACGGTGTCGGCGTCCTCGACGACGTCCTTGCCGAAGACGCGGGCACGGCCGCCGTCGGGGCGCAGCAGGGTCGCGAGCATCTTGACGGCGGTGGTCTTGCCGGCGCCGTTGGGGCCGAGGACGCCGTAGACGGTGCCGGCCGGGACGCGCAGGTCGATGCCGTCGACGGCGCGGTTGGTGCCGAAGACCTTGACCAGCCCTTCGGTCTCGATGGCGAGGTCGGTCATACGCCTGTCCTCCCTGGGGGCCGCGGCGGTACGGCTGCGGGGGCCGGGAACGGGCCGGACCGGGACCGGACCGGGACCGGACCGGATCGGGGCCGGGCCGGATCGGGGCCGGGCCGGATCGGGGCCGGGCCGGATCGGGGCCGGGCCGGATCGGGGCCGCTTCAACCAGTTTCCGACGAGGGCACCGCCGGTGCCAGGGGACGAGCGGACGAGGGCCAGGGGAGGAGCGCGTCTCCGCCGCGCGGCGGAGGCGGCCGGGCCCTCGGGCCGACGCGCCGCGCCGGGGCCGGGCGGACCCTGAATCCATGCCGACACCGATGCCGATGCCACTGCTGAAGCTGATGCCGAAGATCAAGGCGCTTCCCGACGTGCCGCGCTGGGCGGCGGTGGCCGCCCATGCCGTCCCCCTGGTCGTCCTCCCCTCGGGGCTGTGGCGGCTCGCGCTCGTCGCCGGGCTCCCGGTCACCCAGGACGCCGGCGACGGCCCTATGGGTCTCGGCGAGTCCGTCTACGTCGTCTCCCTCAGCGTCGTGTCCGAGCTGCTCGCGCTCCTGACGCTCGGGCTCGTCCGTTCCTGGGGCGAGGTGTTCCCGCGCCGGTTGCCCTTCCTCGGCGGGCGGCGGGTGAACCCGGCCGCCGCGACCGGGGCCGCCCTCGCCGGAGTGGCGGCGCTGTGCGCGCTGGCCGCCTGGGGCGTGTACGCCGCGTACGCCGGCCTGGGCCCGGGCGTCCCGGCCTCACCGGCGCAGGACGCCCTGCTCGTCGCCTGCTACGCGCCCCTCGCCGCCTGGCCGCCGCTGCTGGCGGCGGTGGCCGTGGCGTACTACCGGCGCCGGACCCGCGGTGGCGGCCAGGGGCGTGGACGGGGTCACGGCCGGCACGGCCGGGGACGGGATCAGTACGGGGCGGGGCGGCCGGACGCGTCCTCGTGCGTGTAGAAGAGGTAGAAGGCGGCGGCGGTGACGGCCGCGGCGACCACGAGGCCGAGCACGGTCGCCGCGTAGACGCTGGCCTCGGAGAGGCTGAAGAGGAAGCCGATCGCGGTGCCGGCGAGACCGCCCCAGGCGGCCGCGCGCAGCTCGCGCGGCAGGGAGCGGCCGTAGCGGCGGAGCCCGTAGACGGCGAGGGCCAGGACGAGGCCGTTGACGACGCCGAGCCAGAACTGTCCCCAGCTCGGTTCGCCACCGCGGCGGACGATGGTGGGGGCGTACAGGCCGTAGACGATGCCGAGGGCCAGGGGCAGCCCCCAGCCGTGGGTGCTCAGCTGCTGCGTGCGCTGCCCGTGCTGTCTGCGCTGTCCGTGCCCTCTGCGGTCGGGTACCGCTGCGTGTGCGGCCATGGCGGAGGCTCCTTCCGGGCGCCTTTCCTGCACCCTCCAGGGCACACCCGCGCGGTACCCGCCGCAAGTGGATCAGCGGGCCGAGGCCGGCTGGTCCGGGTCCGCCGGCGTCGTGGGCCGCACGGCGACCGCGTCGATCTCGAAGAGCATGCCGGGCAGGGCGAGGGAGGCGACACCGCTGAGGGTCTGGGCGGGCAGCCGCTCGCCGAAGGCGGCGTGCAGGGCCTTGCCGAGGATCTCCAGCTTGGCGAGGTCGTGATCGACGACGTACGAGCCGAGGCGGACGACGTGGGCGAGGCCGAGGCCCACGCCTTCGAGGGCGAGGCGGAGGTTGGCGAGGGCGAGCTCGACCTGGGCGGCGAAGTCGCCGGGGACCGGGGCGCCGGTGGCGTCGGAGGCGTACTGGCCCGCGATGAAGACGAGTTCGCCGGGGGCGGAGGCGGCGTGGCTGTAGCCGAAGGGGGTGGGGTCGTGGAGGGTCGGGGGGTTGGTGAGGGTGCGCTGGTCGTGCTCGACGTTCATGACGTGCGTTCTCCGATCAGGACATCTGTTATCCGGAATTGAGGCGGACTGGTGACCGGGGGCCCGTGACCTCGGCCGGCCGCTGTGGCCGGACGGTCAGGTGCCGGCGAACCAGCGGCGGACACGGTCCGGGGCGCCCGGCGCCTGACGTTCCGCCTGGAGGCGCACGTCGTCGAGGGTCCGGGCGGCCAGCTCGCGGCGCCAGGCCAGTTCCGCCCGGCCCATCGCGCCGGCGATGGCGCACTCGACGGCGGGCGCCTTGCCGTCGCCGCCTCCGCTGGGGCCGTGGGCGCGGATCTCGGTGCAGCGGAAGGCCTCATCGGGGCCCTCGATCGCCGTGACCACGTCCATCAGGGTGATCCGCTCCAGCGATCGGGCGAGCCGGAAGCCGCCCTTGGGGCCGGAGACGGAGACGAGGACGCCGGCCCGGACGAGGGCCTGGAGCTGCTTGTTGAGATAGGCGGCGGGCAGGTCGTGGTAGGCGGCGAGCCGGGCCGCCGTGACCGCCCGTTCCCCGCCGATCCAGGCGAGGTTGAGGCAGCTGTGCAGCGCCCACTCCACGCCCTCGTTCATCCTCATATTCTGGATATTAGATGTCCAGGATAGAGCGGGCAACACCCCACAACAGCCCACCCCCGCCTCACCCGTCCGGTCCAGCAGAAGGTTCGCGCGCGAACGACCGCTCCGACGATGAGGCCATGAGCCAGAACACGAGCCACCACCCGACCCCGGACAGGACGACGCCGGACACGATGACGACCCGGGGCGCGTGGGCCGCCGGAGGCACCCTGTTCGCCGGCGTCCTCATGCTGGTCACCGGCGCCATGGACATCCTCCAGGGCATCGCGGGCATCGCCGAGGACGACATCTACGCCCGCGTCGGCGACTACGTCTACGAGTTCAACCTGACGACCTGGGGCTGGATCCACCTCTGCCTCGGCGTCGTCGTCGCCATCGCCGGCTACGGCATCCTCACGGGCGCCGAATGGGGCCGGGTCGCCGGCATCGCGCTCGCCTCGCTGAACGTCGTCGCCCAGTTCCTGTTCCTGCCGTACCAGCCGTGGTGGGCGCTGTTCTCCATGGCGGTTTCCGTCTTCGTCATCTGGGCGCTCGCCGTGGACGACTCGTACGGCAGGGCACGCCCGTGAGCCGCGCCCGCACCGCCCGCACCGCCCTCACCGCCCGCACCACCCGCACCGCCCTCGTCCTCCTGGCCGGACCGGTCGTCCTGGCCGGTCTCGCCCTGACGGGGTGCGACCAGGCGAAGGAGAGGGCCGGGGAGATCGTCTCCTCCGCCACGGGAGCGGTCGCCTCCGCGGCCGAGGAGAAGATGAACGAGGTCAAGGACGGCGTGAACGCCGCCGGGGACGTCAAGGCCGGTCCCACCTCCACGGACGGCGACCGGACGGTCGCCGAGGTCACCGCGACCAACCCCCGGGACAAGAGCGCCGACTACACGGTCCGGGTCGACTTCCGTGACGACCAGGGCAACCTGCTCGACACGGTCGTCGTGAACGTGGGCGGGGTCGCGCCCGGCGCGTCCAAGACCGCGACCGCCCGCAGCAACCGGACCCTCTCCGGCGCCACCAAGGCCGAGATCGCCCAGGCACTGCGGCACTGACGGCTCCGCTCGACCTGCACGGCGGGCCGGGATCGGCCACGCTGAGGACATGGACAACGACGAGATCCTCGAGAACATCGGCGCGCTCGTCGAGGAGGAACGCGCCCTGCGGCAGCGCACCGGCGGCCTCCTGGACGAGGAACGCACCCGTCTCGCCGAGCTGGAGGTCCAGCTCGACCAGTGCTGGGACCTGCTGCGCCAGCGCCGCGCCAAGGCCGAGTTCGGCGAGGACCCGGACACGGCGGCGCTCCGCCCGGCGGCGGAGGTGGAGAACTACCGCAGCTGAGCGCGTCCGCTGCGGTCCTGTCGCGGACGGACAGGAGCGCACGTGGACGCGCCCGTACGTGGACGGGCTCGTTCCTGTCACGGACAGGCCCATACGCGGACGGGCTCGTACGCGAACGGGCTCGTACGTGGACGGGCGCACGCCGACGGGCCATGGCACGGCGGACGCGAACGCCCGCACCACCGGCCGCGGGGCTCGCCGGGGCGACGGCGCCGCGGCGGCCTACCGTGGGCGCATGGGAAAAGCCGCACGGTCGTCACCCCTCTCGCCCCCCGCCTGGCTCACCGCCGGCCTCCGGCCGCAGTCCACGCCCATCCCCCGCGCCGCCGTCGCACGCGCGTCCATCGCGCTGGCGGGGCCGTTGGCGGTGGGGATGGCGGTCGGGCAGCCGGCGTACGGGGCGCTGGTGGCGATGGGCGCGCTCTCCGGCGTCATCGGGGACACCGCCGACGCGTACCGCATGCGGATCTTCAACATCGCCGTTCCCCAGCTCTTCGGCGCCCTCGGCGTCACCCTCGGCACGCTCGTCTTCGGCCAGGGCTGGCTCGCCGTCGCCGCGCTCACCCTCGTCGCTCTCGTGTCGGGGATGATCTCCTCGATCGGCGCGGTGGCCTCCGTCTCCGGCCTGCTCCTCCTCCTGAACGCCGTCGTCGGCGCCGGCCTGCCGATGCCCGACCCCTGGTGGAAGGCGCCCGTCCTGCTCACCCTCGGCGGGGTGGTCGTCCTCGTGCTCACCCTGCTCGGCTGGCCCCTGCGCGGCGGGCAGCCGGAGCGCAGGGCGGTCGCCGGGACGTACCGGGCGCTGGCGGAGCTGTTCGAGGCCGCCGGCAGCGACGCGTACGACGAGAAGCGGCAGGCCGTCACCGCCCAGCTCAACCAGGCGTACGACCTCGTCCTCGCCCGCCGCGCCCGTCAGCACGGCCGGGCGCCCACCCTGGTGCGGCTGCTGGCCCAGCTCAACGTGCTGATCCCGCTCCTGGAGGCCGCGCCCGCCGCCCACTTCGCGGCCCGCCGCTTCCACCGGACGCTGCCGCCGGAGATCCCCGCCGCCGTGCGCGCCCTCGCCGACGCCGTCGAGGAGGGCCGCACCGGCGCCCCGGAACTGGTCCTCCCCGAGGCCCGCCGCCCGTCGGAGAAGGCCGTCGACGAGGCCCTGCGGCACGCGGCGACCGTCGTCCACGAGGCGGAGCCGAGGCCGTACAACGTCGACGACCGGCTCGGCCGGCCCGCCGCCCTGCGGGTACGGGTGCGCCGCACCGCCCGCAGCGTGCTGCTGTCCGGGGCGTCCTGGCGCTACGGCCTGCGGCTCGCCCTGTGCATCGGCCTCGCGCAGGCCCTCGTCTCGCTGATCGCCGTGCCGCGCTCGTACTGGGTCGCGCTCACCGTCACCTTCGTCCTGAAGCCGGACTTCGGCTCGGTGTTCTCCCGGGCGGTGCTCCGCGCGTTCGGCACCGCCGCCGGGCTTCTGGTGGCCGCCCCCGTGCTCGCCGCGGTGCCGCGCGGATGGTGGGACGTGCCGGTGATGCTGGTGCTCGCCGCGCTGATCCCGGCGTTCTCGGCGAAGGGGTACGCCTTCCAGACCGCGGCCATCACCCCGGTGATCCTGCTCCTGTCCGACCTGCTCAACCACCAGGGCTTCCACCTCGTCCTGCCGCGCCTGTACGACTCGCTGATCGGCTGCGCCATCGCGCTGATCGCCGGGTACCTGCTGTGGCCGGAGTCCTGGCACACCCGGGTCGCGGACCGGCTCGCCGACGCGGTCGCGGACACCGCCGCGTACGTCCGCCTCGCCTTCGGGCCGAGCGGGGGCGAGGGCAGCGACGCGGGCGGTACGGGTGATCCGGGCGCCCTGGGCGGCACGAGCGACCCGGCCGCCCGGCACCGGGCCCGCCGCAAGCTGTACCGCGACATGTCGACCGTACGGTCGGAGTTCCAGCGCGCCCTGACCGAGCCGCCGCCCGCCGGTGACCTGGCCGCCGCCTGGTGGCCGCTGGCCATCGCCGTCGAGCGGATCGTGGACGCGACGACCGCCGCCCGGATCCGTGTCGACCACGGAGCCCCGCCGCCCGACCCCGCCGAGGTCGCCGCCGTGGAACGGCAGTTGCGGGAGCTCGCCGAGGGGCTGCGCTCCAGCGACGTCCTGGTGGAGGTGCGGGCGGACCTCGGCGGTGACGAGGACGGGGTCCTCGCCGCCCTGCGCCAGGAGGTGCGGGCGGCCCGCGCCATCGCGACCCCGGGCCACGACGACAGGGACTGGGACAGGGGCCCGGGCAAGAACGAGGAGGACCAGGACCAGAACAGGGTCAAAGACCAGGACCAGGGCCCCGGCCGACACCAGGCGCCGGACCGGTCATCGGAGCCGTAAACCTCGCCAAAGGGGCGTACCGGAGCCCTTACCGGCGGTTGCGGAATCCAACCCTCCCACCGCCGTTACCGGATCCCACGCGTACGACTACGATGCGCACGAATTCACCGTGATCCGCGTCCCGCCCCGGCCACAAGCGACCTGGTGGCACGGTGACTTCGCCCTGCGCCGTCCCCCCTCCTCCGCACCCCTCCCGCAGCCCTCCCTCCCCCTCCCCCACCGCTCCCGCGCCCCCCAGGACACCGCCATGCGCACTACCCCCGGCAGAGCATCCGGCAGGCCACCGGGCAGAGGTCTCCAGCCCAACGCCCTCGGCACCTTCGACACCATCGTGATGGCCGTGGCGGGCAGCGCTCCCGCGTACTCGCTCGCCGCCACCACCGCCGTCCTCTTCGGCGCGGTCGGACTCGCCGGCCCCGCGGCGCTGCTGTACTGCGCGATACCGATGCTCGGCATCGTCCTCGCCTACGCCCGCCTCGGCCGGATCGACGTCAACGCGGGCGCCGGGTACTCGTGGGTGGGCCGCACCCTCCACCCCTTCCTCGGCTTCCTCTCCGGCTGGGCACTGGTCTTCGCCGCCACCGTCTTCATGGTGGCGGGGTCGCTGCCCGCCGGTTCCCTCACGCTCTCCCTCTTCGACCCGGAGCTCGCCGACAACACCGCCCTCTCCTGCGCCGTCGGCGCCGGCTGGTTCCTGATGATGCTCCTGGTCGTCCTCGGCGGCGCCCGGCTCACCGTACGCGCCCAACTGCTCATGACCGGCGTCGAGATGCTGATCCTGGTGCTCTTCGTGCTGGCGGCGCTGCTGCACCGCGGGCACGCCACCGCCTTCGACTGGTCGTGGTTCGGCCTCGGCCACTTCGGCGGCACGGCGGGCTTCGCGTCCGGCGCGCTGATCGCCGCCTTCTACTACTGGGGCTGGGACGTCACCAGCAACCTCAGCGAGGAGACCCGCGACAGCCGCCGCACCGCCGGGCTCGCCGCCCTCGTCGGCATCGGCGTGGTCTTCCTCCTCTTCGAGGCGTTCACCGTCGCCGTCAACGTGCTGCTGACCGCCGAGCAGATCGAACGGGGCGGCGCGAACGTGCTCGCCGTCCTCGGGCAGGAGATCTGGCCGGGCGTCGGCGGCAAACTGCTGGTGCTCGCCGTCCTGCTGTCGACCGTCGCCACCCTGGAGACCACCCTCATCCAGGTCACCCGCTCACTCTTCGCGATGGGCCGCGACCGCACCCTGCCGGCCGCGCTCGGCACCGTCCACCGCCGATGGAACACCCCGTGGGTGGCGGTCGTGGTGGTCGGCGCCGCCGCCCTCGTCATGTTCGCGGCCGCGGCCGCCGCCGGCTCCGTCGAGCAGGTCCTCGGCGACGCGGTCAGCGCGATCGGCCTCCAGATCGCGTTCTACTACGCCCTCGCGGGGATCGCCGCCGTCGTCGCGTACAAGGGGCTGCTGCTGTCCTCCGTACGGGACTTCGTCCTGGGCGGGGTGTGGCCGCTGCTGGGCTCGGCGTTCATGCTGTGGGCGTTCGTCGAGTCGCTCGGCGAACTGTCCACGGCCTCGCTCGCGATCGGCCTGGGCGGGCTCGCCGCCGGAGTCCTACCGATGCTCGTGTACTGGAGGAAGGGAAGCGCCTACTACCGTCCGGCCCGGCTGGACGCGTCCCGGGTGCTGGCCGCCGCGGAGGCCTTCGCCTCGCCGGACTCGCCGCGCGCGCGGCGGGCGGACGAGTCACTGGCGACCGACTTCTGACCGTCCTCACCGCTTCCGACCGTCCCCACCGCGTCCGACCGTCCCCACCACGTCCGACGGTCACCACCGCTTCCGACCGTCCCCACCACGTCCGACGGTCACCACCGCTTCTGACGGTCACCACCGCACCACCGCACCTGAGGGAGGTACCCGGATGGCCCCGCTGCGCCGCCCGTCCCGCCCGTCCCGCCCGGGCCGCTCGGCCCGTGGGGGCCGGTTCACGCCGGACTTCGACCCGGACTTCGGCGACCGGGCGCTCACCGAGGCCCGGCACGACATGGTCATCGGCCGCTGGCAGGGCGTACGGGACCTGCTGAAGGCGACCGGCGACGACTGGCAGCGCCGTACCCACCGGCTGCGGCTGCTGTCGCACGCCGCCGCCGGCAGCTCCACCGTCGAGGCGTGGCGGGCGGCCGAGCCGGGCAACCCGGACGCGGCGGTGCTGCGGGCGGCGACCGAGGTGGTCCGGGTCTTCGACACGGCCATCGCGGCCGGCCGGGGCGCCCCGGTCGACCGGGGCAGGATCGACGCCTCCGTCGACGCCTGCCTCGCCGCGGCGGCCGCCGCGCCCGCCGACCCCATGCCGTGGGTCTCGCTGCTGTCGGTCGCCCGACTGTACGAGGGCGGGGTACCGCGCCGCCAACTGCGCCACTGGTTCGACGAGTTGCGGCGCCGCGACCCGTACAACACCGAAGGCCACACGCAGGTGCTGCGCTACTGGTCGGCCCGGTGGCACGGCACCCACGGGGCCATGTACGACTTCGCGCGGGACGCGGCGGGCGTGGCGCCGCCCGGCTCGCCGCTGCCGATCCTGGTGCAGATCGCGCGGGTCGAGGAGTACCGCTACATCGCGGACGGGGCGCTCGGCCGCGGCCCGGTGCGCGGCTTCGACCAGCACTGGAAGCACGAGCTCGCGGTGACGGAGCTGCGCCGCACGCACGCCCGCTGGATCGGCGGCCGCGAGCCCGGCTCGCCGGTCCGCCCGGAGGAGGTCGGCGAGCTCAACTACCTCGCGCACGCCGCCTGTTACGCGGGTCAGACGGAGGTCGCGCGGGAGGTCTTCGGCCTGCTCGGGGCACGGGCGGCGTGGGTGCCGTGGGTGTACACGGGCACGCCGGAGGAGCAGTTCACGCGGTTCCGGGAGGGCCTGGGAGCGGGGGTGGGCTGATGCCCACCCCCAGGGATGCCACCAGAGATGCCCTCAGGGGTGCCCCCCGGGGCCGTCAGACGCCGATGTCGCGGCCGTCGGTGCGCCAGACGGCGACGACGGACGGGCGGACGATCTTCCCCGGCCCGTCGGGCCAGGCGGAGGCCGGCTTCTCGACGGAGGCGCCGTCGACCTCGCCCGGGTGCTGCACGGCGACCAGGACCCGGCGGTCCTGGATGATCGGACCGCAGGTCTCGGCGCCGACCGGCACGGTCAGGAACTGCTTGAGCTCACCGCGCCGCTCGCCCTGCGTGGCGACGCCGAACAGGCCGTCGTGGGAGCCGAGCTGGTTGCCGTCGGTGGAGAGCCACAGGTTGCCGTGCGGGTCGAAGGCCACGTTGTCCGGGCAGGAGATGGGGCTGACCTTCTCCTTCGGGAAGCCCGCGAAGTAGGTGGCCGGGTCCTCCGGGTCGCCGGCGACGAGGAAGAGGCGCCAGGCGAAGCCGTCGCTCGCCGGGTCGTCCCAGTGCTCGGCGAGCTCCAGGACCTGGCCGTGCTTGTTGCCGTTGCGCGGGTTGGCCTCGTCGGCACCCGCCTTGCCGGGCTTGCCGCGGTCCTTGTTGTTGGTGAGGGCGACGTAGACGCGGCCGGTGCGCGGGGACGGCTCGACGTCCTCGGGGCGGTCCATCTTCGTCGCGCCGACCTTGTCACCGGCGATGCGGGTGAAGACGAACACCTCCTCGGCGGTCATGCCGGGCACGTGCGAGACGGCCCCGTCCGGGCCGGCCGTGGCGAGCGGGATCCAGGTGCCGGAACCGTCGAACTCGCCGTCGTTCGGGATCTTGCCGCTGCCGTCGATCTCGGCGGCCGGGGAGTCGCCGGTGAGCTTGGCGACGTAGAGGGTGCCCTCGTCGAGGAGGGTGAGGTTGTGCTCGCGGGCGGCACGCGAGCCGCCCTTCTTCATGCGCTTGGACGAGACGAACTTGTAGAAGTAGTCGAAGCGCTCGTCGTCACCCATGTAGACGACGGGACGGCCGTCGGCGGTGAGGCGGGGCTGCGCGGCCTCGTGCTTGAAGCGGCCGAGGGCGGTGCGCTTCCTGGGGGTGGAGTCGGGGTCGTACGGGTCGAGCTCGACGACCCAGCCGAAGCGGTGGGCCTCGTTGGGCTCCTGGGCGAGGTCGAAGCGCTTGTCGAACCGCTCCCACTTGCGCTCGGAGGCGCCGGCCGTCATGCCGTACCGCTTGTCGGTGGCGCTCGACCCGTTGGCGAAGTACTGGTTGAAGTTCTCCTCGCCGTGGAGGGTGGTGCCCCACGGGGTGGTGCCGCCGGCGCAGTTGTTGAGGGTGCCGAGGACGGTGCGCCCGGCGGGGTCGGCGGAGGTCCGCACGAGCGCGTCGCCGGCGACCGGGCCGGTCAGCTCGAACTCGGTGGTGGTGTGCAGGCGCCGGTTCAGCGGGTGGCGGGTGACGGGCGTCAGCCGGCCGGTGCGGTGCTCCTCCTGCACCACGACCACGGACAGGCCGTGCGCGGCCCAGGCGATCTCCACCTGCTCGCGGGTCGGGTTCTCGGGGTCGTACCCGCGGAACATCAGGACCTCGTCGGTGTACTCGTGGTTGGCCACGAGAACCTGGCGGTGCGGCTCGCCGCGCAGCGGGAGCAGGGAGAGGAAGTCGTTGTTGTAGCCGAACTGCCCGGCCTGGGCGCGGGCGGTCTGCTTCTCCGGGTCGAAGGCCGGCGCGCCGCGCAGGATGGGCTCGCCCCAGCGGATGACGACGTTCTGGGAGTAGCCGGCGGGGACGGTGACCTGGTCGGCGGTGTTGGGCGCGACGGCCTCGAAGCGGAGGCCGCGGGCGCCGGTGGGCCTGGCCCCGGGGTGCGCGGGGTGTCCGGGGTGCCCGGGGTGCGCCTCGGCGGCGGGCGCGGTGCCGAGCGCGACGGCCCCGCCGGCGGCGGAGGCGACGGTCACGACGGCGGCGGCGCGCATCACGGAACGGCGCGAGAGCGCGCCGGCTATGACGTCGCCGACGTACTCGTTGTCACTGGTGTTGGGCACCTCCTGGAAACAGGCGTCCCCGCACCGGAACCGGCAGGTCATGGCGGAACGGCCGCCTCCGTGTGAGTGGTTGCTCAGCATCGGCAGCAGTTTGCGCACGTCGTCCTCCATGGCTTCGGTTCACGTCCGGCGGCGACGTTATGTGCGCTCATCTGCACGGCGGCGGCGATGGGGTGAACGCACGATGAATGCGCGGCGACCGGGGGCGCCCGGGTCGTAGGGAGGAGGGGAGGTGGCCGCTAACCTTACGTGTCCGCCCTGGCCAGGGATGAAGGACGCATACGCACCCAACTCATGCGAAGGGGCTCGCCCATGGGTATTCGGAGTTTGCTGCGCAAGGTATTCGGCCGCGACCGCACGACCGCCGCCGAACCCGAGGTCCCGGCAACCTCCGTCCCGCCCCAGGCGGACGCCCCGGGCCCGGAGTCGACGGCGAACGCGACGGTCGCGACGGTCGCGGCGCGGGCGGAGGCGGCGACGTCGGCGAAGTCGGTGGATGCTGCGGGCGCGGCGCGGGCCGCGAAGACCGCTGGGACGGCGGAGGCAGCAGGGTCGGCCGAGTCACCCGCGGAGACGCCGGCCCCCACCGGCACGGCGACCGACGCGGCGACGGCCGCCGAGCGCGCGGCGGCGGACCTGGTGGCGGCGGCCTTCGACAACCCGAAGATCCCGCCGGCCCGGAGGTCGTCGGGGGCGAAGCCGGAGGAGCGGGGCGCGGCTGAGGGGGAGCGCGCTGCCGCGAAGACAGAGCCGGGCGAGGCGAAGGCGGAGCCGGGTACGGCAAAGGCGGAGGCCGCTGCCGCGAAGACGGAGCCGGACACGGCCAAGGCGGAGAGCGCTGCCGCGAAGACGGAGCCGGACACGGCCAAGGCGGCCGGCAGCGGTCAGGCCGCGGCTGTCGCGGGCGGCACGACGGAGCCGGGGGCCGACGCGGTCGAGGCCGAGACGACCACGGCCGTCGCCGATGGGGCCACCGAGCCGAAGGCCGACCCGGCCGCCGAGGCCGGGGAGAACACTGCCGTGGCGAGCGGCACGGCGAAGCCGGAGGCCGACGCGGCGGAGGCCGCGACGACCACGGCCGTCGCCGAGGACGCCGCTCAGCCCGCTGCGGACCTCGTGAACACGAACCGGTCGACCGCCGGTGCGGACGCCGAGGCAGGGGCCGAGGAGCCGCCGGCCGTCGCCGCCGACACCGACGCGGACACCGCTTCGGAGCCCGAGACGGGCCTCGCGAATGCCGACAGCCCGACCGCCGGCACGGCGAAGACGGAGGCCCCGGCCGAAGCCGAGTCGACCCCCGCCCCCGTCGCGAAGGCCGAGGAGCCCACCGAGAAGCCGTCGGCCGACACCGCTGACGCGGAGACCGCATCGGCGGAGGCCGAAGAGCACACGGCCGAGGCCGCTGAGACGGAGGCCGAGGCCGCTGAAGCGGAAGCCGCAGAGGCGCAGCCGGTGTCCGCCGACTCGGCGGACGCGTCCAGCGAGAACGCGCCCGCAGCGCAGGAGCCGGCCGAGGCCCCCGCCCCGGCGGAGCCGCAGGCCGGCGCGCCGGAGGAGCCCGCCCCGGCGTCGGAGGACGCCGCCGCGCCGCAGCCCGTAACGGCCGAGGCCGAGACCCCGGTCGTGACCGAGACCGAGGACGCCGCCGCGCCACAGGCCGTAGCGGCCGAGGCCGAGACCCCCGCCCCGGCGGAGCCGCAGGCCACCACCACCGCCACCGCCCCGGCGCAGCAGGAATCCCCCGAACCCCCGGCCGCCGACACCGCGGCGGAGCCGGAACCCCCCGAGCCCCAGCCCGTCGACACCGCGGCACAGCCGGAAGCCCCCGAGCCCCAGGCCGCCGACGCCCCGGCGGAGCCCGCGGCCGCCGACACCGCCCCCCACGCCCCCGAGGCCCTCGACTCCGACCCCGCCTCCGACACCGCCCGCCCCGCCCTCACCCTCGCCCGACTGAAGGCGGACGCCCCCCACCTCGCCGACGCCTACAAGGCCGCCGGTGCCGTGCTGAAGAAGCAGGGGCTCGTGGGGGCGCGGGCGGCCGTGTATCTCGTCGTGGACCGGTCCGGGTCGATGCGGCCGTACTTCAAGGACGGGTCCGTGCAGCGGCTCGCCGAGCAGACCGTGGCGCTCGCCGCGCACCTGTCGGAGGACGCCGCCGTGACCGCGGTCTTCTTCTCGACGGACATCGACGGCACCGCCGAGCTCCGCCCCGCCGACATGACCGCCGACCGCGTCGAGACGATCAACGCGGGCCTCGGCCGGCTGGGCCGCACGAACTACCACCGGGCAGTCGAGGAGGTCCTCGCCCTGCACGAGAAGTCGGCGGACCCGACCCGTACCGCCCTGGTGGTGTTCCAGACGGACGGCGCGCCGGAGTCGAAGACGGCCGCCACGCAGGCGCTGACGGAGGCCGCGGACCGCCCGTACGCCACGCACTGGCGGTTCACGGTGTGGGGCGAGGAGGACAGCAAGGCCTTCGACTACCTCCGTAAGCTCGCCACCCCCCGTACGGGTGTGCACTTCGCGGGCCCGGCGCCGGTCGAGACCCCGCACGCCGCGTTCTACCGGGGCCTGCTCGCCGACTGGACCCTCTGACCACGCCGGGCGATCGCGCCCGGCGGAACCGGGGCCCCGGCGGTTGACCGCCGGGGCCCCGTTTTTAAGCGTGTGAGGACAAGTCTTCCCGGCCGTTAAAATTCGCACCATGGCGGCCACTGGATCAGAGAAGCAGGGGACGAAGGCGTACTACGTCTCGACCCCCATCTACTACGTCAACGACGCTCCTCACCTGGGCCACGCCTACACGACCGTCGCAGGCGACGTGCTCACCCGCTGGCACCGCCAGCGGGGTGAGAAGGTGTGGTACCTCACCGGCACGGACGAGCACGGTCAGAAGATCATGCGCACCGCCGAGGCGAACGGGGTCACTCCTCAGGAGTGGTGCGACAAGCTCGTGGAGGAGGCGTGGAAGCCCCTCTGGGAGCACCTGAACATCGCGAACGACGACTTCATCCGCACCACGCAGAAGCGTCACACCGACCGCGTCCAGGAGTTCGTGCAGGACCTGTACGACAAGGGCGAGATCTACAAGGGCGGCTACGAGGGCCCGTACTGCGTGGGCTGCGAGGAGTACAAGCTCCCCGGTGACCTCATCGAGGCCGAGGACGGCACGAAGCTGTGCGCCGTCCACAAGAAGCCGGTGGAGATCCTGAAGGAGGAGAACTACTTCTTCAAGCTGTCCTCCTACGGCCCGAAGCTGCTGGAGTTCTACGAGGCGAACCCGGGCTTCGTGCAGCCGGAGTCGGCCCGCAACGAGGTGCTGAACTTCGTGAAGCAGGGCCTGGAGGACCTCTCCATCTCGCGGTCGACCTTCGACTGGGGCATTCCGGTCCCGTGGGACGACAAGCACGTCATCTACGTGTGGATCGACGCGCTCCTGAACTACGCGACGGCCGTCGGCTACGGCTCCGACCAGGCGAAGTTCGACGAGACGTTCCCGGCGAACGTGCACCTCATCGGCAAGGACATCCTCCGCTTCCACGCGATCATCTGGCCGGCGATGCTGATGGCGCAGGGCCTGCCGGTGCCGGGTCGCGTGGTGGCGAACGGTTGGCTGATGGTCGGCGGCGAGAAGATGTCGAAGTCGAACCTGACGGGCATCAAGCCGCAGGACCTGACCTCGCACTTCGGCGTGGACGCGTACCGCTGGTACTTCCTGCGGGCGATCGCGTTCGGCCAGGACGGCTCCTTCTCGTGGGAGGACTTCGCCGCCCGCTACACCTCCGAGCTGGCCAACGACTACGGCAACCTCGCCTCGCGGGTGGCGGCGATGGTCGGCAAGTACTTCGGCGGCGAGCTGCCGGCCTCCGCGGCCGACGGCGACGCGGAGAAGGCGATCCAGGAGGGCCTGGCGAAGGCCGTCGCGGTCGCCGACCAGAAGATCGGCGAGGAGCTGGACTTCCAGGCCGGCATCCTGGCGATCTTCGACTTCGTGAAGCAGGTCAACGGCTACATCACGGAGCAGGAGCCGTGGAAGGTCGCCAAGGACGACTCCGAGGAGGGCCGGGCGCGCCTGGCGACCATCCTCTACACGGCCGCCGAGTCCCTCCGCGCGGTCGCGGTCCTGCTGAACCCGATCATGCCGGAGACCTCCCAGAAGCTCTGGGACTCCCTCGGCGCCGAGGCCGCCCTGGGCGCCCTCGCCACCCAGCCGGTCCAGTCCGCCGCCACCTGGGGCAAGCTCCCGGCCGGCGCCACGGTCACGAAGGGCGCGGTTCTCTTCCCGCGCCTGGAGGACCCGAAGAAGGACTGACCCCAACGGGGCGAGGACCGACTCCCTCAGTCCCGCACGACACACCGAAGGCCGCCGCCCCACACCGGGACGGCGGCCTTCGCCGTTTCTCCGGCGACATGACAGAGAAGCGCTCCTCCATTGCGAACGGAAACTCCGCCCTGACAGCATCGTGAGCTCAGGCATCCGGGGGCAAACAGGGGGACGTGCGCGAGGACGGTCTCGCGAGATTCGCGCGCGCACACGGCGAGACCGGTAGCCGTGATCTCGGGGGAGTGAGCGATGAGCGGGAACGATCCGGATCTCCAGGCGTCCGATGACGCACTGGCGCAGATCGTGAAGGGGATCGACAAGGCGCACGGGGAGCTGAAGGACCTGTCGCTCGGCCAGTCGGCCGTCACGGGCCGGGGTTTCTCCAAGCTGGCACTGACCGGTGTGCAGCTCGGGCATCGGGGGCTGGCCGAACAGCTGCAGACGTTCTGCGAGCGGTGGGGCTGGGGCGTGCGGGGCCTCATGCAGAAGGCGACCGGGTTCACGGCGGCACTGGGGCTGTCCGCCGGGGCCTTCGGCGAGCAGGAGCGCTACGTCAAGGACACGTTCAAGATCGTCGTCAACGCGGGCAACGGCAACCCGCATCTCTCCGAGGACGAGGTCAAGCAGAAGAGCTGGGACGAGCTGCAGCGGCAGTCGCCGTACGACGGCGCCGACTGGAGCCCGGAGTCCTTCTCCCAGGCGCAGGGCAACGTCGAGCGGACCTGGCGCGACACCGCTGCCGACGTCCAGGACGGGATCATCGGCTCGCCGGTGGAGGCGCGCATGCGCGACCGGTTGGAACCCGGGGCGGAGACCACGGGGGAAGCCACCACCCGCGCACAGGAGCCGAGCCGGGGGGATCGCTGACCGATGCCGGACTGGGGAGGGTTGTTCGAGAAGGGCGCCGACGCCGTCGGCGACGGCGTCGACTGGGGCAAGCGGAAGCTCGGCGAGGGCGTCGACGCCGCGACGAACGTCGTCGGCGGCGGTCTGGAGCGCGTGGGCGCCGAGGGCTGGGCGGACAAGGTCGAGGACTGGGGCGACGGCGCCGCCTCCCGTCTCGGGGCGGAGGTGAGCGAGGCCCAGCTCGGGCAGACGGACGATCCGGACGAGCTGATTCACGGCAGGCCCGGGGACATCACCGCCGCGGTGACGAACTTCCGTGACTTCCAGTCGGCGTTCAGCAGCGTCGGCAAGGGCCTGAAGGGGCTGGACTCCGACCGCTGGAAGGGCGAGGCGGCCCGGGCCTTCCGAGAGAAGTTCCAGGCGCTGCCGCCCGACTGGCTGCGCGCGGCGGACGCCTTCGGCGCCGCGGCCGGTGCCCTGGAGGCGTACGCCCACACGGTGACCTGGGCGCAGGGCAAAGCGCGCGAGGCGATCGAGCTCTACAAGGAGGGCGACGCCGCGTCACGGGCGGCCGCCGCCGCGTACGAGAAGAAGTACGACGCCTACCGGGCCGCCTTCCACAGCGACCGTCCGCTTCCGGAACCCGCCCCGTACACGGACCCGGGCGAGGCCGACCGCGCCCGCGCCCGCGACCTCCTCGCCGACGCCCGGCGCCAGCGCGACGAGGCCGCCGAACGCGCGACGTCGGCCCTGGTCTCCGCCCTGGCCCACGCCCCGGCGGAACCCTCCGCCGCGGACCGCCTCGGCATGGACGTCAAGGACCACGCCCTGGGCATGAGCACCGAGCTGCTCCACGTCGCGGGCGGCGTGACGAAGGGGGTCGTCGGTCTGTCCAACTACCTCCGGGCGACCAACCCGCTGGACCCGTACAACCTGACCCACCCGGCCGAGTTCTACGAGAACGTCACCATGACGCTGGCCGGTCTCGCGTCCACCGCGGCCCACCCGGACCGGGCCCTGAAGAACGCGTGGGAGACGGCGAAGGCCGACCCGGGCGAGTTCGTGGGCCGCCTCATACCGGAGCTGGTCGGCACGAAGGGCGCGGGCGGCCTGAAGAGCCTCACCCGGCTGAGGAACGCCGACACGCCTCCGGCCGATGGCGGCAAGGGAACGGCCCGCGAGCAGCAGAAGGAGGCGCCGGAGCCCACCTCGCGCCAGGGGAAGGACAAGCAGGAGTGCGGTGACCCCGTCGACATGGCCACCGGCCGGGTCACCCTCCCCCAGACGGACCTCGCCCTGCCCGGGGCGCTGCCGCTGGTCCTCGGCCGGTACTTCGAGTCGTCCTTCCGCGCGGGCCGCTGGTTCGGACCCCGGTGGGCGAGCACGCTCGACCAGCGCCTGGAGATCGACGCCCACGGCGTGGTGCAGCTGTGCGAGGACGGCAGCGTCCTCGCCTACCCGCATCCGGCGCCGGGTGTGCCGGTGCTGCCGACGCACGGCGTCCGCCGCTGGGCACTGGACCGCAGCCCCACCGGTGACACGTACACGGTGACCGACCCGCAGACCGGCATCGTCCGCCGCTTCGCCACCACCGACGCGGGGGACGAGGCCGTCCTCGTCCAGATCGACGACCGCAACGGCAACTGGATCACCTTCGGCTACGACGCGGAGGGCGCGCCCACGGAGGTCGTCCACCACGGCGGATACCGGGTCCGCCTGACCACGGACGGAACACGGGTCACGGCCCTGCACCTGGGCGAGCGGGAACTGCGCCGCTACGACTACACCGACGGCCACCTCACCTCCGTCGCCGACTCCGCGGGCCGGCCGCTGTGCTTCGGCTACGACGAGCGGGGCCGGATGACGTCGTGGACCGACAGCAACGGCCACCGCTACGACTACGTCTACGACGAGCGCGACCGCTGCGTCTTCCAGTCGGGCCGCGACGGCGTCATGGCC
The DNA here is from genome assembly GCF_040302485.1 of Streptomyces sp. NPDC126499. Taxonomy (NCBI): domain Bacteria; kingdom Bacillati; phylum Actinomycetota; class Actinomycetes; order Kitasatosporales; family Streptomycetaceae; genus Streptomyces; species Streptomyces sp. NPDC126499. Next base: position 23,888 of record NZ_JBEOUO010000007.1, on the reverse strand, counting down.
GGCCGCTTCACCTGGGGCGACGGCGAGACGACCTTCACGGACGCCCTCGGCCGCACGACCCGCTTCGAGGTGGACGAGCGCGGCCGGGTCACCGCCGAGACCGGTCCGGACGGAGGCGTCACCCGCTTCACGTACGACGCCCGGGGCAGGGTGCTCTCCCGGACGGACCCGCTCGGCCACACCACCGTGTTCGCCTACGACGGGGAGGGCCGGCTCTCCTCCGTCACCCGCCCCGACGGCCGTGTCGTGTCGGCGGAGTACGACGACCTCGGCCTTCCGGTCCGGGTGAGGCGGGCGGACGGCACGACGATCCGCCAGACGTACGACGCCCGGGGCAACCGGACGTCGGTGACCACGCCTTCGGGCGAGCGCACCGAGTTCTCGTACGACGACCGGGGACGCCTCACGGCCGTCACGGACCCGCTCGGCGCGGTCACCCGCGTCCGCACGGACGAGCGCGGCCTGCCGGTCGAGGTCACGGATCCGCTGGGGGCGACGACGACGTACGAGCGCGACGCCTTCGGCCGTACGGTCCGGATCACGGACGCGACGGGGGCGCAGACGCGGCTGGAGTGGACGCCCGAGGGCCGCCTCACCCGCCGGACCCATCCCGACGGGGCGGCCGAGACCTGGACGTACGACGGCGAGGGCAACTGCCTGACCCATACGGACCGCATGGGCGGCACCACGGCCTACACGTACGGGGACTTCGACGTCCTCGCCTCCCGCACGGACCCGGACGGGACGCGCTACTCCTTCACGCACGACGCGGCGCTTCAGCTGACCCGGGTCACCAACCCTCAGGGTCTGACGTGGGACTACACCTACGACCCGGCGGGCCGCCTGGCCGCGGAGACGGACTTCGACGCCCGGACACTGACCTACGCGTACGACGGGGCGGGCCGCCTGGCGGCCCGTACGAACGCGCTCGGCCAGCGGGTGTCCTTCGAGCGGAACGAGCTCGGCCAGGTCGTCCGCAAGGACGCGGACGGCACGGTCACGACGTACGAGTACGACGTCTTCGACGAGCTGGCGGCGGCGGTGAGCCCGGAGGCGACGCTCACCCGGATGCGCGACCGCTACGGCCGGCTCCTCTCCGAGACCGTCAACGGCCGCACCGTCTCCTTCTCCTACGACTCCGTGGGGCGCAGGACGGGCCGTACGACCCCGGGCGGCGCGGTCAGCGCGTGGTCATACGACGCGGCCGGCCGCCGCACCGAGCTCACCACGTCGGGGCGGGCGCTGTCGTTCGCACACGATGCCGTGGGCCGCGAGATCGCCCGAGCCGTCGGTGACGTCACCATGCTGACGTCGGCCTTCGACGAGGCGGGGCGCCTGACCGCGCACGAGGTCACGAGCCGGGGCCGCCGCCTGCAGCACCGCGCGTACCACTACCGCCCCGACGGGAACCTGATCGGCGTCGACGACCAGCTCGCCGGCCCGCGCCGCTTCGACCTGGACGCGGCGGGCCGGGTGACCGCGGTGCACGCCGGCCGCTGGACCGAGCGGTACGCGTACGACGAGGCCGGCAACCAGACCCTGGCCGACTGGCCCCGCGACCCGGACGCGACGGGCCCCCGTTCGTACACCGGCACCCGCATCACCCGGGCGGGCTCGATCCGCTACGAACACGACGCGCAGGGCCGGGTCACGCTCCGCCGGAAGCCCCGCCTGTCGAGGAAGCCGGACACCTGGCGCTACCGGTGGGACGCCGAGGACCGACTGACGTCCGTCACCACCCCCGACGGCACGGAATGGCGCTACGTCTACGACCCCTTGGGCCGCCGCATCGCCAAGCACTCGGAGACGGAGACCGTCCACTTCACCTGGGACGGCACCACGCTGTGCGAGCAGTCCACGGAGACCCTCACCCTCACCTGGGACCACGACGGCCTGCGCCCCCTCACCCAGACGGAACGCCGCCACGACACCGACGAGACCCGCTTCTTCGCGATCGTCACCGACCTGATCGGCACCCCGACCGAACTCGTCGACGAATCGGGCGCCCTGGCCTGGCGCGCCCGCACCACCCTCTGGGGCACCACGGCCTGGACCCGCGACGCGACGGCCTACACCCCGCTCCGCTTCCCGGGCCAGTACTTCGACCCGGAGTCCGGCCTCCACTACAACTACTTCCGCTACTACGACCCGGCGTCGGCCCGCTACCTGAGCCAGGACCCCCTGGGCCTGACCCCGGCCCCGAACCCGGCGACGTACGTGGACAATCCGCACACGTGGAGCGACCCACTGGGGTTGTCACCGTGCGTTCCGGACGGCGGAGAATTCACTCTGGAGGACTTGGGTGACGGCTGGTACCGGAGTCCCGAAGGACTGGATTACGGACCGGGCAGGGATGGCGAGCACCGAATAACCCACGTAGAGCGCCATGGCAGCGAGGAACCTGACAAGCCGAAGCACGGCGTGTTCGACACGGGCAGAAAGGGAATCCTTGAGACCGTCGACGAAGCATGGAGCTTGCGAGACGCAGCCGTTCTCGTGGAAGAACAGGGATCACGCACGACCTACGTAATCCCCATGATGCGACAAGTGGGGTTCAATCATACCGAGACCTACATTCAAATCACGGTCGAACACGGAAATGAAGTAATCACTGCTTTCCCGAGAGGTCGTTTCAAAAATTGATTTCTAGAGTTTCCTGCGTACACTGCGGGCAGGACTGGCTGCGACGTTACCGAACGCGGGGCACCGTCGAGACCTTCTGGCTCTGCCCGGAGTGTGAGTCACTGTGGCTGGGTGATCAGGACACGAGCGAGGAAACGGATCTCTACCTCGGCGAGTTCCTCGAATCCAGGGGGATCGACTGGAGCCACATCGAGGAGATCGCACCGCTCTGATCCGTCGAGTCCAGCACTCAGCGCACACAGCTCCGTCGGCGCGCCCATCATCAGGTCCTGGGCGTTGCCGTTGAGGGCAGCATGCCGGCGGTGTGGACGGGCAGACACATCGATCGCGCCTGCGGGTTCCAGTAGGGCTGGAACAGAACCGAATCGGGACGTGAATCGGCAAAGGACCGGGGCTGCGCGATATATAAATCCGCCGCCGCGACCAGGTCGTAGTACACCGGCCAGTCCCCGCGCTGCCGTGCCTCGAACAGCCCGCGCTCGATGGCACTGGGCGCCTGCCAGCCGTGGCTCACTGAGCTATCCATACGCAAGATCGTAGGAAACACCAGGCTGTTCACCGTCGGCCCGGCGGCGGGACGTCGGTCACCAAAGCAACCCATCGCCCTCTTCTGTCGCCTCCCCCACCGTATCGCCGGGGCGCAGCGCCCTTCGGCACGGCGAAGGGCCCGGAACCGTACGGCATACGGTTCCGGGCCCTTCTCACATCCGCGTCCGGCTCGTGCTTACCGCGCCGCGTCCGGGTGGACCGCCTCCGTCACCGGGCGGCCCTCGACGACCTTGGTCTCGGCCGGCTTGCGCAGGGCGATGTGGAGCTCCTTCAGGCGGGACTCGTCCAGCTCCGTCGGCGCGCCCATCATCAGGTCCTGGGCGTTGCCGTTGAGCGGGAAGGCGATGGTCTCGCGGATGTTGGGCTCGTCGGCGAGGAGCATCACGATGCGGTCGACGCCCGGGGCGATGCCGCCGTGCGGGGGGGCGCCGAAGCGGAAGGCGCGGAGCATGCCCGCGAACTCCTGCTCGACGGTGTCGCGGTCGTAGCCCGCGATCTCGAAGGCCTTCAGCATGATCTCGGGCTCGTGGTTCCGGATCGCGCCGGAGGACAGCTCCACGCCGTTGCAGACGATGTCGTACTGCCAGGCCAGGATGTCCAGCGGGTCCTTCTCCTCCAGGTCCTTCATGCCGCCCTGCGGCATGGAGAACGGGTTGTGGGAGAAGTCGATCTTGCCGGTCTCCTCGTCCTTCTCGTACATCGGGAAGTCGACGATCCAGCAGAAGCGGAACACGCCCTCCTCGAAGTGGCCGGCGCGCTTGGCGGCCTCGACGCGGACGGCGCCCATGATCTTGGAGACCTCGTCGAAGTCGCCGGCGCCGAAGAAGATCGCGTGGCCGGGCTCCAGGCCGAGGCGCTCCACGAGGGCCTTGACGTTGTCCTCGGTGAGGAACTTCGCGATGGGGCCGGTCAGCGCGTTCCCGTCGCCGACGCGCACCCACGCCAGGCCCTTCGCGCCCTGCTCGACGGCGAAGTCGCCCATGGAGTCGAAGAACTTGCGCGGTTGGTCGCCCGTGTCCGGCACCGCGAGGGCGCGCACGTGCTTGCCGGCGAAGGCCTTGAACTCGGAGCCCTCGAAGACGTCGGTGACGTCGACGAGCTCCAGCTTGGCGCGCAGGTCCGGCTTGTCGGAGCCGTACTTGAGCATGGCCTCGCGGAACGGAATCCGCGGGAAGGGGGAGGTGACCGGGCGGCCGCCGCCGAACTCCTCGAAGAGCTCGGTCATCAGCTTCTCGATCGGCTGGAAGACGTCCTCCTGCTCGACGAAGCTCATCTCGACGTCGAGCTGGTAGAACTCGCCCGGCGAGCGGTCGGCGCGGGCGTCCTCGTCGCGGAAGCAGGGCGCGATCTGGAAGTAGCGGTCGAAGCCCGAGATCATCAGCAGCTGCTTGAACTGCTGCGGGGCCTGCGGCAGCGCGTAGAACTTGCCCGGGTTGAGGCGGGAGGGGACGACGAAGTCACGGGCGCCCTCGGGGGAGGTCGCGGTGAGGATCGGGGTCGCCATCTCGTTGAAGCCGAGGGCCACCATCTTCTGGCGGATCGCGGCGATGACGGCCGAGCGCAGCATGATGTTGCGGTGCATGCGCTCGCGGCGCAGGTCGAGGAAGCGGTACTCGAGCCGCCGCTCCTCGTTGACGCCGTCGTCGGTGTTGATGGTGAAGGGGATCTGCTGGGCCGCGCCGAGCACCTCGACCTCGGCGGCCTCGATCTCGATCTCGCCGGTGGCGAGGTCGGGGTTGACGTTCTCCGCGCCGCGCGAGACGACCTTGCCGTCGACGCGGATCACCGTCTCCTTGGTCAGCTTGTCGAGGACCTCGGCCGCCGGCGTGCCGGGGCGCGCGACGAGCTGGGTGATGCCGTAGTGGTCGCGCAGATCGATGAAGAGGATGCCGCCCAGGTCGCGCCGATTGTGCAGCCAGCCGCTCAGCCGGACGTCGGTGCCGACGTCAGAGGCGCGGAGCTCGCCGCAGGTGTGGGACCTGTACCGATGCATCGTCGTTCATCCAGTCTTCGGGATCGGTGGGAAAACCCTGAACGGTGTCAAGGGTTTCCAAGCCTACCGGGCCACCCAAGATCGCGATTCGAATACCGTCGGTGGCGGCTCACAGTCCGATATTCATAAAGTAGGGCAATGCGCACCGAGGACGTCCTGGCCGCGATCGCCACCGGCCTGTGGCGCTGGGACAGCGCCTCCGGGATCGTCACGCTCGACGCCGAGGCGGCCCGGCTCCTCGGGCTGCCCGCCGAGCCCGCGCGGCTCAGCGAGGCGGCGGTGCGCTCCCGCTTTCATCCGGTCGACTGGAACGAGATCGACGGCGTGGTCAGCCTCGCCGTCGCCGAGGGCACCCTCGCCGAGGCCCGCCTGCGGATCATGGACGGGGACGGCCGGGTGCTCCGTACCGTACGGAGCAGGTCGAAGCCGCTGATCCACGGCACCGACTACCAGCTGGTCGGCACCCTCCAGGAGGTCGCCGAGCCGCAGCCCGGCACCGCCGCCCGCACCCCCGTCACGGGCGACTGGCGCCGCTCCCGCGAGGCGTTCCTCCTCGACGCGGGCCGGGCGCTCGCCGAGGCGCGGTCGACGGCGGAGGTGCTGCGGGTGGCGGCGTCGCTGTCGATGCCCGGGTTCTCGCCGGACGGGCTCGCCGTCTTCGGGATGTCGGGCGACCGGCTCACCGTCATCGGCCACCACGGGCACGGCGACGGCGACGAGGGCCCCTTCACCTCCATGACCCTGGACACCGACTACCCGGCGGCCGAGGTGGTGCGGACGGGACGGGCGATCTATCTGCCGAGCCCGGAGGAGTACGCGCGCCGCTACCCGATGACCTGGCCGCTGGCGCAGCGCTTCGGCCGCCGCTCCTGGGCCTTCGTCCCGCTCGTCGTCGCCGGCCGGACGATGGGCGCGTGGATGGCGGCGTTCAAGCACCCCGTGGCGTTCACGCCCGACGAGCGCTCCGTCCTGACGACGGTCGCCCGGATGCTCGCGCAGGCCCTGGCCCGGGCGGGCGTGGCCGAGTCCGAGCGGGAGCTGTCGCTCGGGCTCCAGCGGACGATGATGCCGGTCCTCGGCCCCGGCATCCCCGGGATCCGGGTGGCCGCGCGGTACGTCCCGACCGGCGGCGGTCTCCAGGTGGGCGGCGACTGGTACGACATGATCCGGCTGCCCGGCGGGGCGGGCGCGGGGCGGATCGCCCTGGTCATCGGCGACGTGCAGGGGCACGACGTGCGGGCGGCCGGGCTGATGGGGCAGCTGCGGATCGCACTGCGGGCGTACGCCTCCGAGGGGCACGGGCCGGACGCGGTGCTCTCGCGCGCCTCCCGCTTCCTCCACGGCGTCAACGACGGCGCCGGCATGGGCGCCGGGGCGGACGAGGACGGCGGCGGGCCCCGCTTCGCGACCTGCCTCTACCTGGAGGTCGACGTGGAGACCGGCACGGTGGAGATCGCGCGGGCCGGACATCCCGATCCGGCGGTACGGATGACCGACGGAACGGTTCTGCTCAGGCCCACGGCCGGCGGTCTGCCCCTCGGCATCGACCCGGACAGCGACTACCCCACCACCCGCCTCACCCTCGAACCCGGCGAGACCCTGATGATCTGCACCGACGGGCTCCTGGAGACCGGCGGCCACGACCTGGACAGCGGCTGGGAACGGGTCAGGAAGCTCCTGGAGGCCGACGACGGCGAGGACCTGGAGGCGCTCGCCGACCGGCTCGTGGAGGCCGTCCACGGGCCCGGCTCCCACCACACCACCGGCCCGCTCGCCGACCGCCGCGAGGACGACATCGCCGTCCTGCTGCTCTCCCGGCAGGGCACGGCGGTACGCCAGGCCCCGCGCCGCACGATGATGACCGTCGCCCAGGCCGAGCCCGAACGCATCGCCGCCGCCCGCGAGCAGGTGCGCCAGCTCCTGCACGACTGGTCGGACGCCGACCAGGTCGACTCGGCGGTCCTCATGGTCTCCGAGATGGTCACCAACGTCCTGGTGCACACGGACGGCGACGCCCTGCTCGTGGCGGAGGTGGCCTGCCTCCAGGACACGCGCCGCCTCCGCGTCGAGGTGGCCGACACCAGCGACGACCTGCCGCACAAACGGCACCCGGGCGAGATGGCCTCCAGCGGACGGGGCCTGCTCCTGATGGAGATGCTGGCGCACACGTGGGGCGTGGACCCGCGGGGCGACGGCAAGGCGATCTGGTTCGAACTGCACGAGCCGGCGTCGGGGCAGGGGTGCTGTCCGTAGCGCGGCCACGGTGACGGGCCGGGGGCGGCCCGGCCCCCGGCTGACGGCTCGGGGCGGCCCGCCGGGCGGGGCGGCCCGCCGGGGCGCAGACTGGTGACGTACGGCCGCCGGGGGGACCACGGAGCTCGTCATGGACACCCACAAGGTCGGCAGCGACACCACCGTCATCGCCGACAGCCTCGAAATACCGGGCATGGGCCACATCCCCGTCAACGCCTACGTCCTCACCGCCCGCGAACCCGTCGTCGTCGACACCGGGCTCTCCCTCTCCGACCGCGACTTCGTCGCCACGATCGGCGAGGTCGTCGACCCCGCCGACATCCTCTGGATCTGGCTCACCCATCCCGACCGGGACCACACGGGCGGCATCTTCGACCTGCTCGTCGCCGCGCCCCGGGCGCGGGTCGTGACCACGTTCATCGGCGCGGGGATCATGACGACCGAGCGCCCGCTGCCGATGGACCGCGTGTACTTCCTCAACCCCGGCCAGTCCCTGGACGTCGGCGACCGCTCGCTCCACGCCTTCCGGCCGCCGCTGTTCGACAGCCCTGCCACGGTGGGCTTCTACGACGACAGGACCCGGATCTGCTTCAGCTCCGACTGCTTCGGCGGACCGGTGCCGACCGCCGAGCTCGCCGAGAGCGGGCACGCCAGCGACCTCAAGCCGGACGAGCTGCGGGAGGCGCAGCTGCTGTGGGCGACGCTGGACAGCCCGTGGGTGCACGTGGTGGACCCGCTGAAGTACGGCCTGTGGGTGGACCAGTTCCGGGAGATGAACCCGGAGATCGTGCTGAGCACCCATCTGCCGCCGGCGGTGCGGATGGTGGACCGGATGATCGAGACGCTCACGATGGCGCCGGACGCGGACCCGTTCGTGGGCCCGGACCAGGCGGCCCTGGAGGAGATGCTGCGGTCCTTCCAGCCGGGAGGCATGCCGGCCGCGACGACCTGACCCGGGACGACCTGGGGTCACGGCTCCCCGGCACGGGCGTCGGCCGCCCCCGCCCCCTCCCCGTACCGCGCCCGCAGCTCGCCGATCACCCCGAACGCGGCCGCCGTCAGCGGCACGGCGAGCAGCATGCCCAGGATGCCGGCGACGGACGCCCCGGCCGTGATGGCGAGCATCACCACGGCCGGGTGCATCTGCACGGTCCGGCTCTGGATGACCGGCTGGAGGACGTGGCCCTCCAGGACCTGCACGGCGAGGACGACGCCGAGCGCCCACAGCGCGATGACGAAACCGCGGTCGGCGAGGGCGACGAGGATGGCGACGGCGCCGGAGATGACGGCGCCGAGGTACGGGATGTAGGCGCCGACGAAGACGAGGGCCCCGAGCCCGACGGCTCCGGGCACGCGCAGGATCAGCAGCCCGACGGTGATGAAGGTGGCGTCGATCAGGGCGATGAGGGTCGTGCCGCGCATGAAGCCCTCGACGGCCTCGAAGGCGCGCCGCCCCATCGCCTCGACCGTGTCGCCGGTGGAGGCGGGGGCGAGGGAGCGCAGGGCGCCGACGGCCCGGTCGGAGTCGCGCAGGAAGAAGAAGACGAGGAGCAGGGCGAGGACGGCGGTGGCCATCATCTCGCCGACCACGCTCAGCCCGGAGATCACCCCGGAGGCGGCGGTCCCGCCGAACTTCTGCAGCAGTTCCCGGGAGTTCGCGGCGAGGTCGTCCAGGGAGGTGCCGGCGGCGCCGAGGTGTTCGGCGATGTCCCGGGCGGCCTGCCGCACGGAGGACACGATCTGGTCGCCGGTCTCCAGGAGCGCGGCGGCCACGATGTACGTGGCGCCGCCGACGACCGCGAGGACGGCGAGGACGGTGAGCCCGGCGGCGAGCGACCGTTGCACCTTCATGCGCAGCAGCCGCCGGTGGAGCGGGCCGAGCAGCGCGGTGCCGAGCAGGGCGAGCAGGACGGGCGTGACGGCCGTCCTGAGGGTGACGCAGAGCCAGACGAGGACCGCGGCGACCCCGGTGACGAGCAGCAGGACGACGCACCAGGCGGCGGTGCGGCGGGCGCCTTCGGGAAGGAGCGGTCGGGTGGTCTGCACCCGTCCACCGGATCACGCCCGGCGGCGTGCCGTCGCGCGCTGGAAGCCGTACGAGTGACGCGGCGTCAGCTCGTACGGCTCCGGGCGACGGGGTACGCGGGCACCTGGGCACCCGGGCACCCCGGCGGCCGGGCGCCCGTGGACGCGTCAGCTCGTACGGCCCCGGGCAACGGGGCACGCGGGCACTCCGGCGGCCGGCCGCCCGGGGGCGCCTCAGCTCGTACGGCCCCGGGCCGGACGTCGTACCGCCGTCACTCGCCCATGCCGTGCACGGCCGGGATCGTGCCCAGGCGGCCCGCCTGGAAGTCCTCGAAGGCCTGGCGGAGTTCGGCCTGGGTGTTCATGACGAACGGGCCGTAGTGCGCCATCGGCTCGCGGATCGGGCGTCCGCCGAGGAGGACGACCTCCAGGTCCGGGGTGTTCCCGTCCTGCTTGTCGTCGGCGCGGACGACGAGCCTGCCTCCCCCTCGCCCGGCTTCGCCAGGGCTGGGGGTACCCGCATGGCCGAAGACGGCGGTCTGGCCCGTGTGGACCGGGCGCCGCTCGCCGCCGACCGTGCCGCGTCCGGCCAGGACGTAGGCGAGGCCGTTGAAGTCCTCGCGCCACGGCAGGCTGATCTCGGCGCCGGGCCGCAGGGTGGCGTGGATCATCGTGATGGGGGTGTGGGTGATGCCGGGGCCCTCGTGGCCGTCGAGCTCGCCGGCGATGACGCGGAGCAGCGCGCCGCCGTCGGGCGAGGTCAGCAGCTGGACCTGGCCGCCGCGGATGTCCTGGTAGCGGGGGGCCATCATCTTGTCGGCGGCCGGCAGGTTGACCCACAGCTGGAGGCCGTGGAAGAGGCCGCCGCTGACGACGAGGTGCTCCGGCGGGGCCTCGATGTGCAGGAGGCCGGCGCCGGCGGTCATCCACTGGGTGTCGCCGTTGGTGATGGTGCCGCCACCGCCGTTGGAGTCCTTGTGGTCGAAGACGCCGTCGATGATGTAGGTGACGGTCTCGAAGCCGCGGTGGGGGTGCCAGGGCGTGCCCTTGGGCTCGCCGGGGGCGTACTCCACCTCGCCCATCTGGTCCATCATGATGAACGGGTCGAGGTACTGGTAGGTGATGCCGGCGAAGGCGCGGCGCACCGGGAAGCCCTCGCCCTCGAAGCCCGAGGGCGCCGTGGTCACGGCGAGCACGGGGCGGGCGGCGGCGTCGGCGGGGGCGGCGACGCGGGGCAGGGTGAGCGGGTTCTCGACAGTCACGGCAGGCATGACGGACCTCCTAGTGCGACCTTGTACGACCACTTTAGTTGAACAATGAACTTCCTGCCACCCGGAACGCGGAGCGCCCGGGAGGAATTCCCCCCGGGCGCTCACGGCGGCCGTCGCGTTCTCAGCCGTACATCCGGCGCATCGCGTAGTCGACCATCTGCTCCACCGCCTTGGCGTCGAAGACCATCCGGTGGTCGCCCTCCATGTCGAGGACGAAGCCGTAGCCGGTCGGCAGCAGGTCGATCACCTCCGCGCCCGTGATCACGAAGTACTTCGACTCCTTGCCCGCGTACCGCCGCAGCTCCTTGAGCGAGGTGAACATGGGGATCACCGGCTGCTGGGTGTTGTGCAGGGCGAGGAAGCCGGGGTTGTCGCCGCGCGGGCAGTAGACCTTCGAGGTCGCGAAGATCTGCTGGAAGTCCTCGGCGGACAGGGTGCCGGTCGTGAAGGCGCGCACGGCGTCCGCGAGGGACGGCGGCGAGGGCTCCGGGTACAGCGGCGCCTGCTGCTGCCCGTACCCGCCGCCCGGCATCCCCGGCTGGCCCGGCATGCCGGGCTGCCCCTGCGGGGCGTACTGCCCCTGCGGAGGCGGCGCGTACTGCTGCTGGGCACCCGGGTTCTGCTCGTAGCCGTACATGGGGGCCAGCCTACCGAGCGGCCGTCGGCGTGCGTCCCGCGTCACAGATGTCCGGAAAGGGGTTGCCCTTATTACCGGTGGGTAGCATCATCGTAGAGAGCGTGGGCTACTCACGGGTAGCCCCCGGTAGACATCCGCCTCCCCGAGCCTTTACGGAGCCGTCGCCATGGGGCACTACAAGTCGAATCTCCGCGACATCGAGTTCAACCTCTTCGAGGTGCTCGGCCGCGACAAGGTGTACGGCACCGGTCCGTTCGAGGAGATGGACGTCGAGACCGCCAAGAGCATCCTCGACGAGATCCGCCGCCTCGCCGAGAACGAGCTCGCGGAGTCCTTCGCCGACGCCGACCGCAACCCGCCGGTCTTCGACCCGGAGACCAACACGGCCCCGGTCCCGGCGTCCTTCAAGAACTCCTACAACGCCTTCATGGAGTCCGAGTACTGGCGCCTCGGCATCCCCGAGGAGATCGGCGGCACCGTCTCCCCGCGCTCGCTCATCTGGGCCTACGCGGAGCTGCTGCTCGGCTCGAACCCGGCCATCTGGATGTACTCCTCCGGCCCGGCCTTCGCCGGCATCCTCTACACCGAGGGCAACGAGGCGCAGAAGAAGATCGCCAAGATCGCCGTCGAGAAGCGCTGGGGCTCCACCATGGTGCTCACCGAGCCCGACGCGGGCTCGGACGTCGGCGCCGGCCGCACCAAGGCCATCCAGCAGGAGGACGGCTCCTGGCACATCGAGGGCGTCAAGCGCTTCATCACCTCCGGTGAGCACGACATGGAGGAGAACATCCTCCACTACGTCCTCGCCCGCCCCGAGGGCGCCGGCCCCGGCACCAAGGGCCTCTCCCTCTTCCTCGTCCCGAAGTACGAGTTCGACTGGGAGACCGGCGAGCTCGGCGCCCGCAACGGCGTCTACGCCACCAACGTCGAGCACAAGATGGGCCTCAAGGCCTCCAACACGTGCGAGATGACCTTCGGCGACAAGCACCCCGCCAAGGGCTGGCTCATCGGCGACAAGCACGACGGCATCCGCCAGATGTTCCTCATCATCGAGTTCGCCCGCATGATGGTCGGCACGAAGGCGATCTCCACCCTCTCCACGGGCTACCTCAACGCCCTGGAGTACGCCAAGGAGCGCGTCCAGGGCACCGACCTGGCGAACTTCATGGACAAGACCGCCCCCAAGGTCACCATCACGCACCACCCCGACGTCCGCCGCTCGCTGATGACGCAGAAGGCGTACGCCGAGGGCATGCGCTCCCTCGTCCTCTACACGGCCACCATCCAGGACGAGATCGCGATCAAGGAGGCGGCCGGCGAGGACGCCAAGGCCCTGCACGGCCTGAACGACCTGCTCCTGCCGATCGTGAAGGGCTACGGCTCCGAGAAGGGCTACGAGCAGCTCGCCCAGTCGCTCCAGACCTTCGGCGGCTCCGGCTTCCTGCAGGAGTACCCGATCGAGCAGTACATCCGCGACGCCAAGATCGACACCCTCTACGAGGGCACCACGGCCATCCAGGGCCAGGACTTCTTCTTCCGCAAGATCGTCCGCGACCAGGGCGCGTCCCTGAACGCGCTGGCCGAGGAGATCAAGAAGTTCCTCGCCCTCGGCACCGGCGGCGACGAGCTGGCCGGCGCCCGCGACGCGCTCGCCAAGGCCGCCGTCGACCTGGAGGGCATCGTCGGCGCCATGCTGACCGACCTCACCGCCACCGGCGAGGACGTCAAGAACATCTACAAGGTCGGCCTCAACACCACCCGCCTGCTGATGGCCTCCGGCGACGTCGTCGTCGGCTACCTGCTGCTGCGCGGCGCGGCCGTCGCCGCCGAGAAGCTGGCGGCCGGCGCGTCCGGCAAGGATGTCGCCTTCTACCAGGGCAAGATCGCGGCCGCGAAGTTCTTCGCCGCCAACGTCCTGCCCGGCGTCTCCACCGAGCGCGTCCTCGCCGAGAACGTCGACGGCTCGCTGATGGACCTGGACGAGGCCGCGTTCTAGTACCGCACAGGTACGCGCCTCGTCCGCGCGAAGAACGGCTCGCTCCCGGGGAGGGGGGCGGGCCGTTCTGGTTTTTTTAGGGCTCGGTTCTCCCCCTGCCTTCGGCGGGGGGACCCCCACGGGGCGCTTCAGCCGCTGTCGACGGTCGACCGTGCTCGCCTCCCTCGTTCCTCGGGAGGCTCCGCGCGCTCTTCCTTTCGACAGCGTCGCGCCCCTTCGGCTCACTCGCCGAGGATCTCGTGGGCACCGGCGGGTGCTCGGGGCGGCCGTCCTGCCCTCGGCGGGCGACCGCCGGTGGTCGTGGGCACCCCGAGGGGGGTCGTGGGCGCCGCCCCCGTCCGGCGGTCACGGGCGGTGGGGCGTCCGGAGGCGGATACCCCCCCGTCCGCATGCCGGTACCTGCGTAAGGTGAACGGCATGAGTAGCGCACCCTCCCGCTTCGACCGCGGCCACACCGATGACCTCATGACCTTCCTCGCGGCCTCGCCGTCGCCGTACCACGTCGTGGCGAACACCGCGGAGCGGCTGGAGAAGGCCGGCTTCCGCAAGGTCGAGGAGACCGACGCCTGGGACGGGACGACCGGCGGCAGGTACGTGGTGCGCGGCGGGGCGATCATCGCCTGGTACGTGCCCGAGGGCGCCGCCCCGCACACGCCGTTCCGGATCGTGGGCGCGCACACCGACTCGCCGAACCTGCGGGTCAAGCCGCAACCGGACTTCGGCCGGGAGGGCTGGCGGCAGGTCGCCGTCGAGATCTACGGCGGACCGCTGCTCAACAGCTGGCTGGACCGGGACCTGGGGCTTGCCGGCCGGCTCACGCTGCGGGACGGCAGCCACGCGCTGGTGAACGTCGACCGGCCGCTGCTGCGGGTGCCGCAGCTCGCGATCCACCTGGACCGGCAGGTCAACGAGGGCATGAAGCTGGAGCGCCAGCGGCACATGCAGCCGATCTGGGGGCTGGGCGAGGTGCGCGAGGGCGATCTGATCGCGTTCGTCGCCGAGGAGGCGGGCGTCGACGCCGAGGACGTGGCGGGCTGGGACCTGATGGTCCACGCCGTGGAGGCACCGGCCTACCTGGGCCGGGACGGGGAGCTCCTGGCGGGCCCGCGCATGGACAACCTGATCTCCGTGCACGCCTGCGCCGCCGCGCTCGCGGCCGTCGCCGCGCACGGCGACGAGCTGCCGTACATCCCGGTCCTCGCCGCCTTCGACCACGAGGAGAACGGCTCCGAGGCCGACACCGGCGCCCACGGCCCGCTGCTCGGCACCGTCCTGGAGCGCTCGGTCTACGCCCGCGGCGGCGGCTACGAGGACAAGGCCCGCGCCCTCGCCGGCTCGGTCTGCCTGTCCTCCGACGTCGGCCACGCCGTGCACCCCAACTACAGCGAGCGCCACGACCCGACGCACCACCCGCGCCCCAACGGCGGCCCGATCCTCAAGGTGAACGTCAACCAGCGCTACGCCACCGACGGCAGCGGCCGGGCCGTGTTCGCCGCCGCCTGCGAGAAGGCGGGCGTGCCGTGGCAGTCGTTCGTCTCCAACAACGACATGCCGTGCGGGACGACGATCGGCCCGATCACCGCCGCCCGGCACGGCATCTCCACGGTCGACATCGGCGTGGCCTGCCTGTCGATGCACAGCGCCCGCGAACTGTGCGGCTCCGACGACCCGCACCACCTGGCGAACGCGCTGGTGGCCTTCCTGGAGGGCTGACCCGCGCCTTCGCCGGCTCCGGGCCCCGCTCCGACCAACGGAGCGGGGCCCGTCCCTTGCTACTCCATAATTAACTGAGTAGATTGCTTAGTTGTGGACCTCACTCTTATTCGTCATGCCGTGGAAGTCGACCACGGCATCAAGCGCGTCGGCATGGGCTTTCTGAAGCAACGCGCAGCGAAGGACCGCGCCCGGCTGAGCGCCGATCTGTGCGCCCAGATCTCGGAGGAGCTCGACCGACTCGGACTCACCACCATCCCCCGCACTCTCCCTACGTCGGAGACCGCATACGTGTGGGTCATTCAGAAGGACAGCGTTCTCGGCGAGATCACCAACGTCAGCGCCGCTGTCGCACAGCTGGACAAGCTGGGCATGAACCCCGTTCCGCAGGTTTTCGAGCAGAACCCGAACGCAAAACGCCACCTTCTGTGAATCTCCTACGCTGATTGTCGTACTGATCGACTAGACGTCAGGATCAGTCGACATAGGCACACACCTCCCGACCAGGGCAAAGACGGCCGTGACGCAAGGAAGACCTCCTCGCGCCACGGCCGTCTCACTGTCGCCGGTTCCGCAATACCCGCGCGCAGCCGCTCAAGCATCCGCTACGTTCTCCCCAACGCCAGCCGGAC
The DNA here is from genome assembly GCF_040302485.1 of Streptomyces sp. NPDC126499. NCBI lineage: Bacteria > Bacillati > Actinomycetota > Actinomycetes > Kitasatosporales > Streptomycetaceae > Streptomyces > Streptomyces sp. NPDC126499. The sequence goes on along the minus strand of NZ_JBEOUO010000007.1, from coordinate 8,176 downwards.
GCGGCCGAGTTGGTACGAGCCATAGCCATGCGACGAAGCAAGGAGCACCCCATGAGCGCCACGGGTCAGCCGGACGAGCCTCCCGGACCGTTAACACTCGCCTACGCCGGGCTCTCGCGCGATCGAACCGGGATGACGATCTCTCTCCTGACGATCCGTCCGGAGGACTTGAACGCGTTCAATGACGAGCTGGCCCGCCAGAAGAAGGCCCTTCACGGCCCCCTGCTGAACAGCTGGCAGGCGAACACCCTGGCCCGCCGTCGCGCCCTGTTCCGTCTCGCCACCGGCATATCCCCTCGGGACGTCACCACGCTCCGGGCGGGCAAGGCACACCCCGAGCAGGGCGTCAACTACGCGTTGACATGGCTGACCAGCAGGTTTACCTCCGAGCAGAGGGCGGCGCTCGCTCTCATCCAGACACCGCGGGGGCCGGCCTGGTACCACCTCACCTCCAGCGGGCCGCCCGCCCCACTGTCGGTCGACTGCCCCCCGCTCGCGGACCTCCCCTTCCCCGAGGCGGAAGCGCGGCGCCCCCTGGAGGTCGCGCGCCTCCTCACCACCCTGAACCACCGCTTCCTCGCCCGTCCGGGCGACGGCCCCCTCCCTCCGGACCTCCCGGGGCCGCCGCCCGGCGGCAAGGACCCCAACCCCTTCACGCCGTGACCCCCGGGGCGGCGAGTCCTTCGCGACTCGCCGCCCCCTTGGCGCGTCCGGGGCCGCTCTGCCCGAGCGCGTGCGCCCTCTCCCCCAACTCCCTTTTCCTCCATGGAGGTTGTCTCTTGAGCACAGAATCCGGCCAGCCGCTCACCCTCGACATCGAATGGGGCGGCGAGACCATCCAGGTCTCCAACATCGCCCGCACACTGCCCGCGGAGCCCACCGACGAGCAGCAGAAGACCGTCATCGAGGCCGCGCGTCAGAACCCGGGCATCCGCATCCCGGAGGGGGCCCTGACCGCCATAGCCACCGCCGTCACCCAGCCGGGCGCCCTCGCCGTACAGCTGCGGCCGAACGGTCAGGACCTCCAGGGCGTCCTCATGGTCGAGAACGTCGAGGGCGCCACGCTCTACTCCGCGGTGACCCGCGTGCTGACGAGCGAACTCTTCCCCGGCATCCAGCCCCGCACCGGCATGGAGCTCCTGGAGGTCCCCGACCCCCAGGTACAGGGCATCACCCAGGACGGCCTGCCGAGCGCCGGCGTCGAGTACCGCTACGCCGACCTCGACCACCTGTCGAACCACGTATGGCAGACCATCCACGGCACGCTGGCGAAGAACAGCTACGTCACCTCGATCGTGACCAGGTCGGTCACCCGCAACCTGATCACCCACCCCGTACGGATCACCTTCGAGGACGGCACGGAACCGATCCACGCCCTCGTCGTACGGGACGGCATCACACGGCTGGCCAGTGCGTGGTCCGTGCTCGCCGGTCCCCGGTCGGATGCCGCCGCGGCCGCGGATCTGGCCCGGCAGGCGCTGCTCGGTCGGACCACCGCCGCATCGGAGCGCGGCAAGGGTCCCGGTCTGGAACAGCGGCTGGCCGCGTCCCGGCGGAAGTGGCGGGAGGAGCTCCGCGCGGAGTTCACCGAGGAGATCCACAAGCAGGTGCCCGAGGCCCGCGCCGCCCAGATCTTCCAGTCGTTCACCGTACCGGCCCAGATCGCCGTCGGGATCGACGCGCACACCAAGCGGCTGCTCTCGGCGGAGGACCTCTTCGACGACGCCATCCGCTCCGTACTCGCCTCCATCCACGTCGAGTTCAAGCAGTGGGAGACCGCCGCCCAGAACGTGGAGGTGATCACCCGCGCGCTCAAGCGGATCGTCCAGAGCGGCGACCCCCGCTGGAGCACCGCCGAGCTTCAGGAGGTCTACGGCCTCGCCGTCGGCCGCATCCCCGTGGCGGACCTCCCGCGCGTGGTGGGCGGCGAGGACACCCCGCCGGCCACCGCCCTCTGGCGCGCCGTCTACCTCCTGAGCGCCCTCACCAAGCCCGAGCTGTTCCACGCGCTGAAGGAGCAGGCCAAGGTCCTCAAGGGCGACCAGCGGATGCAGGTGAAGGGCTTCGCCGGGCTGCTGGGCCCGGTGATCGACCTGCCGTGGCGGACCCGGAAGCGGCTGGTCACCCCCACCGCGCGGAACGCCTGGAGCAACGGCGGCGTGCTGGCGCCCGCGGTCGTCGGGGGGTGGAACCCGGTGGTCACGGACGACTTCACGACCCTGGTGGAGCCGGCGATGAGCGGCGACATCGACGCCCGCTGCACCCTCGCCGTCGCCGGCGGCGTGGCGCTGATCGCGGACAAGCTCCTCACCCGGAACGTCGGTTCCTCCCTCAACGCCCCGAAGGAGAAGGGAGGCGTCCCGTTCCGCCTCGACACGCACAAGGTGATCGAGGGACTGTCGCGCCAGGGCAACGAGCTGGGGCTCCGCCTCCTGGCGATGGCGGCCAACACCTTCCGGGGCGACGACCTTCCGCTGAACGCGGTCGCCAAGCAGAGCCTCACCGGCAAGAACCCCGCTGAGAACGACAAGCCGTACGTGTACTTCAAGGTGGACCTGGCGGCGGAGGACGGGATCGCGCGGACCGCGGACGGTGTACCCGTCATGCTCTACGAGTGGGACGTCGTCGCGGCGTCCGACCCGGACCGGGCGAGGAGCCTCGCGGAAGCCGAGGAAGCCTCGCGGACGGCCGCGGCAGCCGCCCCGAGCACTGTCCCCGAAGACGGCACCCCGTCTGCGGGGGAGGCGGCGACGGACAGCGGGGAGGCGGGCGGAACCGTCACCGACCCCGCCGTCCCCCTCACCGGGGAGGTGCCCGGAGAGGTGCCCGGCGAGCTGCCCCATGCGGTGCCCGGACCCCGGGACTCCTCGCCCTCCCTGCCCCCCAGCCAGCGCGCGGCGGAACTCACCAGGCACCTGAGGCACCACGTGCAGGCCACCAGGGACGTCCTGGACCGGATCCTCCCGCTGGAGGCGGAGGTCGGCGTCCACACGCCGCCCGTGCCGCCTGAGACGCTCGACGAGCTGGTCGAGCTGCTCGTCGGCATCCAGGCGGACGTCGAGAATCTGCGCCGCAGGACGGCGTCCGGCGCGAGTGGCGGAGACGACGAGGACGACCCTTACGGCGAGCTCAACGCCGACGCCGACGCGCTCGGCTAGGACGCGTCCATGCCCGCGAGGATCAGCGGCAGCCGGGAGGCCCCGCCGTCGGTGATCCTCACCGGGACGCCCCAGTCCTGCTGGTGGACGTGGCAGGCCGGGTACTCGTTGGCCGGGTCGTCGTCGCAGGAGGCGGCCATCGCCGAGACGTGCAGGACGCCTTCGGTGAGGGCCGGGTTCAGGTCGAGCTCGCGGAACAGGTCCGTGCCCGTGCCCTCGCCCGCGAGGAGCAGCTCGGGCGGGGTCGAGGAGACCAGGAGGCGGGTCGAGGGGCCGTAGCGGTCGTCCAGCTTCTGGCCCTTGGGCGCCTGGAAGACCACGTCGAGGCGGAGGCGGCCCGGGGCGACCTCGGTGGCCTCGCGGCGGGTGCGGTGGGCGACCGACTCGACCTGCACGGCCTCCTCGGGCAGCCGCAGCCGGGTGAGCCGGTGCCGGGCCGACTCGACGACCACGACGTCCTCGCCGACGACGACCGCGTCGCTGGGCTCGCGCAGGTCCGTGGCCAGGGTGGTGACCTCGCCGCTCGCCGGGTCGAAGCGGCGCAGCGCGTGGTTGTACGTGTCGCAGACGGCGACCGAGCCGTCGGGCAGGGCGGTCACGCCCAGCGGGTGCTGGAGCAGCGCCTGGCCGGCCTCGCCGTCGCGGTGGCCGAAGTCGAACAGGCCGGTGCCGACGGCGGTGTGGACGGTGCCGTCCGGGTCGATCCAGCGCAGGGCGCTGGTCTCGGAGTCGGCGATCCACAACCGGTCCTCGGTGGCGGCGAGCCCGGACGGCTGCGCGAACCACGCCTCGGCGGCGGGCCCGTCGACCAGGCCCTCGTTGGTGGTGCCGGCGGCGGCCTTGACGGTCTTCGTCTCCGGGTCGTACGTCCACAGCTGGTGGACGCCCGCCATGGCGATCCACACCTTGCCCTGCCACCAGGCGACGTCCCACGGCGAGGAGAGGTCGACCTCCAGGGCGGGGCCCGAGGTGGGGGAGCCCTGCCACCACTGGCGGCCGGTGCCGGCGATCCGCTCGATCGCACCGGTCTCCGGGTCGAGCAGCTTCAGCGCGTGGTTCACGGTGTCCGCGACGACGACCTTCCCGTCCGGCAGCAGCGCCAGGCCCTGCGGCTCGCGGAACTCGCCCTCGCCGCCGATCCGCCGCACCACGTTCTCGCCGTCCGCCGCGAGCTCCACGAGCTGGTGCCGGGTGGTGTCCGAGACCAGGAAGGTGCCGCCCGGCAGCAGGACCGCCTTGCCGGGGAAGCGCAGGTCGGTCGCGACCGGCTCCGGCGGCACGTACGGGCCGTCACCACGGCGCAGCGTGCCCTTCGCCTCGTGCTCGGCCTCCAGCTCCTCGACCAGCGTCCGGATCGCGTTGGCGTGACCCTCGCCCGCGTGCTGGGCGACGACATAGCCCTCGGGGTCGATGACGACGAGGGTCGGCCAGGCCCGTACGGCGTACTGCTTCCAGGTCGCGAGCTCCGGGTCGTCGAGGACGGGGTGGTGGACCTCGTAGCGCTCGACGGCGTCGACGACGGCCTGGTGCTCGGCCTCGTGGACGAACTTCGGCGAGTGCACTCCGACGATCACGAGGGTGTCGCGGTGCTTCTCCTCCAGCTCGCGCAGCTCGTCGAGGACGTGCAGGCAGTTGATGCAGCAGAAGGTCCAAAAATCAACAACAACGCACTTACCTCGCAGGTCGGCGAGGGTCAGCTCTTTGCCTCCGGTGTTCAGCCAGCCCCCCTTGCCGATCAGCTCGGGAGCACGGACACGGGCACGTCGGCGGGGCGCAGGCGCAGGGGTGGGCGCCGGGGCAGCATCGTTCATCCTTCAAGCTTGCCATCCGCCCGTGAACGCAGGATCACGTCCGTACGAAGGGCCTGCTCAGGGCGCACGCCCGACCACGGCGACTTCCGAGAACTCCAGAAGGGTCATGCTTACCGGGTGCTCAGGCGGCGGTGTCAGTGCCCGCCAGCTTCGCCCAATGGATCTGGATGCGTTGCTCGGGGATGATCCGCTGACCACGCACTCCCTTACTCACCTCAACCCGGTCTATGGCAAGTGACAGCCGACCCCGCCGGTCTTCATTCGTCGCGTCAGCCCACGCCTCACGCAGGGTGAGGCCGTCGAGCATCGGTGACATGTCCACCGACGGCATGGGGAGCTTGCGGAGATCGGTGCGAAGCCCCTCGATGCGCCCCCTCAGGCGCTCCGAAAGCCGGTTGTAGCGTTCCACGGCTGCGGCACCACTGAACTCGCCACGCACATAGCGGGCGTCTTCCAGGTCGGCCAAGCGGGCTTCCTCATCCTGGATCTCGGCAGTAAGCGCATCACGTTTCGCGAAGGTCTCCGGATCCACACGGTGCACCCAGCGAGCTGCGATCGCGGCAAGCAGCGGGTCGTCCGGTCCGAGCGCCGGGAGCTTGGTGAGGAACTGTTCCGTCACGTACTGGTCCACCGCCTCAGCCAACGCCGACGCTCCGATGCACTGGTTGCCCGCGCGGCGGGCCATGCACTGATAGCTCCCGCCCACACGGTGCATCCGGCGACCACAGCCGGGAACCGCGCAGAAGACGAGTCCCGTGAGCAGGGCCGTCCCCTCGGGCTTCGGCCGCCGCTTTCCTGCGTCCACGAACGTTCTGGATTCCAGCATGCGGATGATCTGTTCCCGCTCTCCGACCGTGATGATCCCCTCGCCGATCTCGACGGTGTCCAGCGTCTCGGGATCGCGGTATGGGAAGACCCTGCCCGTGTACTTCCGCTCGCCGTCACCCGTCTCGACGCTCTCGGTCTCCGGCATCAGGCCGGCGAAAGCGGGGGAGCGCAGGAGCTGCATGATGGTGGCCGCGTTCCACTGCCCACCCCGGGGCGAGAGGATCTCGTACTCGTTGAGGAGTCGGGCGATCTTGACCAACGATGCCCCGGCGAGTGCTTCATCCGCGATCAGGCGGGCATAGACGGCGTACTCAGGGTCGTGGACGAGCTTCTTGGTCGTCGGGTCGATGAGCAGTCCATACGGAGGCTGTCCGCCGATCCACTGCCCCTTGCTGCGGAGGTAGCGCTTCGCGTGCCCGACACGCGTGCCGAGATTCTGCGACTCGGACCGGGCCAGCTCAGCGAGCATCGCGACGGCCATGCGCGCCGAGTCGTTCGAGGTGTCGAGGCCATCCACGACTGAGACGAGACGGCCACCGGCCTTCTCGATGTCGTCCAGCACCTTGCCCACCTGGCCAATGCCCTTGCGGGACAGGCGATCCAGCTTCCAGACGATCAGCGTGCCGACGACGCCCGCCGTGACCGCTGCCAACGCGGCATCGAACCCCTTGCGCTCAACGGTCTTGTAACCGGAGCGCCCTCTGTCCATGTGGACCTTGCGGACGGTCAGTCCGTTGCGTTCGGCCCAGGCGCGACAGTCGCCTTCCTGCCGTTCGATTGCGGTCTTGCCATCCCGGTCGAGGGACAAGCGCAGGTAGAGATCACAGATCGTGTCCTGGTGCACACTCTCAGCGTGAACGCAGGTTAGGTGCTCCGTTGTCGATTTTCAGAAGTCGAGCAGAACGATCTTTCCTCGTCAGATCGGTGAGGGTCAGATCGTCTCCGCCGGTGTTCAGCCAGCCGCCCTTGCCGATGAGCTCGGGGCACGGACGCGAGCGCGGCGGGGTGCGGGCGCGCAGTCGTCGTTCATGGCTCAAGGGTGCCGCACGGTTCGGCGGACGGGTGAAAGAGGGGTCCGAGCGGGGTGAGTGCCGCGTGTCCTGCCCGGGGCGCGCGCCTTCGGCATGACGAGCATGACCTGCGGACCGATCATCCGACTTTTCGGCCACTCCGGTCGTCCGGTCCGCCGGACGTACGGCGGTACGGCCGTCCGAGCGCCAGGAGGTGCCCGTCATGCGACCGCGGCACGCCCCGCTGTCCCCGCTGCTGCTCCTGCCCTCGCTCCTGTCCCTGCTCCTCGCGCTGGTCCTGGCCCTGCTGCCGCCTCTGCTCCTGCTCCTGACCGCGCCGCGCGCCCGCGCCGGCGGAGCCGGGGACGGCGCCCTGGAGCTGACCGTCACCGCGAACACCGTCCCCGGCGCCGGGCCCGCCGTGCGGGTCGGCGCGGTGGTCGTGAAGCGCTACCGCCTGGTCAACCGGGGCGAGGCGGACCTCCACCGGGTACGGGTCACCGACCCCGGTGTGCCGGGCGGCCGGGTCAGCTGCCCGGCGGGCCCGCTCGCCGCGCTCCGGACGGTGCGGTGCACCGCCCGCTTCCCGGCCCTGCCCGGCCGGCACGTCACGACGGCCCGCGCGAGCGGCGACATCCCCTCGCTCGGCAAGCGCCTCACGGCGACCGCGCGCTCCGGGTACGAGGGCGTCGCCGGCGCCCTCGCCCTGACGGAGGCGGTACGGGTGACCGGCCCCGGGCAGGCGGTCGTGCGGTACACCGTGTCCAACCCGGGCAACCGGACCGTCCACGCGATCCGGCTCTCCGACCCGCCCCTCGGCGCCGTGCCGGGCGGGATCGTGTGCGGGGCCCGGCGGTCCGCGACCCTGCCGCTGCTCGCCCCCGGCGCCTTTGCCGACTGCACGGCGACGGTACGGCGGCCCCCCGGGACCTACCGCAGCGCGGGGCTCGCCACCGGCACCGACCGGGTCACCACGGTGGGCGAGAACGGCGAGCGCCTCCCGGCACCGCTGCTCACCGCCCGCGCCACGGCGGTCTTCCGGCTGGACGCCGTACCACGGGAGCGCCCGGTGCGGCCCGTGACGCCGGGGGCGACGGGGGCGCCTCCAGGGGCTCCCGGGGTGCCCGGGGTGCCCGGGACTCCAGGGGCGCCAGCAGTCCCCGGAGCGCCAGGCGTCCCGGGGGCGGGTGGTGCCACGGCGACCGCCGGCGCGGGAGCAGCCGGGGCGCCGGGCGCGGCGGGAGCCGCCGGAGCCGGGGCCGGCCTCGGGCCCCTGCCGGTCGGTCCGCCCGGCGTCGTGCCCTCGCCGATCTCCAGGATCTTGGAGTCGCGCCACATGCGGGCCACCGGGTACTCGTTCATGAAGCCG